>NZ_MQVR01000008.1:0-48817 GCF_001907295.1 Bowdeniella nasicola
GGTCACGAACTTCTGCAGGGTACTTACTCGGTGCAGGCATGTTCCTATCCTCTCGGTTAGATCAAACCCTCCACCACACCCGGGGCGATCCAAACTCGTCGAACAGGTCCTCGTCAGTGAGGATCTCTTTGCCATGTCATTGGCTACGTGGTAACCCCACCACATCACGCCCATGGCAAAAAGGTAGCAGGTATCACCGACGTTGTGGCCTAACCTGAAGCCATGTCTGACTGGGATGAAAAATATCGTGACGCACAGGTTTGGGTTGGCGATGCTGCAACCCCGCTTGTTTCCGCGGTTGAAACGTTCGCATCGGACCAGGTAGCCGCGCGCTCACCCGAGGCACCGGTCGCGATCGACATCGGCGCGGGGGAGGGGCGGCACGCCCGCTATCTCGCGAGCCTGGGGTACCACGTGATCGCGATCGAGCAATCGGGCGTGGCGATCGAGCGGGCCAAAAACATTTGTGAGGATCAGGACATCGAGTGGGTCCATTCCACGGTCGAAGACTATGAGCCGCAGAGCGCTGCCGACCTCATTGTCCTCGGCTACATTCAGCTGCCGACCAATGAGCTCGGCCTAATCCTGGCTCGGGCCGCGTCCTGGCTCGCGCCGGGCGGGCACTTGGTGCTCGTCGGCCACGATATTTCGAACCTCACCGAGGGGGTGGGCGGGCCGCAAAACCCGGATGTGCTGCACCACCTGCCGAACCTGTTGCCCTATGTCGCCGACACGTCGGTCGTGCAGGCGAAGGTCGTCGAGCGCTTCCAGTCCGAGACCGCATCGGGCGATGCAACTCAGGAGCGGCCCGCGCTCGACACGTTGTTGCATGTATACCGAACCGACCGACCCTCACGGGCCGGTCGGTCCGAGGATCGCTAGCCGGCGAAGACGGCGCGCGAGGCGGCTTCCACGTCCTCGTACTGCCGGGCGACGCCCGCGAGGGCCTGGGAGATTTCTTCCAGGTGCGTCTCAACCTGCTGCTGGACGAGGTGCCAGCGGCGGGCGCAGTCGCCGAACGCTTCGGCCGCGCCGCCGAGCCACGAGCCCTGGAGGGACTGCAGGTTGGCCATGAGGCCGTGGACCTCCGCGCGGACAGAGGACACGGAAGCGGTGGTGCGGGCCGAGGCCGCCTGGAGTTCGGTTGAGTTGACGGTGAACTGCATGATGCTTCTCCTAATCGGGGTGACCAGGGGGTCCTGGTACCTCGACGCTAGGAGCGCGCGCGGCGGCACGAATGACGGCGGCAGCCGCCATGGAATGGGAGAACGTTACGCGGCGGCGTGTGGATAGCCGCGGCCAGGTCAGTCGATCTGCAGCGGCTTGAACAGCGAGCCGGTCGCGTCGTCATCCTTCGGGCGCGTGGGGCGCTCGCCGCTGGGGCGCGGCGGATCGCGGTCGGGGTCCTCGACCTCGAGCTCGGTGCGCCGCTCCATCCGCACGGTCTTGGCGTTGCGGCGCGGCAAGCTGCGCAGATCGGACGGTTCGCGCTCGATACCCCAGGCCGTCGGGGTCTCGGCCGCGGGTTTTTCGGTACGCGGCTCTTCGCCTACGGGACGGCCCACGACTTCGGCGGCAGGCTTTTCGCCGGCCCGGCGCGGCTTCGGCTCGGGTTCGGTTTCCAGCGTCGGAGGCTTCGACACCTGGCCTTCCGCCACCTTCGCGGGGATCGCGTGCTTGTGAGCGCCCGGCTCATACTCTTCCGCGGGTTTCGTCTCGAGGCATTCGCGTTCGGCCTTCAGCCGCGCGAGTTCCGCGGCGAGGTTCTCGCGCGCGGCGTCCTCCCACATCTTCGCCATCGGGGAGGCGAACAGGTGGGTGCGCCCCAGCAGTTTCGTGATGATCGTGATGCGGGCGTCGAGGTAGTCGACGATCTCGAGGTGGGAAAACTCTTTTCGCACGTTCTCGCGGTACTTGCGATACTTTTGCGGCTCGACGGCAAGCGATCCGAGGTCGGCGTCGGAGAGTACCTGGCAGTCGATGTCGCTGCACTGCTGCGCGTGCCCCTTGAGCTTGAGGATCATTTCGCAGATTTGCTCGATCGTCTGCTCCGGCACGCCAAGGGCCGCGAGTTCCTCGGCGGCGAGCGCGGCGCTCTTATCCTTGTCCTCGCCGGCGGCGCGGCGGTACTCGGCCATCATCGAGGTATCGAAGATCGCGCCGTGGTACCAGGCGGCGAGCCGGACGGCGTCGGGATTGTGGGCTTCCTCGGCGAGGGTGTCGACTCGCTGCAGCACTTCGATGAGGTGGGGGAGCCCGTGATGGAAACGGTTGGACTCTTGCCACCGCTCGATGAGCCGTTCGGCCGTTGCCTTAAGCTCACTCGGATCGGCGGTGGCTCCGAGCGTGCGTGCGCTGCGCACGAACGCTGAGGCGAGCCATTGGGGTGCGGGTGCACCGCCTGTATTCACTTGAATCCTCCAAGACGAAAAGACTGGCCCCGCCATGCTAGACCCGCGAGGGGTCGAAACTCCAACTCATTGGTCCGCGCTAGCCGCGGAATTTCCCGGTGTGGGCAACAGAACACGAACCGTCAGCCCACCGCCGTCAGTAGTGCGGACCTTGATTTCGCCCTGGTGGGCGTCGACGATCGCCGCGACGATAGCAAGCCCTAGGCCGGAGCCGCCGGACTTGCGGGCCCGGGAGGTGTCGACGCGGTAGAAGCGGCGGAAGATCTTGGCGGCCTCTTCGGGCGGGACGCCGGGGCCGTGGTCGCGGATCTCGACGACGGCGCGGCCGTCCTCGTTGCCGACCGCGAATTCGACAGGGGAGCCCGCGGGCGTGTGCTTGACGAGGTTACCGACGAGGTTCGCGAGCACCTGGCGGATCTTGTCCGGGTCGGCGCAGGCCTTGGTCTCGTGCGGTTCGCCGCCGGCAAGCGAGATGACCTGCACGGTGCGGGTGGTATCGAGGACCGAGAGGTCCTTCGCGGAATCGGAGGCGAGCGCTTTGAGGTCGACGACCTCGATGTGCATCGGGCGGCCCTCATCGAGGCGCGCGAGTTGCAACAGGTCGGCGACGAGTTCGCCCATGCGTGCGGCTTCGCTCTCGATGCGGCCGATCGCTTCGGGCAGCGACTCGGCGGGGATTCCGCCCATGCGGTAGAGCTCGGCGTAGCCGCGGATCGTCGCGACGGGCGTGCGCAGCTCGTGGGACGCGTCGGAGATGAACTGGCGGGTGCGTGCCTCGGAGGCGGTGCGGTCGGCGAAGGCCTGCTCGATTTGGGCGAGCATGACGTTCAGCGATTGCGCGAGCGAGCCGACTTCCGTCGTCGGGGGCCGTGGCCGGATACGACGCGACAGGTCCCCGGCGGCGATCGCGCCCGCGGTCGCTTCGATCTCGCGCAGCGGGTTGAGGTGGCGGCGGATCGCGATCCACGAGACGAGGCCGCCGATGACGACGAGGAGGATCGAGGTGCCGACTAGCAAGCCGATCGAGTCCTCCAGCGGCCGCAGCACGCTCGCCGTCGGCAGCCCGACGGTGAAGACACCGATGACGGACTGGTTCGACTGGTTGATGATCGGCACCTGGTAGATCCGCCACGGGCCGCCCGCCTGCGCGTTTGGCACGGTGACGGCCTGGTTCGCGATCGTCGAGGTCGCGTCCTTAAGTGACGTGACGACGGGCCTGCCGAAGCGCTGGATCGTCTCCTTGCTGACGAACGTCTCGCTGCGCCCGTCGACGAGGTCGATCTTTAGGTAGTAGTCGGTCGACAGCTGGTCCTCGTCGGCGGACTGTTCGAGCCACTGCACGGGGCTCGCCGACATCGCCTCCGCGGTCGCAGCGAGCTGCAGGTCGAGCTGGTTGACGAGCGAGGAGCGCAGGATCGAGCTCGTCACGAGGAACGCGACGAACAGGCCGAAGGATAAGAGCACCGCAAACGTCGTCACCAGGCGCGTGGAGAGGGGGATCTCTTCGAACCTGGACGTGCGCGGCGCGACGAGGGTCATCCCTTCGCCTCCTCCTCACGCAGCATGTAGCCGACGCCGCGGCGGGTGTGGATGAGGACGGGTTTGTCCGGCATCTCGACCTTGCGGCGCAGGTAGGAGATATAGGACTCGACGATGTTGGCGTCCCCCATGAAGTCGTATTCCCACACGTGGTCGAGGATCTGCGATTTCGATACGACGCGCTCCGCGTTGATCATCAGGTAGCGCAGCAGCTTGTACTCCGTCGGCGACAAATCGATGAGTTCGCCGCCGCGGTGCACCTCGTGGGTGTCGTCGTTCAAGACGAGGTCCGCGTACGTCATCGTCGACTCGTCGGTCAGCGTCGGGCGCGTGCGGCGCAGCACCGCGTTGATGCGGGCGACGACTTCCTCGAGCGAGAACGGCTTCGTCACGTAATCGTCGCCGCCCTCCTGCAGACCCGTGAGCTTATCGGCGACGTCATCGCGGGCGGTGAGGAACAGGACCGGGACCTCGATGCGCGCCGAGCGCATCCGGCGGATCACGGTGAAACCGTCCATATCGGGGAGCATGACGTCCAGGACGACGAGGTCGAACGGTTTCGTGCGTGCCAGGTGCAGCGCGGCGTTGCCGTCGGCGGCCGTTTCGACGTCGAAGCCTGCGAATCGCAGCGAGGCGGCGAGCAGGTCGAGAATATTGGGCTCGTCGTCGACGACGAGGAGGCGAGGCTTAGGTTCCTCCGTGGTGCGCATCTGGTCCCCCTTTACAGATCGATAGCGGTGTAGAACGCGGCGATCACCGCGGCAAGCGCCGGCAGGTCCTTCGTGCCCGCGAGTTCGCGCGCGGAGTGCATCGACAGCAGCGGGGCGCCGACGTCGACCGTCGTGAGGCCGAGGCGGGTCGCGGAGATCGGGCCGATCGTCGAACCGCAAGGCATCGCGTTATTGGACACGAACACCTGCGCCTCGATTCCTGCGGCCGCGACGGCGCGGTTCCACAGCGAGATGCCGACCGCGTCGGTCGCGTAGCGCTGCTGTGAGTTGACCTTCAGGACCGGGCCCGCGTTCAGCAGCGGGTGCGTCTCCGGGTCGTGGCGCTCCGCGTAGTTCGGGTGGACGGCGTGCGCGGCATCGACGCTCAGCAGCGCCGAGCGGGCGAACATCGCGGCGGTATCGTCCGCGCTTGCGCCGAGCGCTCCCGCGGTACGGGTGAGCACGTCGGCGAGGATGGGGCCGGCGGCGCCGGAGCGGGTCGAGCTGCCGACCTCCTCGTGATCGAAGGCAGCAAAAACGAGGATGTCGCGCGTGTGCTCGGCGAGGTTTTCCAGTGCCCACAGCGTCGCGTGCGTCGAGGACAGGTTGTCGAGGCGGCCCGCGGCGAAGAAGTCTTCGTTCGCGCCGATGACGGCCGGCGCCTGCGTGTCGATGGCGTAAATATCGTGGCCGGTCACATCGGCCGCAGTAAGTCCCGCCGTGCGCGCGATGATGTCGAGGATGTCCGCGTTTTCGTCGCCGACAGCGTAGATCGGGGCGGTGTGCTGCTGCGGATCGAGCTTCAGGCCCTCGGCGCCGATCTTGCGGTCGAGGTGGATCGCGAGCTGCGGGACCCGCGCGATCGGGCCGGTGCGCACGAGGTGGACGACGCCGTCCTTATCGACGATCCGGCCCGCGAAGGCGAGGTCGCGGTCGAGCCAGGAGTTCAGCAGCGGGCCGCCGTAGACCTCGACGCCCACGGACTGCCAGCCCGCGCGCGCAATGGCAGGCTTCGGCTTGAGCTTCAGCGAGGGGGAGTCGGTGTGCGTGCCGACGATGCGGAAGGCCGAGGAGGTATCGGCGCCGTCGGGCACGAGCCACGCCATGAGCGCGCCGTCGCGGATGATGTAGTGCCCGCCCGGGCTTGCGTCCCACGGCGCGGATTCCTCGTTGCGGGTGTAGCCGGCTTCGCTCAGCCGCCGACCGAGTTCCGTTGCAGCGTGGAAGGAGGACGGGGATGCGGTAATAAAGTCAGCGAGATCGGCGATGAAGTCAGTCATGTGGCTCATTATCTCACCGCGACCGCGTTCGCCTAATCGGCGTGGGTGACCCGGCCCGCGCAGATCGTGGCGAGCACGCGCATGGCGCGCAGGTCGGCCGCGCTGATGCCGGGGGCGAGCGGGTCGGCTGCGAGCAGCGCGAGGTCGGCGGGGGAGCCGGGCAGGATCCGTCCGACGCCGCCCGTCGAGCTGAACAGCGCCGTCGCGGGGGTCAGGCGTTCTCCCGGCTCCCACGGGTCGGTCTCGGGTTCGCCGCGTCCGACGGCGGCCGCGATCTGCAGCCACGGGTCGAGTGGCGAGACGGGCGCATCGGAGCCGAGCGTGAGCGTCACGCCGGCTTTGGAGAGCCGCTGGAATTCGTAGGGCACCTTGCCTGGCCACAGCTGCGCGGATGGTTCGCGGTCATCGAGCAGGTGCGCGGGCTGGATCGAGGCAGTGATGTGGCGCTCGCCCATCTCAACGATGTCGTCGGCGCGCATGAGCTGGGCGTGTTCGATCGAGCCGCGCACGCCCGTGGTCGAAAAAACTTTTAGTGCGATGGCGTTCGCGTGGTCGCCGATCGCGTGGATCGCGCACTCGATGCCGGCCTCGTGGGCGCGCGCCGCGAGGCGCGTGAGCTCGTCCTCGCTCACGGACAGGACGCCGTGCCCGCCGCCGGGATAGGCGTCGAAGCAGTAGGCGGTCTTCGTGTTGAGCGAGCCGTCGGAAATGATCTTCAGCGGCCCGAGCGTCACGAGCCCGTCTTCGCTTAAGGCATCGCCGGTGGCAAGGCCGCGCTCGATCGCGGCGCCCAAGAATTCGGGATAGAACCCGGCTCGCACCCGCAGCTGGGTGAGGCTGCGCGCGTTGCGCTCACGCCACACATCCAGGTGGTTCCCGAAGTCGAAGTCGGTGATGCCGACGACGCCACGGCTCGCGGCATCCGCGATCGCCGCGCGCAGCGGCTCGTCCGGGTCGGCGGCCGGCAACGCGTCGACTGCGGGGGACAGGGTGAACCATTCTCCTTCGCGCACGAGGCCCTCGCGCAACGGCAGCCCGAGGAGGTTTTGCGCCGCGCTGTTCAGCCAGGCCGAGTGCAGGTCGTGGCTCACCGCGATCGCGGGGATCTCGCCCATGACCGTATCGAGCAGGGATGTCGTGGGCGCGGGATCCCACAGGGCGCCGTGATAGCCCATGCCGATGACGGCGCCGCCCGCGATCGGCGGGTTGGCACGTGCCTCCTCGGCGAGCAGTCTCGCGCACTGCCGGGCACTCGTGGCCCCCGACAGGTCGAGGCGGGTGAAGGTTTGCGCCCAGTTGCCGAAGTGCACGTGCGCGTCCCACAGTCCGGGGATGAGGAACGCGCCATCGGCGTCGAGCGCGCCGGTAAGCGGAGCGCTGCCCGACGGTTCGATCCGTTCGACCGCCCCGCCTTCGAGGTGGACGTCGACGAGTTCGTCCGTTGGCGCCCCGACGATGCGGGCGCGGCTGATCGCGCGCACCTCCTCGCCCACGTGGCCGGTCATGGTTTAGAGGAATTCTTCGGGACGGAATTCGGACAGCGGAATGATCTTCACGCGCGGCAGCGCGACCTGGAAGGCCTTGACGTCGGTCTCCAGGTCGAAGATTTCCAGGCCCTTTTCATCGAGGGCGGCGAGTTTGGCGTTGAGGAATTCGCGGAAGCACAGGACCCCGACGCGCGAACCGTTGTCGAGGAGCGCCTCGACCTGCGGGATGAAGTCGCCGTCGTGGGAGGCGAGCAGGACATGGGAGGGGCCGCGGTCGACGAGAGCTTCGAGCGTGCGCTGGATACCGACGTCGACGACCTTCTCGATTCCCGAGCCGGCCAGCGGGACGGGCCGGTATTCCATGGCGATGAGGGCCTGGACGAAGCTGATGGGCAGCTGGCCGGAGGTGGCGTTAAGGAAGAACAGGGCGCGCACGTCGCGCCCGAAGCGGTGATCGGCGAAGTCGAGGATCCGGTCCCAGCGGGGCCGCTCATCGGGGTGGGGACGCCGGTTCAGGACCGACATTCCGAGGGTAGCGTCAATATTTTCGCCGTCAGCTAAGAGATATGTTGTTTGGTCATTACCCATAGCTCCAGCCTACTGGCACGCCGCGGCGGCGGGCCCAAAACTGGGCCCGCCGCCGAGAGCAGAAATTAGTGGCCGGTGGCCCGGTCAGAGGAATCGAAGGAGTCCTTCGAGTACTGCTTCGCGCGCTGCGCGTATTCCTCATCGTCGTGGTTGACGTCCTCGACGATCTCGGCCTCCTGATCGGAGGTGATCTGCGGGGTGGAGCCGGAACGCAGGGCGGCGAGGCGGGCCTCGATCTCGGCGTTCTTGTTGTGGTCTTCCAGCTCCGCGAACTGCGACTCGAGAGAGGCGCCAGCGATTTCCTGCTTGCCGGCAACGCGGGCCTCTTCGCGGCGGACCTGCTCTTCCCAGCGGGAGATCTCGGTCGTCGGGTCGAGGACGTTGATCGAGGAGATCGCATCGGTCACGCGGGACTGGGCCTCGGCGGACTTCTGGCGGGCGATCAGCTGGTCGCGCTTGGACTTCAGCTCATCGAGCTTGTCCTTCATCTGGACAAGGCCATCCTTGAGCTTGTCGACGACCTCGTTTTGCTGCGTGATCATCGGCTCGGCGGCCTTGACCTCGTTTTCCGCGTTGATCTGCTTGGTGATCGCGACGCGGGCGAGCTTGTCGAACTTCTCGGCGCCATCGCTGTCGCCAGCGGAGCGGAGCTCTTCGGCCTTCTGGGCGGCGGCGCGGGCCTTGTTACCCCAGTCGCGGGCCTCGGCCTTGTCGGACTCGTAGTCCTTTTCGGCCAGGCGCAGGTTACCGATGGTGACCGAGACGGCCTCTTCGGCTTCGCGAATCGAGTTGGTGTAATCGCGCACGAGCTGGTCGAGCATCTTCTGCGGATCCTCGGCACGGTCGAGGAGCGCGTTGATATTGGCTCGAGTCAGCTGGGCGATCCGGCCCAGAATGGTCTGCTTTTCTGCCATGGGGTTTCCTTTCGGTTACGCGACCGGGAGGTCACAGTGAAGAGGTAATCGAGTCGGACACTTGTAAAAGGGGTTAGAACCGGCCTCCGCCGCCGCCGAAGCCGCCGCCGAAGCCGCCGCCTCCGCCGCCGAAGCCGCCACCGCCGAAGCCGCCGCCAAATCCACCGCCGCCGCGGTGGCCGCCGCCACCGAGCATGCCGCCGAGGATATTGCCGAGGACCTGACCGGCGATGATCGTGCCAAGGACGTCCGAGGTACCGGAGCGGTTCCGGCCGCCATAGCCGTGCCATTCATCCGGATCCCAGCCGGGAGGCATCGCCGGATCCCGCCAGGGACCGCCGAGGTTGGCGCCGGAGTTAAGGTCGGCCTGGGCGATTCGGGTCGCCGCATCGACCTTCTGCAGGCCGAGGCTCGCGGCCTGCACGGCCTGGACCGGATCGTTTTCGGCGAGGTCATGGGCGCGCTCGGACAGGTCCACCGCTTCGGTGAACATCGAGCGGGCACGTGGCCCGACGCGGGCGCGGTGCGTGTGGAGCAGCCCGTCGAGGTTGCGCAGGCGGGAATCGAGCTGGCCGAGCCGATCGGCGAGGTTGCGCTTCGCGCGCACCTGCTGCTCTTCGGCCGTACGGTAGGGCTCGAGGGCCCGGTCGATCGCGTCCTCGGCCTGGCTGAGGGCGGCGAGCGCGCCGACGGGATCGCCGTTGCGCTGCGCTTCGTGTCCCTGGGAGATCGCGGCCTGGGCGGCCTTGCGTTCCGCGGCGAGCTCGCCCTTGTTCGACAGCAGCCGGTCCGCGTCCTGCAGATCGGAGCTGATCGAGGCGATCGCGGCGGGCAGCTGCTTGGCAGCGTGCGCGAGTTCCTTATCGGCCCGGTTGACGGCCTCGAGGAGCTCCGCGGCCTGACCGATCGCGCCTTCGGCGAGGCGCGCCTGAACGACGGCCGAGGCGCGGTCGTTCTTCGTGACGCGGTCCTGGCCAGCGGCGATCGCCTGCTTGGCCGTATCGAGGAAGCCGCGAGCGCGCTCCGGGTTACCGAGGAAGGATGCAAGCGCGCGATCCGGGTAGCGGTTCGACAGCGTCGCGAGGATCGAGCGCGAGCCTTCCAGGCGTGAGCGCACTTCGGTTTCGCGCGTCGACATTTCGGCAAGGACCTGCTCGACGCGGGACTGCATATCGCGCATCTGGGAGAACTGCTGGAGGTGGGCGTGGACGTTGTCCTTCGCCTCGTCCGTCAGATCGAGGATCTCGCGGAAGCGGTCCATGACCTCGGCCTCGGGCAGCTGGGTCGCGGGATCGTCGAGATGCTTTTGGATCGCGAACGCCTGCGCGAGGAGCTTTTCGGCGGCCGTGAGCGACTTCGTGAATTCCTCGGTCTGCTGCAGCCCGAACTCCGCCTGCGCGAAGCCGAGCTCGTCGCGGGCGCCGCGGATCGCGTCATCGACGTCGACGAGTGCGGCGCCGGCCTGCTGGGCGAGGCCCTTGAGCGTCGTGGCGCGCTGCTGGCGTTCCTTGCCGCGCTTACGGGCGCGCGAAATGCCGTAGCCGGCAAGCGCAATGCCGCCGACGCCGACGGCCGCGACGGGCAACACGGGCAAGCCCGGCGTCAGCGCGTTATCGATGCCGGAGCTCGCGGCGGAAACGGCGCCGGCCCAGTCATTGCGGGACAGCGCGGCGCGCACGTCGGCGTTACCGATCGACGTCAGCTGCGAGGCCGACAGTTTCGATTCCGCGGCGCGCGCGAGGTAGTAGGCGCGGTCCTTCACGGCGATTGTCAGCAGGTACTGGTCCGTGCCGAGGCCCGAGGCCTGCGCGGTCTGCTTGGTCCACGACTCCGGGCTCATCCCGTCAAAGGAGTTGACGAAGACGACCCACAGGTCGGACTGATGCTTGGACTGCAGTTCGGAAATCCCTTTGGTGAGCTTCGCCTTCTGATCGGGCGACAGCACGCCCGCCCTATCCGTGATCCGCTCCGGGAGCCGCTCGGGGGCTTCGATCGGTGCGGTGAGCGGGGGTGCGAGCGGGGCGCTCGAGGCGATCGCTGCGGCGCCCGGCAGCACGACGAGGAGGCCGATCGCGCCTCCAGCCAAGGTCGTGACGAACTTCTTCACGCTCCTATCATCATGGGCGGGGATATGACCCGCAACACTATCGGCGCAAATTACGCGCTAAGCTTCCCGCGTGCCTTGCCTCATCACCGTGATCCAACACGACGACGACGTCCCCCTCGCCCGCTTCGAGAACTGGCTCGCCGCCGATAGCGATATCAAGCTGCGTGTCGTCTATGGGCGCACGACCCCGATCCCCACCGAGGCGGGCGATGCGCTGATCGTGTTAGGCGGCGAAGCCAACACCTACGCGACCGAAGAGTTCCCGCATCTTGCGGCCACGCGCACGCTCATGCGCACGAGCATGGAGGAGGACCTGCCCGTCCTCGGGATCTGCCTGGGCGCCCAACTCCTTGCCGTCGAGACCGGCGGCCGCGTCACCGTCGGGCATCCCGACGGGCGCGAGGTCGGGCCCGTCGACGTCACGTGGGAGGAGGATGCTGCGGCCGACCCGATACTCGGGCCGCTCGCGACCGCGAGCACCCGCGTCGCCGAATTGCACTCCGATGCCATCACCGAGCTCGGGCCGGACGCGACCGCCCTCGGCCGCTCGGAGCGGTACCTGCAGGCCTTCCGCGTCGGCAGCGCACTCGGCGTCCAGTTCCATCCCGAGGTCGCGCCCGAACAGGTCGGCGCCTGGACCGCGACGTATGAGGACGTCGACTCCGACGCCGTCGTGCGCGACCTGCGCGCCGCCGACGGCGAGATTGCGCCCGCGTCGCAGGCGCTCGCGGCGGCGTTCGTGGCCGAGGTTCGCGCGAGCGCAGCGCGTCGCAACTCCCGATAGAATGGGGGAGCTCGCGTCTGGCGAGCCCTGCGTACTACTGGGGAGGAAGCACACCATGCCCACTGGCAAGGTCAAGTGGTTCGACGCCGATAAGGGTTTCGGTTTCATCACCGGCGACGACGGCGGTGAGGTTTTCCTGCACGCATCGGCCCTGCCGGAGAGCACGACGACGCTGCGTGCCGGCACCAAGCTCGACTATTCCATCGCCGACGGCCGCCGCGGCCCGCAGGCCATGTTCGTCGAACTCGCCGAGCCCATCCCCTCGGTCTCGCGCAACCTGCGCCGCAAGCCTACCGAGATGGTCCCGATCGTCGAGGACCTCATCCGGATGCTCGACGCCTCCTCCAACCAGCTGCGACGCGGCCGCTACCCCGAGCACGGCCACAAGCTCGCCCAAGTACTGCGGGCCGTCGCCAACGATTTCGACGCCTAAGGACATCATGAGCGCACCGAGTAAGAAGCCGGCCGAGGACAAGGTCCTCGCGGGCGCGATCGACGAGGCTCGTGCCGCCGCGATCGAGCTCGCGGGCGAAGACAAAGTGGGGGCGCACGCCGCCTTCGTCCTCGAGGACGTGCGCCTCGGCACGCACCGATTCGTCTGCACCGACCCGGGATACCGCGGCTGGTGCTGGGCCGTCACCCTCGCGCGTGTGCCGCGCGGCCGTGCCGCGACCATCTGCGAGGTCGTCCTGCAGCCCGGCGACGACTCGCTGCTCGCGCCCGACTGGATCCCCTACGCCCAGCGCCTGCGCCCCGAGGACGTCAGCCCTGGCGACACCCTGCCCTACGTCCCGCACGACGAACGCCTCGTCACCCAGGACGCGGATACCACGAGTGAGTCCGATGAGGACTTCGACGAGATGGGCCTCGGCCGCAAGCGCGTCCTGTCACCCGCGGGCCGCGCCGCCGCCGCCGAACGCTGGTACGCCGGCAAGGCGGGCCCGAACACGCCCGGCTCCCGGCGCGCCAAGGCGAAGTGCACCACGTGCGGATTCCTGCTGAAGCTCTCGGGCTCGACGAGCCACATGTTCGGCGTCTGCGCGAACGAATGGTCGGTCGACGACGGCCGCGTCGTCAGCCTCGACCACGGCTGCGGCGCGCATTCGGAGACCGACCTGCCCCAAAGCAGCGGCGACTGGCAGCCGTCCGCCCCGGTCATCGACGAATTCGACATCGAACCGTTTGACCTGAAAAACTCGTGACGGCTCCCGTCGGCATGCCCGAAGGGCCGATGTTCCCGCTGCGGACCGTCGTCCTTGGCACGTTCGTCCCCACGATCTTCTTCGAGCTCGGGGCCGGCGCCGTCATTCCGATCATCGTCGCGACCGCGACCAACATCGGCTTTAGCCTGTCCGGCGCCGCCTTCCTCGTCACCGTCCTCGCGATCGGCCAGATCCTCATGGACGTGCCCGCGGGTGCGATCGCCGGTCGCGTCGGCGACCGTTTCTCGATGCTCGCCGCCTCCGTTGTCGCGATCATCGGCCTCATCCTCGCCGGGCTCGCGTCGAACCCGCCCATGCTCGTGATCGCCGTCCTGCTCATCGGCGGCGCGTCCTCCTCATATTTCCTTGCACGCCAGTCCTACCTCACCGAGATCACGCACCCGCTGCGCCGCGCCCGCGTCATGTCGACGCTCGGCGGCATCCATCGCGTCGGCTATTTCATCGGCCCGTTCGCGGGCGCCGGCGTCATCTACCTCGCGGGCCTGCGCGCGGTCTACGTCCTCGCGATCGTCTCGACGCTCATCGCGATGGTTTTCGTCGCCGCCTTCGGACACGAAAAGGGTGCCGAGCTCCCGACGATGAAACAGCGTCTAGCCGCCGCGACGACGAAGCCCGCCGTCTCGATGCGCCAGATCGTCACCCAGTACTGGCCGGTGTTTTCCACCCTCGGCATCGCCGTTCTGCTCATCGGCGCCGTGCGCGCCGCCCGCGTCAACGTCCTGCCCCTGTGGACCGAACACCTCGGCATCTCCCCGGAGACGACCTCCCTCGTCTTCGGCATCGCGAACGCCGCCGACATGCTGCTGTTCTACCCCGCCGGCAAGCTCATGGACTCGCGCGGGCGCCTGTGGGTCGGCATCCCCGCGATGACCATCATGGGCGCCTCCCTTGTCGCCCTTCCGTTCACGACGACGGTCTTCGCCGTCTCGATCGTCGCGACCATCCTCGGTCTCGGCAACGGCATCTCCTCGGGCATCCTCATGACGCTCGGCGCCGACGTCGCCCCGAGCGAGGGCCGCAGCCAGTTCCTCGGCGTCTGGCGCCTGTTCTCCGACTTCGGCGGCGTCGCCGGGCCCGCGATCCTCGCAGGCGGTGCGCTCCTCGGCTCGCTCGCGGGCGGCATCTGGGTCATGGGCGGAATCTCGATCCTGTCCTGCCTGGCCCAGGCCCGCTGGGTGCCGAAGTGGAGCGTGCACGCCTCCCGCTCGACCCGCAGAGCTGCGGGCCTACTCGACGACTAGGCGGACGCGACCGGCAGCTCAGCGTCGAGGCTCACAGCTCGACCCGGTTGATGAGGTCTGCCAGGCGGCCGGTGCGGATGGCTTCGGCATTCGCCTCGATCGTCGGTTCGGGGTTGTCCGGCCGTCCACCCGCGGCGTGCGGCGTGATGAGCAGGTTCGGCGCGTCCCACAGCGGCGAGTTATCCGGGAGGGGCTCCTTGCTTGTCACGTCGGTCGCGGCGCCCGCGATCTGACCTTCCTTAAGGGCATCGATCACGTCCGCCTCATTCCACGTGGTCGCGCGCCCGACGTTGATGACGAAGGCGTGCTTCGGCAGCAGCACCAGGCGGCGCGCATCAAGCGCATCGTTCGTCGACTTGCTCGTCGGCAGCACCATGACGAGGACGTCCGTCTCGGCGAGTGCGGCGTCCACGTAGTCTTCGGTGAGGACCTCATAGCCGTGGCGCTCGCCCGCGCTGCGGGCCACGCCGCGCACCTTCGCTCCGACGACCGAAAAGACATCGGCGATGCGCGAGCCGATCGAGCCGAAGCCCCAGACGAGTACGTTCGCGTTGATGAGCGTCGTGATGCGGTCGCCGGGATGCAGCGGCTGGCTGCCGCCGATCTCGCTCGCCCAGCGGTGGTCGGCCTGCGCATCGAGGCAGTCGGGCAGGCGGCGCACGAGCGCGAGGGTCATCCCGAGCGCATGCTCGGCGACGGTCCGATCGTGAAAGCCGCGGCCGGTCGTGATCTCGACACCTGTCGGGACGGCGCCGGAAGCGAGCAGGGCGTCGGGTCCGGCGGCGAGCGTTTGGATCCAGCGCAGGTTCGGTAGGGCGGGCAGGACCTCATTCAGCCAACGGTGACCAAAACCCCACATCACTATTGCGTCAGCATCGCGTTCCGTTTCGGCAATAGGTTCCCCAAAAGTGTATGAAGCAATCTCGTCCTTTGGCAGATTGAGGTCAAGAACGACATCGTCGGGCACCAAAATCTTCATAACGCTGCCTTTCTCGCGGCGGTCCATCTGGGTGCCAGTATGCAGGAGAGAGTGAAAAATATGGGACGATTCCCTCGTGAACTCTCCCGTCACCACCCCTCAGTACACCGGTTTTCTCGGCACTTTAGACCGCTTTTTCCAAATCACGCAGCGTGGCTCCTCCGTGAGTCGCGAGCTGCGCGGTGGACTCGTGACCTTCTTCGCGATGTCCTACATCCTTGTCCTAAACCCGATCATCCTGTCCGGCATGGACTCCTCGGGCGGCTTCCTCGGCCGCGGTACGGAGGCCAACATCCCGGCGATCGCCGCAGGCACCGCGCTCGTCGCGGGCGTGCTCTCCCTGATCATGGGCCTGTGGGCGAACTACCCACTCGCGCTCGCCTCGGGCATGGGCCTGAACGCAATGGTCGCCTTCACGCTCGTCGGCGCGTCCGGCCTCACGTGGGCCGAAGCGATGGGTCTGATCGTGTGGGAAGGCATCATCATCCTCGTGCTCGTCCTCACGGGCTTCCGCGAGGCCGTCTTTAGGGCCGTGCCCGCCCAGATGAAGACGGCGATCTCCGTCGGCATCGGCCTGTTCATCGCGCTCGTCGGCCTCGTCAACGCCGGCATCGTGCGCCCGGGCGGCACGCCGCTGCAACTCGGCATCAACGGTTCGCTCGCCGGATGGCCCGCGCTCGTCTTCGTCGTCGGCCTGCTTGTGACGATCGTCCTCATGGTCCGCAAGGTCCGCGGTGCGATCCTCATCGGCATCCTGTCCGCGACCGTCGTCGGCATCATCATCCAGCTGTTCACGCACCTAGGTGCTAAGAGCGAGGAGAACCCGACCGGCTGGGGCCTCACCATCCCCGAGCTCAAGGGCTCGCCCGTCTCGCTGCCCGACTTCTCAACGCTCGGCCAATTCGACCTGTTCGGCTCGTTCGGCAAGATCGGCTTCCTCGCCGTGTTGCTGCTCGTCTTCTCACTCATGCTCGCCGACTTCTTCGACACGATGGGCACCATGGTCGCCATCGGCGGCGAGGCCGGCCTGCTCGATGAGGAAGGCAACCCGCCGCGCACGCGCCAGATCCTCGTTGTCGACTCCATCGGTGCCGCCGCGGGTGGTATGGGTGGCGTCTCGTCGGCGACGAGCTACGTCGAATCCTCTGCGGGCGTTGGCGAAGGCGCCCGCACCGGCCTCGCGACCGTCGTCACGGGCCTGCTGTTCATGCTGTCGATGTTCCTCGCGCCCATCGTCGAACTCGTGCCCTCGGAGGCCGCGTCGACCGCGCTCGTGGCCGTCGGCTTCCTCATGATGACCCAGGTGACCGAGATCGAGTGGCATCGCCCCGAGATCGCGATCCCGTCGTTCCTCACGATCGCCCTCATGCCGTTCGCGTACTCGATCACGGTCGGCATTGGTGCGGGATTCGTCACCTACCTCATCATCGAACTTGCACTCGGCCGGGTAAAGAAGATCCACCCCCTCATGTGGATCGTTTCCCTGCTGTTTGTGCTGTATTTCGTGCTCGGACCGCTGCAGTCCCTGCTCGGCGTCTAGCGGACCATGAGTGCCGGTCCACGGGGATTTAGTCCCCGAGGACCGGCACTTTACTGCGGTAGCCTGAACCGCATTGTTTCTGTCTTCCATCTGGAAAGAGACTCCGTTGTCATCTGACACCACCACATCACCCGTCCGGGAACTGACGATCCGCGGGATCATCATCGGTGGAATCATCACCCTGGTGTTCACCGCCGCCAACGTCTATCTCGGACTCAAGGTCGGCCTCACCTTCGCGACATCGATCCCCGCCGCGGTGATCTCGATGGCGATCCTCCGCTTCTTCGCGGAGCACTCCGTCGTCGAGAACAACATCGTGCAGACGATCGCATCGGCAGCGGGCACGCTGTCCGCGATCATCTTCGTGCTCCCGGGCCTCGTCATCGTCGGCTGGTGGACCGGTTTCCCCTACTGGACGACCGCGGCCCTGTGCGCGCTCGGCGGCATCCTCGGCGTCATGTACTCGATCCCGCTGCGCCGTGCCATGGTCACCGGGTCCGATCTGCCCTATCCCGAAGGCGTCGCCGCAGCCGAAGTGCTGCGCGTTGGCGACACGGAGGGCGCGGCCGAGGATAACCAGCAGGGCCTGCGCGTCATCATCGCCGGTGCGCTCGCGGCCGCCGGCATGTCGCTCGGTGCGGCCCTGAAGGTCGTCGCCAACTCCATCGGCGCCGCATTCCGCGTCGGCTCCGGCGGCACGCTGTTCGGCGCGAGCCTCTCGCTCGCGCTCATCGGCGTCGGCCACCTCGTCGGCGTCACGGTCGGTATCGCGATGATCGTCGGCATGATCGTCTCCTACGGCATCCTGCTGCCGATGCGCTCGGCGGGCACGCTGCCGGCCAGCGGGGACATCTCCGATGTCGTCTCGGCCGCCTTCGCGACCGACGTGCGGTTCATCGGCGCCGGCGCGATCGCGATCGCCGCGATCTGGACGCTCATCAAGCTGATCTCGCCGATCGCGCGCGGCATCAAGGAAGCATTCGAATCGACCCGGGCCCGCCGCGCAGGTGGCCACGTCGAGCTCACCGAGCGCGACCTGCCGATGACCGTCGTCGTCGGCACGACTCTCGCCTCGATGCTGCCGATCGGCATCCTGCTGTGGCTGTTCGTCCAGGACACGCCGCTCGCGCACAACTCCGTCGGCCTCGTCGCGATCGCGGTCATCTACATCCTGCTCATCGGCCTCGTCATCGCGGCCGTCTGCGGCTACATGGCCGGTCTCATCGGCGCGTCCAACAGCCCGATCTCCGGCGTGGGTATCCTTGTCGCGATCACCGCGGCGTTGCTCATCAAGACCGTGCACAGCCACAACCCGAACGAGATCACCGCGCTCGTCGCGTTCACCTTGTTCGTGGCGGCTGTCGTCTTCGGCGTCGCGACGATCTCGAACGACAACCTGCAGGACCTGAAGACCGGCCAGCTCGTCGGCGCAACGCCCTGGAAGCAGCAGGTCGCGCTCGTCATCGGCGTCCTGTTCGGCTCGATAATCATCCCGCCGGTCCTCGGCCTCATGAACACCGCGTTCGGCTTCGCCGGCGCCCCCAACGCGGGCCCCGACGCGCTCGCCGCCCCGCAGGCTTCGCTCATCTCCTCGCTCGTCAAGGGCGTGCTCGGTGGCGACCTCAACTGGGGCCTCATCGGCCTCGGTGCTCTCATCGGCATCGGCGCGATCATCATCGACGAGGTCCTCGGGATCACGACGAAGAAGAAGTGGGCGCTCCCGCCGCTCGCCGTCGGCATGGGCATGTACCTGCCGATGGACCTCACGCTCATCATCCCGATCGGTGCGGTCCTCGGCCTGCTGTACGACCGCTGGGCCGCCTGCACCGCGCGGCCGGAGCACGCGAAGCGTCTCGGCATCCTCGTAGCCACCGGCCTCATCGTAGGCGAGAGCCTCTTCGGCGTCCTCCTCGCCGGCATCATCGCGACCTCGGGCTCCGAGATGCCGCTGGCGATCGTCGGGGAGGGCTTTGCCACGATGGCGAACTACCTCGGCGTTGCCGCGTTCGTCGTCATCATCCTGGGCCTGTATCGCTGGGTCCAACAGCGCGCAGCAGCGGCGCAGGGGGAAGCCGCCTAGCCGCACTCACGCTCCTCGGGCCGTCACGCCCTATGGTGTGGCGGCTCGCGTTTTTTGCCTTAAAGGTAAAGAAACATCGGTGACACATCTTTAATTTGGGCTATGAATCAAGGGTAAAATACTTAGTGGCGTTCATTGAGCGACCGTTCTCATCTATCTTTAGCAAGAGTAATGAGCTAACCTAAGGGTGTTACGAAAGCTTGATGACCGACTGAGGCATGATGACGGCGACGAAAGCACCCGAAGAACTCCAGCTAGCCGATACCTTGATTGGCGCTCCCTACGGCCCTGCCGAAGACGATCTGACGACCCTCGTTCGGGTCGCCGTCTATCGCACCGCCCGGCGCCTTCGCTCCGAGGCCCAGGCCGCTGCCGATATCACCCAATCGCAGTTCTGCGTCCTCGCCTCCCTCGACCGCTACGGCGCACTCACACCCGGTGAGCTCGCCGAACAGGAGCGTGTCCAACCACCTTCCATGACCCGCACGGTCGCCGCCCTCGATGAACTTGGCTTCGTCGAGCGCGGGCCGCATCCGTCGGATCGTCGTCAGGTTCTCGTTCATCTCACGCCCGACGGGCGCGAGGTGCTTACGATGGTGCGCCGCCGCCGCACCGCATGGCTCACCGAGGCCCTATCCGAACTTGACCCTGAGCAGCGCAAGGCCGTGCGCGAGACGGCCGAACTGCTGCTGACGATGGTGGAGCGATGAAGAAGATTTTCCATTCCTTATCTTTTGTTAATTACCGGATCTGGTTCTTTGGCGCCCTCGTGGCGAACATCGGCACGTGGATGCAGCGCATCGCCCAGGACTGGCTCGTGCTGCGCATCCTTACCGACAACTCCGGCTTCGCCGTCGGCGTGACGACCGCTCTCCAGTTCGCGCCGCTGCTCGTGCTCACCCCGGTCGCGGGCGTCCTTGCCGACCGTGTCAACCGCCGCAAACTCCTCATGTGGACGCAGGCCGGCATGGGCCTGACCGCCCTCATCCAGGCGATTCTCGTGCTGTCCGGGCACGCCCAGCTTTGGCACATCTACGTCCTGGCCCTGGCGCTCGGCGCGATCGCCGCGATCGACGCGCCCGCCCGCCAGATCTTCGTCGGCGAAATGGTGCCCTCCGCCTCGCTGCCGAATGCCGTTGCACTAAACTCGATGTCGTTTAACGCCGCGCGCCTCGTCGGCCCGGGCGTCTCCGGCATCCTCATCGCGGCCGTCGGCACCGGCTGGGTCTTCCTCATTAACGCGATCTCCTTTGGCGCGACGATCATCGCGCTCGGGATGATGAAGATCAGCGAGCTGCGCGAACTGCCGCGCGCCCCGCGAAGCAAGGGGCAGGTCCGCGACGGCCTGCGCTACGTGCGCCGCCGCACCGACATCCTCGTCATCATGATCGTCGCGGGCGTCGTGTCTGCGCTCGGGCTCAACTTCCAGCTCACGAGCGCCGTCATGGCGACCCAGGTCTTCGACCAGAAGGCGACCGGCTACGGCGTCATCGGCTCGATCATGGCGATCGGCTCGGTCGCCGGTGCGCTTATGGCCGCCCGCCGCCCCCAGCCGCGCGTGCGCCTCGTCATCATGTCCGCGTTCGTCTTCGGTATCGCCGCGGGCATCAACGCCCTCGCGCCGACGTGGGAACTGTACCTCCTGACCTCCATCGCGGTCGGTTTCTGCTCGCTCACGATGATCACCTCGGCGAACACCGCGATCCAGATGTCGACCGAGCCCTCGATGCGCGGCCGCGTCATGTCTCTGTACACGCTCGTCTTCCTCGGCACGACCCCGATCGGCGCGCCGTTCGTCGGCTGGGTCGCCGAGACAATCTCGCCGCGCTGGTCCGTCGGCATCGGTGCCCTCGCCTCGATCCTCGTCGCCGTCGGCGCAGGCATCTGGGCGAAGCAGCACTGGCGCGTGGAGGTCCACTACCAGTGGCACCGCCCCTACGTGGACATCGACGGCCCCGGCGAGCGGGCCGCCCGTCGCGAGGAAAACCTCGTCCCGCACACCGAAGAAATCCAGCAGGATCCCGTCCTGAACGCCGAATGCGTCAAGGGCGAGCAGCGCGTCTAGCGCGCAAGCGCCCAGTCAAGCCATTCGATGAGGGCGGCAACGTCCGCGGCGTCGACCGACGGATAGCAACCGATCCGGATCTGGTTGCGGCCGAGCGAGCGGTAGGGCGCGATATCGACGATTCCCGCCCGCGCCGCGAGCTCGGCACGCACCTCGTCGGCATCGACCTCAAAAAGATCGATCGTCGCGACGACGGGGGAGCGGTGCCGCGGCTCCGCAACAAACGGCGCCGCGCGGTCGTGACCTTCGGCCCATATATATAAGGACTCCGACAGCCCCCGGCAGTGCGCCTCCGCAGCGGCGAGCCCGCCGCGCTCGATCAGGTAGTCGAGCTGGCCCGCGAGCAGCGCGAGCGTCGCGATCGCGGGCGTGTTGTAGGTCTGGTCCTTGCGCGAGTTGTTGAGCGCGGTGGCGAGGTTCAGCATCGGCGGCACCCAGCGCTCGCGCGTGACGCGCTCGATGCGCTCGATCGCTGCGGGGGACAGCGCCGCGAACCACAGGCCGCCATCGGAGCCGAGCGCCTTTTGTGCGGAGAAGTAATAGACGTCGATTCCCGCAAGGTCGACGGAGACCGCGCCCGCGATCGACGTGGCATCGACGACGACGAGTTGATCGGCGTCGTGCTCGCCCACGGGGTCGAGCGGCGAGAGCATGCCCGTCGAGGTCTCGTTGTGGGCGAAGGCGAGGGTATCGGCGTCGTCCGCGCCGTTGACGCCGACCCACTGGCCAGGCTCGGCCCGATGGATGATCGACTCTCCGAGGTGCGGCGCGGCATCGGTGAGCGCGGCGAACTTGCCGCCGAACTCGCCGCACACCGCGTGGGCCGCGCGCTCGCGCACGAGCGAGAACGTCAGCGCCTCCCACATGAGCGAGGCACCCCCGTTGCCGAGCGCGATCTCGTAGCCCTCGGGCACCTTCAGGAGCTCGGCGAGTTGTGTGCGCACCTGGCCCACCAGCTCGATCACGGGCCGGGCGCGATGCGAGGTCCCGAGCGGCGCATGCGCCAATGCGGAAATTTGTTCGGGCCGAATGCGTGTCGGTCCGCTGCCGAATCGGCCGTCTTGAGGCAAGATTGAGGGCACAGGGACAAACGCGGCATCATCCATGTTATGACCATGACACGATTTGTCTCGCCGCGGGACGGAAGGACCACTTCGTGAAAGACCTCATCGATACCACCGAGATGTACCTGAAGACGGTCTACGAGCTCCTAGAAGAAGGAGTTCCGCCCCTGCGCGCCCGCATCGCCGAGCGTCTCGGCCATTCCGGACCGACCGTTTCCCAGACGGTGGCGCGCATGGAGCGCGACGGCCTGCTCGAGGTCGACGACGAGCGCATCATCCGGCTATCCGACGAGGGCTACACCAAGGCCAGCGACGTCATGCGCAAGCACCGCCTGGCCGAACGCCTCCTCATCGACGTCATCGGGCTCGAATGGGAATTCGCGCACGACGAGGCGTGTCGGTGGGAGCACGTGATGAGTGACCGCGTCGAATCGAAGCTCCTTGACGTCCTGAGCGCGAACGACGTCGACCCCTACGGCAACCCCATCCCCGAAGTCGGCGCCCCGCCCGCGATCGCGGGGGACCAAGGTCTCATCCCATTGCTTGAAGTTTCGGGCGAAACGGAGCGGAAAGCGACCGTTGTACGCATCGGTGAACCCCTCCAGGTTGATATCGATCTTTTGACGCGCTTTACCGAAGCCGGGGTCCTCCCAGGTGCTGACATTACGGTCAGTGAGCAGGACGGTTACCACGTAGTGGGTGCCACACGATCGGATGTATTTCTGGAGGTTCCCGATAATATCTCCCGGCACATCTTCATCAAGTTCGCCTGACCCTTGTTGATGGTCTACAAAATTCATCCCTGGGTATGACCCCATACGTGTCGACATGCGTAACCGAAACGTGACATTAGGGGTTGACGGCATTAGTCTCGACACCAGCTTGTGAAACCCTCCTTTGCAAGTTCACCGGCGGCGCCTAATCTCGCCACCGCTCGGTGTCTCGGACCTAACATGTGGCGAGGACGGGGGAACCATCTCCGGTTCCTAACTGAATCTCAGGTAGAACCTTGGGGTTAAGTGTGCAAACACCGGGCACTCCGCCCGCACCCGACAGCTCACCCCGTAGGCATGGAGACAATACGTGACCGTTACTTCGAACAAGGCCCGTTACGGGGCTAAGCGCACCGTCTTCAGCCAAGTTAAAGATCTCACCGGTGCCATGACCTCCGGCAACCCCCGCAAGAGCGCTGTGATTGCCGCTTCCTCCGGTCTCGCCCTCACCATGGTCTCCACGGCCGCTGGTGCTGCCACGGCCCCGACCCCGCAGCTCGCCGCACAGGCGAAGGTCGACACCACCCACATCTCTCAGCAGGCAAAGAGCGCGCTGTCCGCGCCCGTGACCGTCCAGGTGGCCAAGGACGCCGAGTGGAACTCGGGCGCCACCGTTTCGGTCGACGCGAAGAAGGCCCCCAAGCCCGTCGTGCGCCCCGCCGCCCCCGCGGCCTCCGAGCGTGACAACAACCGCGCCACCCGCTCTACGACCCGCACCGCTCCGGCGGCCGCTGCTAAGAAGGAAACCGCTGAGGCCCCCGTCCAGTCGGCTCCCGCCAGCGGCATCGGCGCGCAGGTCGTCGCCATCGCTCTCCGCTACGTCGGCACCCCGTACGTGCACGGCGGCAGCGCCCCCGGCGCCTTCGACTGCTCCGGCTTCACCTCCTACGTGTACGCGCAGGTTGGCATCAAGCTGCCCCGCTCCTCGAGCGCACAGCGCCACGCTGGCCGCGTCGTCTCGGCTTCCGAGGCTCGCCCCGGCGACCTCGTCTGGTGGCCCGGCCACGTCGGCATCTACCTCGGCAACGGCCAGCACATCGCCGCCCGCAACCCGGGCACCCCGCTGAAGGTCAGCCCGATCTACCGTGGTGGCGCGACCTTCATCCGCGTTACCGGCTAAGACCTCCCTCGAGTGTGCGATGGGTCCCGTGAAGTCCGATCCGGGATCCATCGCGGCCTATCCAGCAGCGTGATGCTGCGCCCCTAAAAAGTAAAACGGCTCCGCTTCGGCGGGGCCGTTTTCTTCTTGCCCAAAAATGTGTCGAGGGCCATGCGCTGAAAGCAAAAACGGGGCAAAATAGAAAGGGAAGCCACTCGCTGCGGAGTGGCGAGTACATAAGGAAGGTCACGCCATGACTCACGAACCAGTGGTGCTAGTTGGGGTAGACGGTTCACCCGCTGCTCTCGGCGCCGTCGATTGGGCAGTGGCGCACGCGAAGCGTCTCGGGTGGCGACTGCACATCGTCTGCGCTTACGCGCTGCCCTCATTCCCGGCCACCTCGATCGACGGCGGCTATGCGGCACTCGATGACACCCAGATCCATAACGGCGCCCAGCAGGTGCTGCACGAGGCCGTGCAGCGCGCGGGCGACGGGCTCGAGGTCACCTCGGCCCTAGAAAACGGCGACCCCACCGCCGTCCTCGTCGAACTGTCCAAGCAGGCCGGCCTCGTCGTCATCGGATCCCACAAGGGCTCCGGTTTCACCGATCGACTCCTCGGCGCCGTCTCCTCGGCGCTGCCCGCCCACTCGCACTGCCCGACGATCGTCGTCCCGCTGCGCGAGGAGGGCAAGGAGCCACTCATCCCGATCCGTCGCATCGTCGTCGGTGTCGACGGCTCCGAATCCGCGAAGGGTGCGCTGCACCAAGCCGTGCGCGAAGCGTCCCTGTGGGAAGCGGAGATCACCGCGATCGCCGCGGTCGCCATCGCTTCGGCGGCCGGCACCCTCGCCTGGATGCCCGCCACCGTCGACCGCGACCGGATCCTCGCCGACGTGCGCGAAGGCCTCGACGTCGCGATCGAAGGCGCGACGGCCGGCTTCCCGGAAGTGCGCGTGCGCCGCCACGCCCTCGATGGCAACGCTGCCGCGTTGCTCGCCGAGTTCTCCACGGCCGTCGACCTCGTCGTCGTCGGCACCCGCGGACGCGGCGGCTTCGCCGGCCTCATGCTCGGCTCGACCTCCCAGGCGCTGCTGCAGCACTCGGTCTGCCCCGTCATGGTCGTGCCGTCCAAGTTCGACGCCGAAGAGCGCTCGCCCACCGAACTCTGGCAACACCGCTAACGCGGAGAAAAACGCCGCGGTCGGGAGAAGGGGATTCCCTCTCCCGCCCGCGGCGCTTTGTGTCTGACTTAGACGATGCCGATCTCGGCGGCCTGCTCGTTCAGGACCGACTCCAGGATGTCCATCGCGTAGTTCAGGTCCTCTTCACTGATGGTCAGCGGGGGAGCGAGGCGGATGGTCGAGCCGTGCGTGTCCTTGCACAGCATGCCGCGCTCGGCGAGGCGCTCACACAGCTGGCGGCCCGTCAGTCCCAGGCGCGGCTCGACATCGATGCCGGCCCATAGGCCGCGATGCCGTACCTCGGCCAGGTGGCCGTCTTCCTGGATCTTGTCGAGGCGCTCACCGAGGATCTCGCCCAGACGCTTCGCGCGCTCCTGGACCTCACCCTCCTTGAGGATCTTGATGACGGCGCGGCCGACCGCGCATGCCAGCGGGTTGCCGCCGAACGTCGAGCCGTGCGTGCCCGGCGTCAGGACGGACAGGACATCGCGGCGACCGACAACGGCCGAGACCGGCAGCACACCGCCGCCGAGGGCCTTGCCGAGCGTCGTGAGGTCCGCGCGGATGCCGTACAGATCCTGAGCGAGGGTATCGCCCGTGCGGCCGAGGCCGGACTGGATCTCGTCGAGGATCATGAGCACGTCGTTCTCCGTGCACAGCTCGCGCAGGTCGGGCAGGAAGTTCTCCGGGGGCATGACGACGCCGGACTCACCCTGGATCGGTTCGAAGAGCGCCGCGACGGTGTTCTCATCGATCGCTTCCTTGACTGCCTCGATGTCGCCGTAGGGGACGACACGGAAGCCCGGGGTGTAGGGGCCGTAGCCGTTCTTGGCGTCGGCATCCGTGGAGAAGGACACGATCGTCGTGGTGCGACCGTGGAAGGAGTTCTCGGCCACGACAATGTTGGCCTGCTCTGGAGCGACGCCCTTGACCTCATAGCCCCACTTACGGGCGGCCTTGATAGCGGACTCCACGGCTTCCGCGCCGGTGTTCATCGGGAGCATCATCTCGGTGCCCGTGAGCTCCGTCAGCTCCTTCGCGAACGGCAGCATCTGGTCGTGGTCGAAGGCCCGCGAAACCAAGGTGAGCTTGTGCAGCTGGTCGACGACCGCCTGGTTCAGTTCCGGGTTGTTGTGCCCGAAGTTCAGGGCCGAGTAGCCGGCCAAGCAGTCAAGGTACTTCTTGCCGTCGACGTCCGTCACCCAGCAGTTGTCACCGGAAACGAGGGTGACCTCGAGGGGACGGTAGTTGGGAGCCAGCACAGCCGTGCGGTCGAGGGTAGATTGCAGCATTTAACCTCCTGTTAAGTAAATGTGAAGTGGGACACACCTCCGCTTCATCATAGCTGCGGATACCAGGAAAGGTAACCCCTGGCAACCGGGTGATTTGTTAGAAAGGTCCGCTGAGCGGCAAAAGCCCAGAAGCTGGTAGTCTGGCACGGTGCAAGACCTGCAATAGTTTGCCTTGCCCTCGTAGCTCAGTGGATAGAGCACCGCTCTCCTAAAGCGGGTGTCGGACGTTCGAATCGTCTCGGGGGCACCGGTAGTGGATATTTCACATTCGATTTGCCAGTACCCAAATCTCTGGTGCATAATCGTTCACAGATGCCGCGTGACGCCTGCCCCCCTGCGTGTCGCGCGGCATCCTTCTTTTTGCCCCGGCCTCGGTGTCGCACCCCCAGTTTCAGCCCGCTTTCAACTAGCGTGGAAGAATGACCCCGCCTCGGATTTTTGGTCGCCGCCGCGCCAGCGCGAGCGAACGCGACCGCGCCCCGGAACCCTCCGCGCCGCGGGCCGCCAAGGCGCCCGCACGAGCGACTCGCGCCCACAAGAGGGATGCTCAGTCGTCCCCGGCGTCCCGGGTGACGAGCCCCGCGATCGCGCGCGAGACCGAGTTCCTCGTCCGCCGTGCACTGTCCACGTGGCAATCCCGCACTGATGACCTCGCGGGCCTGTCGGTGCTGACCGATATCGACGAACTCGGCGCGACCATCCTCGACCTCACCAACGCCCATCCGTCCGGCATCGCGCAGCTGTACGCCGCACGCCCGACGCGCCTGACCAACCTCCTGCGAGAGGGGAGCGCCTACTCACGTGGCCGCCGCTCCGCGAAGGCCGTCGTCGAGCGCGCCGACGAGCTTGAAGCCCAGCACGGCCAGGCCCCCATCTACCTCGCGATCGGCGTTGCCTCCTGGTCGGAGGTCGTCGACATGCCCGTCTCGCCCGCTGCGGCCCCGCAGCCGAAGGACGACTCGCGTTTCGCGCCCGCTGGCACCCTGCGTGCGGACGAGGCCGGCCTGCCGCGGCCGGTACCCGCGCGGCCCACGCCATCCCCGTCGGGCGCTCCGACCGAAAAGCGCCTGCGGGAATTCACGGCCCCGATCCTGCTGCGGCCCGTGCGTATCGAGGTCGACCCGCACCCGGACGGCGATATCACGCTGTGCCTCGAGCCCGGCATCGAACTCAACCCGGCCCTGGAAAACTCGCTGCGCTCCGCGGGCGCCGAGATCAAACTCGGCGACCTCGCACGCCTTGTCGTGACCGAGCACGGCTTCACGCCGCGCGCGGCGCTCGCGATGGTCGTCGAACTCGCCCAGCGCTACCTCGCGGGCTTCCACTACGACGAGCGCATCCTCGTCGCTCCGTTCGTGAACCCGGGCCAGCTGCTGTCCTCCGACCTACACGCGCTGTCCTCCGACCTCGTGCGCCGGCCGCTCGTGGCCGCGCTCGCCGGTGACCCGGCGGCCCGCACGCGACTCGCGTCGCCGCTGTCGAAGCCGATCCTCACCGACCGCGACCCCGATGCCGAACGCGGCGTCGGCGACCTCTCTCCGACGCAGCAGGTCATCGTCGAAACCAGCGCCTCCGGCCGCTCCTTCATGGTCGGCACCGTGCCCGGCTCCAACGAATCCGAGGTCATCGCCGCGATCCTCGCCGACGCTGCCGCCTCCGGCCGCTCCGTCGCCCTCGTCTCCGGTAACGCCCGCTGCGCCCGTGCGGACATCGCCGCGATGAACCGACTCGGCCTATCCGACCTCGTCCTCGACCTCACCGGCCCGCGCTGGCGCGCCGACGCGCTCGAACGGCTGCGCTCGGGCTTCGTCGAATACAACGACGACCTCGACGACGCCGCGATTATCGCCAACCGGCAGCGGCTCGTCACGACGCGCGAGACCCTCGGCAACTACGTCGACGCACTCCACCTCGAGCGCGAGCCGTGGGGCGTCTCCGCGCATCACGCGCTGCAAGAACTCGCGCGCCTCACCGCTGGTCGCCCCGGCGCCCGCACGCGGGTCCGCCTGTCGGGCGCAACGCTCGAGGCCCTGACCGAAGAGCGCCGCGAGGCCCTCATCGCCGACCTCGAAGAGGCCGCCGATCTCGGCACGTTCACGCTGCGTCGCCACGAGACCGCCTGGTACGGCGCGAACCTCACCGAGGCATCGCAGGCCGATCACGCTCTGAAGGTCGCCGAACGCCTCGCCATCCGGCTGCTGCCGGAGCTCATGGACCGCGCGGAATCCATCACGACGGACACGGGCCTTATGAAGATGGAGACCGTCGCCGACCTGCGTGAACAGCTCGACATGCTCCAGGGCGTTCGCAGCGCGCTCGACGTGTTCCTGCCCCAAATCTTCGAGACGTCCGCCGCGCAGATGGTCATCGCAACGGCCTCGCGCCAGTGGCGCGATGAGCACGACGTGGCCATGAAGGGCTCGACGCGTCGCCGCCTGCGCAAGCAGGCCGCCGACCTTGTGCGTCCCGGCCGTCAGGTCGATGACCTGCACGCCGAACTCGTCCACGTCCAAAAACAGGCAATCATCTGGCGCCGCCACTGCCCGGCCGGCGGTTGGCCGCGACTGCCCCAAGGCATGGCCGCCACCGAGCAACTCGTCGACGAGGTCGCCGCCGAACTCGCGATCCTTGAGCCGATCCTCGGCTCGGACCTGCAAAACACGAAGCTCGACGAACTCCTCAACCGTATGCATGCGCTGTCGACCGACGTCGACGGGCTCGGCACGCTGCCCGAGCGCACCCGCGTCATCGGTCGCATCCGCGACGCCGGCGCGGAGCCGCTGCTCGAGGACTTCATGGAGCGCCGCATCGACAAGGAGATGGTACGTCCCGAGGCCGAACTGTGCTGGTGGGCCTCGATCCTCGAAACGATCCTGCGTTCCGACCGCCTCCTCGCCGGCTACAACGGCGCCGAACTGACGCAGCTGGCCGACGACTTCCGCGAGTTTGACCGCGCCCAGGTCGAGTCGCTGCCCGGGCCCGTCCGCCGAGCGATCGGCCGCCGACTGCTTCGCGAGGTCGGCAAGGACAAGGAACTCGCCCGCGACCTGTACCGCGAGCTGTCCTCCTCCCACCCGGACAACCTGCGATCGCTCGTCGGCCGCTACCGCGACCTCATCCAGGCGCTGCGCCCCATCTGGGTGTTCACTCCCGTCCAGATCTCGCAGATCCTCGAGCCCGACGCGATGCTCGACATCGTCGTCATCGACGGCATCCAGCACACGCCCACCGCGCACCTCGTCGGCGTCCTCGCCCGCGCCCGCCAGGTCGTCGTCATCGGCGACCCTCGCCGACGCAGCGAATCCGCGATCGCGGACCTCGCGACGATCCTGCCGCACCGGGACCTGCCGACGAACCGCTCCGACCGCGAAGAGCACGTCGCCGCGTTCCTCGCCTCGCACGGCTACGACGGCCTCGTCGACTCCATCCCGGCGCCGCCCTCGCGCTCGACGATGCGCATCGACTACGTCGAAGGCTTCGGCATGCCCGCGCCCGGCGCGGATGCGATCGAATCCGTGCAGGCCGAGGTCGACCGCGTCGTCGATCTCGTCATCGAGCACGCGCTGACGAAACCGGACGAGTCCCTCGCCGTCATTGCGCTGAACGAGCGGCACGCCGAACGCGTCTCCGCCGCGATCACGCGCATCGTCGCGGACTCCCCGGCGATCCAGGACTTCTTCGATACCGACGTCCTCGAGCCCTTCGTCGTCACCGATATCTCGGGCGCGCAGGGCCTGCAGCGCGATAGTGTCATCCTGTCGGTCGGCTACGGCAAGACCCCGCACGGCCGCGTCCTGCACCGCCTCGGCCAGATCTCTGGCCCCGACGGGCTCTCGCTGCTCATCGACGCCCTCGACGCGGTCCGCCACGAACTCGTCGTCGTCTCCTGCTTCGCCGCCCGCGACCTCGATCGCGACCGCCTGCGCAGCGCCGGCGGCGAACTCCTATACGACCTCCTCGCGCACATCGACTCCGAGAACGTCACCTCGCCGTCGGTCGCGGGCGAACTCGAGGACACCGCACCCGACCGCCTGCTCGTCGACCTCGCCGACCGCCTCTGGCGCCTCGGTCTGACCGTCGTCCCGCGCTACGGCGTGCCCGGCGGCGTACGCATCCCACTCGCCATCGGCCACCCGCACCTGCCCGGCGAACTCCTCCTCGCCGTCGTCACGGACGACGAAGCCTACGTCCGCGAGCCGTCGGTGCGCGTGCGCGAACGCCACCGCATCGAGCGCCTGCGCGAACGCGGCTGGACCGTCTACCAGGCCTTCTCCACGTCCGTCTTCATGGACCCGCAAGCCGAGGCCGAACGTATCGTCGAACGCGTCGTCGACGTCCTGCGCTCGCGCGGCGACGAGGACCCCGACGCGCCGGTGGCGCCTGCTGACGAGGTCGAGCCGGGCGAAGAGCAGAGCGCCGACGAGGTCGAAACTGAGGACGAGGCAGCCGAGGAGACCGGGGCCGACGCTCCCGCGGAGCCGGTCGAGCCGAAGGAACGCGGCCCCCACCCGGGCATCGTGCCGGGCCTGCCGCTGTCCGCGTACTCGGATGACCAGCTCGACGACATGGTCGCCTGGATCGACTCCGACGGCCTGCCGCGCAGCGACGAGGAGTTCCTCGCCGAGCTGCGCGAGGAGATGGAAATCGAGCGCCGCGGCGCCCAGATCGACGCCGTCCTCCTCGCCGCCATTCGCCGCCGGAGCTGACGTGCGCAAAAAGAAGCCGCGCCGCGTCACCGTCCTGTCGGAGGTCGACAAGCGCGAGCGCGAGGCGAACAAGGACGCCCCCGTGCAGCGCTCGCACTCGTCCGTCCTACCGACAGCGTCCGAGAGCGAGTCCGCCGGCGCCTGGCACGATGGCGACGACTCCAACGACGCGCGCCTGCTCGAGAACCTGCCGCCCCACTGGGGGCGTCAGTAGTCCGGTTACCGCTATAGGTATCCGAGCTGCGAGAGAATCCATCCGCCGATGTAGCAGGAGTAAACCACCATCAGTGGCGAACAGAAGACGAGGGGGCGGAAGACCCTCCTATCGATGGCTTTCGTGAGGATCATCAATATCCATTGTGTGATGACGGATTCAGCGATCAGCGGAGGCGGTCTGCGGTTAATCGCATGACTCATCTGTTGTGGTAACCGAAGCTTGTCGTTGCCTGCGCATGAAAGACAGAGTCCGAGGAGGGAAGCGGGCACCAAGGACTGGGGGTCCGGGGTCACCAGCAAGTACTTCGCAACGGTCGAGATATCGATTTGGTCCGCCGAGTCCAGTAGCGAGACAACGGCGCTCAGTTTGCCTTCGATGTGGGGTGCAATGATCTCCAGGCCAATCACCTTCAATACTCCTGACTTGGAAGCGAGCGTCTGGTAGGACACCAGAGCGACAGTCGTGAGGAGCGAAACTCCAATCACGAAAAGAGCGGACGCCAGAAGCGCCATCAGGAACTGTTTTGAGGTAATTGGCGAGCCGAACACGACTACGCGCGTGAGCAGTGGGAGCGCCAGTTCGTAGGACCAAAGTCGCGTGATGACTCGAAGAAGCCGATGCCTGGAGGGAGCCGTGTTTCTGCTATCGGGTGCATGATGCGGGCTCTGGTCGTCTTCATAGCCTGCCGCTTCCTGGGCCTCGCGAGATCCGTCTGGGTCAGAAGCAAAGGGATCGGAGAACAACTCGTGTGCGTTCTCAGCCATCGTGATGAGAATCGGAGCGATTCTGCGCTCGCTGACGTTCTCTCACCGAGCTGCACTAATGACCGCGATTTGTCCTTCGACAATACAAAGCGCAGTTCGTGCATTCTCGTTGCTTGTGGTTGGGTGTGGCGTTGACACGTTGACTCCGTGAGGGTCGGAGCCCCTTTCAGTAGGGGCCTTCACCTTCTATACGGGCAGAGCATTTTGGTTCATGGACAGCTAGGTCTGGTTGCTGAGGTAATCCAAGAATTCAAAGTGCGGGAGAGCAAGTGAAGAGCACATGCAAAAGCCGCCCGGAAATAATTTTTCCGGGCGGCTCTTGGTTGACGGTGCTACATGGGCGGCTGCTGCTTGGCGAGCAGGTCGCGGATCTCTTCGAGGAGGCGGACGTCGTCCGCGGGGGCCTCGGGCTCTTCGTTCTTGGCCTTGCGCATGGCGGCCATCTTGTTCATCGGAACAACGATGAGGAAGTAGATCGCGAGCGCGACGAGGAGGAAGTAGATGATGGCGTTGATGACGAGGCCGAACGAGATCGTGGCCGGGCCGAGCTTGACGGCCCAAGCGGAGGCGAAGTTGACGTCACCGAACAGACCGCCGATGAGCGGGTTGATGATGCCCTCGACGAGAGCTTCGACGACTTTTCCGAAGGCGGCGCCGATAACGATACCGACGGCCATTTCCATCGCGTTACCGCGGGAAATGAATTCCTTGAATCCCTGCAACATGAATGTGCTCCTGACATGGGCGCGGCGGGTACCGCGGTTGGTTACGGTCAGCGGCTCGGCAAGACCGCACGGAGCGGTCCGGTCGATAGCGCCTCAAGTAAAACTCTAGTCTCCGAGGCTTGAATCGCGACCAAGACATCGGTGATGTCGTCAACTTTCGATTCAAACAGACCTGAATCCTTGTGACTGAACACCGCGAGCACGCGGGCGGCGGATCCGACCCGGGCAACTTCGTCATCGGTGGAGGCATATAACCAGACCTCTTGGCCAACCTTCGCAACCGAGAGGGAGCCTCGATCGGCGAACGTCACCGGGACGACGACTTCGCCGGGAGCGAGGGAATAGCCAAGGTTGGGGCCTGCGACCATGGACTCCGTAAGAACGGTTCCAGGGCTCAGGCCAATGATCGCGGAATTGCCGACAATGTCCGTCAGTTCGGTCGCCGCATTGGCCGGGAGGACAGCGGACGGGACCGCGGTAAGCGCCACGTCGGACTCTGACACGTTCTCGCCGGAGTTGATGTCACGGGTAACCACGACGACCGTTCGCTGGTCCGGTTGGGGAGCAAACTGGCCGACGGTCCACCACACACCCGCGAGCGCGACGAGTGCCGTGAGGACGTGTCGAACGCGGTACAGCGCGATCCGTACCCGGCGGATCGGGGATGTAGCCGTCGAGCGGGGACGGGCAGAGCGGGGGAGTGCAGCCATAGCCCGAGGTTAGGGAAACGAGAGCAGCGCGAAGCGCCGAGAATCCTCGGTTGGGAAATGGAGGGCAGTAAATCGTGCCGGTGGATAGCGGCGGCTAGCGGCTGGTCTTCTTGCTCGAGGACGTGGACGAGGAGGTCGTGCCACGCGAGTCAGTGCGGTAGAAGCCGGAGCCCTTGAACATCACGGCGCTGGGCTGGAACAGCTTGCGCAAGCGGCCACCGCAGCCCTCACAGATCTTGAGCGAGTCTTCGCTGAAGGATTGGTGGATCTCGAATTCGTCCGCGCAGTTGGTGCAGCGGTAAGCGTATGTCGGCATCTCGTCCTCGCATCCTCCAGTTTTTGGCACTCGACCTTTCTGAGTGCTAATACTATGCCCTTAGAGTCCAAACGCCATAACGGCGGCGACCGGTTTAGCGGATTCTCGGTAGGCTCAAGGGGTGATGAGCTCTAGAGTTGCGAAACGAGTAGGAATCTACACCGCCATTGTGCTGGTGCTCCTCCTTGTGATCACGGCCGGTGTCGGCTTGTACACCATTCGGCGCCCGCTGCCGACCATGGACGGCACAATCCGACTGTCGGAGTTTTCCTCGACCGTCACGATCGAACGCGACGCCCGCGGAATCCCTACGATCACCGCCGAAACCGATGCCGATCTCATGCGCGCCCAGGGGTATGTGCACGCCCAGGATCGCTTCTTTGAAATGGACTACCGTCGCCACGTCACGAGCGGCCGCATGGCCGAGCTCGTCGGTAACGTCCCGGCCGCGATCGAGGCTGACAAGGTTATTCGCACTCTCGGTTGGCGCAAGGTCGCCGAAGAAGAATGGTCGCTCATCAGCCAGGAATCTCGTGACCTGCTCACTGCCTATACCGAAGGCGTGAACGCCTATCTGAAGTCGCGCGAAGCCAGCGAACTCGGCGTCGAATACACGATCCTCGGCCTGCAGGCCCAGACCCCGGAGATCGAGCGCTGGCATCCCGTCGACTCCCTCGCGTGGCTGAAGGCCATGGCGTGGGACCTGAAGAACAATTTCGAAGACGAACTCAACCGCGCGAAGGCCTATCAGAGCCTCGGCGATGCCGACCGCGTCGAGCAGCTCTACCCGCCCTATCCCATCGACAAGCACGCCCCGATCGTCGCGGGCCCGAACGCTCCGAAGGATCCCATCGTCCCGCTGCCCAACGGCGAGCAGAAGGACTCGGCAATGGGGAACTTCGCCGACACGCAAGTCCTCGCGGCGCTCGCGAGTGCACGAAAGGCCGTGCAAGCTATCCCACAGCAGATCGCCGGGGGAGAGGGCACCGGCTCGAATTCCTTCGTCATCTCCGGTAAGCACACCGACACCGGCAAACCGATTCTCGCCAACGACCCGCACCTCGGTGTTTCCCAGCCGAGCGTCTGGCACCAGGTCGCGTTGAAGTGCAAGGCGAAGAACGATAACTGCACGTTCGACGTCTCCGGCTTCTCTTTCGCCGGTATGCCGGGCATCGTCATCGGCCATAACGACAAACTCTCGTGGGGCCTGACCAACACTGGCGCCGACGTCACCGACTTCTTCCTCGAGCGCCTCACCGACGACGGCGAGGGGTACTTGCGCGGCGGCGACACCGAAAAGCTCGAGACCCGCACCGAGACCATCAAGGTCGCGGGCGAAGAGGAGGGCATCCCGCTCGAGATCCGCTCGACCCTGCACGGCCCGATCGTCTCCGACGTGCTCGGCGGCCTGCCCGAAGTCTCGACGCTGCCCGTGCCAGCCGGCTCGCCGTCTGCGGGCAGCGGCTACGCCGTGTCGCTCGCCTGGACCGCGCTGCAGCCCGGCCGCACGATGGACGCCGTGTTCGCGATCGGCCGCGCGAAAACCGAAGCCGAAGTCCACGCCGCCGCGGCGACGTTCGAGGTCCCGGCCCAAAACATCGTGTGGGCGACCACCGACGGCGACTACGGCTACGTCATGCCCGGAAAGATCCCCGTGCGCGGCGCCGTCTCGGACGCCGTCATCCCCGCCGACGGCGCGTGGCCGCGCCCCGGCTGGGACCCCGCCTACGACTGGCTCGACTACCTCAGCGGCGATCAGCTGCCACGCGTGACCAACCCCGAGGAGGGCTTCATCGTCACCGCGAACCAGCCGATCCTCGCGCCCGGCCAGCGCCCGTTCCTCGGTAAGGACTTCGACTACGGATACCGCTCCCAACAGCTGCGCGGCCGCATCTCCGCCGACATCGCCGCGGGCACGCCGATCACGACGGAGATGGCGCAGCAATACATGCTCGATAACTCCAACCCGTTCGCGAAGGGCCTCATGCCCGCGATCCTGCGGCTCGACATCACCGACCCCTTCATCACCGAAGCGATCGATCTGCTGCGCGAGTGGGAAAAGGACGGCTACGCCCAGGACGCCGACTCGCCCGGCGCGGCATACTTCTCGGCTGTGTGGGCGCACCTCGTGTCCCGCACGTTTGACGACGACCTGCCCGACACGCTGAGCCTCGGCAACAACTCCAAGACGCTCGCGATCATGATCAACCTCATGGACGACCCGCAGTCGGTGTGGTGGGACGACCGCACGACTGTTAACGTGCGCGAGACGCGTGACGAGATCCTCACCCAGGCCCTGACGAAGGCCCGCTATGAGCTGACGAACGTCCAGGGCAAGGACTCCAACCGCTGGAACTGGGGCAGCCTGCACAAGTTCCACCCGCAGCATGCGCTGCTCGGTGGCGAGGGTGTCCCCGCGCCCGTGCGCTGGCTCGTGAACCCCGCTCCGGTCGAGGTCTCGGGTGGCTCGTCGATCGTGAATGCGACGGGCTGGAAGATCGTTGCCGGCCAGCGCGAGCGCTTCGACTACCAGGTGACGTCCGGGCCCTCGATGCGCATGGTCGCCGACATGTCGAACCTCGATAACTCCACCTGGGTGAACCTCACCGGCAACTCCGGCCACCCGGCCTCGCCGCACTACACCGACCAGATCGATGCTTGGGCATCCGGTGAGTACTACCCGTGGCCGTTTAGCCCCGACGCGGTCACGAAGGCCGCGACGAATACCTTAAAAATCGAGCCGAAGTCCTAGCGGCTGTAGGCCGGCTGCGCGAGCTCCTTCGCGACGCGGTTCATGGGGCTGCCCTCGAGCAGGAACCACTCGCTCGGGGTGATGACGGCCTTGATCGGGATATCGAACTCTTCGCGGGGCAGGAGCTCGCCGCGGATGAGCTCCTCGTCAAAGACGCACGTGAACGTGGGGACGTCCTCGTCGACCAGGGCGAGCATGCGGTCATACCAGCCGCCGCCCTGCCCGAGCCGTGTGCCAAGCCCGTCGATCGCGAGGCCGGGCGTGATGATGACTTCGGCGTCGCGGATGGCGTCCGCGGGCAGGATCGGGCCGCTCGGCTCCGGCGGGCGGCCGGGCGCGCGACGCTGCAGATCGTCCTCGCCGCGGTAGTAGGCCCAGGCGCGGGCAAGGCCCGGGCCGAGGACCGGCAGCAGGATGCGCACCCCGTGGCCGGACAGGGCACCGAGGAGCTGGGAGGTATCGGGTTCGCCGGGCTCGGAGACGTAGGCGGCGACGGTGCGCGCGTCGGCGACAGCCTCGAGGCCGTGCTGCGCAAACATGTGGGCTTCGGCTTGTTCGTCCCGGGGGGAACGGCTAGCTCGGGCGGCTCGTAAGGAGGTCCGACAAAGCCTCTTTGCTTCGTCTAGTTCCAAGCCTGCAACGTCGGGTAATACACTCGGGCCGGTCATACTTCCATGGTCCCATCAGGCTCGGACACTCTCCACTGGTTCCGCCCTTAGGGGAACGAGGCGGCAGCAAAAGGGATAATCTGGGGACATGACTGATGTCTCCCGTACCCGCGCTGTCAAGGCCGTCATCCCGGTTGCTGGACTCGGAACGCGACTACTTCCCGCATCAAAGGCGATCCCGAAGGAAATGATCACCGTCGTCGACCGGCCCGCCATCCAATACGTGGTCGAAGAGGCCGCGAGCGCTGGCCTCGCCGACGTCCTCCTCATTACCAACCGTGGCAAGGATGCAATCGCCGACCACTTCGACGACGCGCCCGACCTCGTCGCGATGCTGCGCCGCGACGGCAAGGATGCGCTCGCGGATTCCGTCGAACACTCGGCGGGCCTCGGCCATATCCACGAGGTGCGCCAGGGTGAGGCCAAGGGCCTCGGTCACGCCGTTGCGCAGGCGCGCGACCACGTCGGCGATCAGCCGTTCGCCGTCCTGCTCGGCGACGATTTCGTCGACCCGCGCGATGAACTGCTGTCCACGATGCTCGACGTGCAGGCGAAGGTCGGCGGCTCCGTCATCGCGCTGCTCGAGGTCGAGCCCGAGCAGATCAGCCTGTACGGCGCTGCGGTCATCGAGCCGGCGCCCGAGGCCGAGCGCGGCGATGACGTCGTGCGCGTGACCTCGACCGTCGAAAAGCCTGCTGTCGAGGATGCGCCCTCGAACCTCGCGATCATCGGCCGCTACGTCCTGTCGCCCGCCGTCTTCGACGTCCTTGATCGGACCACACCTGGCAAGGGCGGCGAGATCCAGTTGACCGACGCGCTCGAAGAACTCGCGACGATGGATGCGGCGGACGGCGGCGGCGTCTACGGCGTCGTCTTTCGCGGCCGCCGCTACGACACCGGCGCGAAACTCGACTACCTCAAGGCGATCGTGCAGATCGGCGCCGACCGCGACGACCTCGGCGAGGACTTCGTGAGCTGGCTGCGCGAATTCGTCGAGAGCTACGAGGCGCCCACCACCCGCATCACTTCCGGCTTCTAAGGAGCGGCCATGCGCACCGTCGCCGAACACGTTCAGGCCTGCCTGCAGGCCGTCGGCATCGTGCCCGACCTCGACGTCGTCCTGCCCGACGCCATGGGCTGCGTCCTCGCCGAGGACGTCACCGCCGGCCAGGACCACCCCTTCGTCGACGCGGCGCTCCTCGATGGCTACGCCGTCGCGAGCAGCGATATCGCGAGCGCGACCCCGTCCACGCCCGTGACGCTGCCCGTCGTCGCGGACATCCACACCGGCGAGCTCGACCGCTCCCACCTCGTCGCCGGCACCGCCGCCCGCATCGCCTCCGGAGCGCCCGTGCCCATCGGGGCCGACGCCGTCGTCCCGGCCGAGTTCACCGATCTCGGCGAAGCAAACGTCGCCGTGAAATCGGCGTGCGCGGCAGGCGAGAACGTGCGCAAACAGGCCGAGGACATGGCCGAAGGCGACGTCGTCCTCAAGGCCGGCACGCGCATCGGCGCGCCCCAGATCGCGCTGCTCGCCGCGGTCGGCCGCGGCCGCGTGCGCGTCCACCCGAAGCCACGCGTCGTCATCATATCGATCGGCGACGAACTCCTCGAGCCCGGTAGGGAACGCACCCCCGGCCAGGTCTTCGACGCGAACTCCCATGCGCTGGCCTGCGCCGCCCAGGACGCAGGCGCGATGACCTACCGCGTGCCCGCCGTCAGCGACGAGCGCGCGACGCTGCGCCAGACGATCACCGACCAGCTCGTGAGAAGCGACCTCATCATCACGACGGGCGGCCTGTCCTACGGCAAGGACGACACCATCAAGGACGTCCTATCCCCGCTCGGCAAGGTGCGCTTCGACCAGGTCGCGATGTGGCCCGGCCGCCAGTTCGGCGTCGGCGCGTTGGGGGAGGAGCCCTACCAGGTCCCAATCTTCTGCCTGCCCGGCGACCCGGTCGCCGTCCAGGTCGCGTTCGAAGCCTTCGTGCGCCCCGCGATCCGCGCGATGTCCGGATACCAGCGCGTCTACCGCCGCACCGTGCGCGCGAAGGCGTCGACGAGCTTCTACTCCGTCGCGGGCAAACGCGAGTTCGTCCGCGTCAAGGTCACGGGCCAGCCGGGCGCCTACCAGGCCGAAATTCTCGGCAATCCCGCCTCGCTGCTCATCTCCGAGCTCGCCAAGGCCAACGCCTACGCCGTCGTCCCCGAATCCACGACGGACGTGCACGCCGGCGACGACCTCACCTGCATGCTCGTCGACGGCTAACCCATGCACGTCTGGCCCACGGTCCTCACCCACGAGGACCTCACGCTGCGGCCCGTGCGCGCCCGCGACGAGCGCGCGTGGGCGCGCGTGCGCGGCGAGAACCGCTACTGGCTCGAACCCTGGGACGTCGCCGACCCGTACGGCGCCCGCTCCCACTCCTTCCGCTCGTGGGCGCGCCACTTCCGCCGCCAGGGCCGCGCGGGCAACGCCCTGCCGTTTGTCCTCGAAATCGGCGAGGATCCGTTCGCTGGCCAGGTCATGGCCAGCCCCATCACCTACGGAGCCGCCCGCACCGCCGTCATCGGCTACTGGATCTCGCGAGACTATGCCGGTCGGGGCTACATGCCGCGCGCTGTCGCCCTCACCTGCGACTACCTGTTCGACGAGCTTGGCATCAACCGGATCGAGATCAACGTACGCCCGGAGAACCACCCCTCGTTGCGCGTCGTCGAGAAGCTGGGCTTTCCCGAGGAGGGCATCGCGCGCGGCCTGCTGTATATCGACGGTGAGTTCCGCGACCACCGCCGCTTCGCCATGCTGAGCCCCGACCGACCACCTGGCGGACTCATTTCGTTGTTTACCTCCTGATTACTTGACACGCCGCCGCCGCTCGCGCCTCGCAGGCGCGCACGCCTTTATGTTGGATTTGTGGGAATGTCATTGTCATCAGCGGTCTTCGCGTTCGCGGTGGCAATCGTCCTGCTCTACCTGATCCCCCAGGCGGTTCACCGCCGGGCGGTGCTGGCGGAGTCCACGGCAGACGACCGGTTCTCCCCGCGCATGCGGATGCTCCCGGTCGACGCCGACGCCCCCGTCACGCTCGCCCGGTCCGTGCGCGGCCCGGTTCTCGATCCGGTGTCCGCCAAGAAACGCCTGGAGGCTCGCGACATGTTACGCCCCACCGCCCCGGTCGCCGCCCGCATGACGGCCCGCGACATTTCGGCTGCGCGCGCGAAGCACGCGGCCCGGATTGCTGAGCGCGCCGCCGCAGTGCGCCGCCGCCAGATCCTCGCCGCCACCCTGCTCGGCCTGTCCGTTCTGCTGTGGGTCGTCGGCTTCGCGACGTCGATCTCCTGGGCGTGGGCGCTCATCCCGACGGCCCTGCTCGCCGCTGTGCTGGAGGCCGGCCGCCGCGTCGCCGCCTCCTACCGCCGCGCCGACCTCGCCTCCCGCAAGTCCATCGCCATGCTCGAGCGGCGCCTGCGCCAGATGCAGCTGCGCGACAACGTCGCCGAGCCCATCCCGAACACCTCGCCCGCCGACGATGTCGAGGTACCGACAGCGCCGAAGCACGCCGCCGCACCCGAGATCGAGCAGGAATCCGTACCCGAGCCCGAGATCGACGAAACCAGCGCGCCCATGGTCGTCGCCGAGGAGGTCCCCGAGGCCGTCGTCGCCGACGTCTCCTGGGACCCGGTCGTCCTGCCCGCGCCTAGCTACACGCTGAAAGCCACCGCGCCACGCGCGGCCATCACGCCCGACGAGGACATCCTGCCGAGCGGAGAAAAGCTCACCCGCACGCCCATGCGCCCCACCCGCCCCAGCATGCTGAACGCCGGCGAAGCCGAGGCGGAAGTCGCCCCGCCCGCACCGGCGATCGATATTGATTCGGCGCTCGCGCGCCGCCGCGTCGCGGGCGAGTAGCTAGCGCCCGAACAACCGAGAAAAGAACCCGCCCTGCGCGGGTTCTTTTTCGTGCCCTTCGCACTGCTGGGACTTCGGAACGTTGGCCATCACCTGATCGACGTGCTGGCCGCAGCCCGCCCACGTCGTCTTGCCACACTTCTTGCACGTCACCGCTCGGCACATCGTTGCTCTCCTTGGGGTAGGGGTACGCCAGCGAGTATACCCATGGGGGTATTAGAGTGCTAGCGCAGTGCTACAGCGTGAGCCGTTACACGAATCCCGGTTTTGGCAGGTCGTCCATCCAGCGTTAATATGGAGGTCCCGGGGCTATGGCGCAGTTGGTAGCGCGTCTCGTTCGCAATGAGAAGGTCAGGGGTTCGAATCCCCTTAGCTCCACCAAATTTTAAAAGACCTCAAGTTTAATCTTGGGGTCTTTTTGCTTTATGGGACTCCGGCGATTAATCAAGCGGGCATACGCGTCACCCGTGTCGCGCGTTCGCGAGCAGCATCCGAAGATGCGCCCGCAAGACGGCTCGCATGCGGTCGACGCTCAGAGCGCCGTGCGGGGTTACGGTGTCCAGAGTCAGCCCGCCAATCACGGCGGCGAAATACCGGCATCGTCCGGGAGGCCTCCGCCGCAGCGGAGAGTAGATCGTGATGCCCGTCAAAGTAGTGGCGCACCGAGCCGATGTTCAGGCCGGACTCATCGGCCACTTTCCGCAATCGCAGCTTCGCGTGCTCATCGTCCCAGCGGCGGCGCAGCTCATCCAGCCGCTCGAACCGGCGCTCCCGCGCACGGTGGTAAGTATCGAACCCGCCCGAATGCGTCCACGCGGTGTTGCCGGCCGCGCCGAGCTCCAGTGTCACGATCGAGGTCGCCGTCCGGGACAGCAGTTCACGGTCGTGGCTCACGAAGAGCACTCCCTTGCCCGTCGCGCACAACTGCTCTTCTAACCAGCGCTTGCCCGGCACGTCCAGGGAGTTATCCGGCTCATGCAACTGCAGCAGATCATCCGGTCCGCGCAGCAGCGCCTCCAGGGCGAGCCGCTTCTGTTCCCCACCTGACAACGTCGACAACGACCGGTCGCGACACCGTTCGAACGGCACCCCGATAGCGGCGACCGTACAGACATCTCGATCGAGTCGCTGAACGCCGAGCTGCGAAAAGCCACCCGCAACCGCGGCCAGTTCCCGAACGACACCGCGGCGCTGAAAACGCTGTGGCTGATGATTTGCAACATCGAAGACAAACGCGCTGCCCAGCGGGCGTCGGCAGCACCTATACGCCTGCTTCGTGAACTTCTTCATTGCCCACCAATTCTTCCTGATCCGTCTGGATCGATCAGGCAGACACTCAAATCACCCGGTCCTAAAACCCCGCCCACTCCATAGAAGCGGTGCGCACTCGCCGGCGTGAACTGAACTTGCTTCAGGAAGGACTCGCAGACCTGGCGCAGAGCACTTGCCGGGCCATCGAGGCTGGTAAGAAGACAGCGCAAGTGGGTACGGCCGCGCGGCAGGCGGCAGCACTGGTAGGCCCGGGCACTGCAAGCGAAAACACCGCGCGCCCAATAGAATCCGCTGACATGGGAAAAGTGTCTCCGCCCCGCCTCGTGAGCCGACGCGACGCCCTCCTCGCGGGCCTGGCGTTACCGCTGCTCGGCGCGGCGTCGTGCGCGGGACCGCAGGGCGCGGGCGGCGGGGAGGCGCCCCCGGAGCGCCCGACGCCCTCGGCGACCGGGCCGGCGAGGGTGGACGTCGATAAGCCTTGGCCCGCGGACGTCGCAGCGAGGTACGACAGCCCCGAGCCCCGCGCGTGGGGCTACGACCTGCCGGGGATCGTGGAGACGCTCGACCCGAGCTCGACGTCGATTGCCCTGACCTTCGACGCCTGCGGCGGGCTGCACGGCTCGCTTATCGACGACCCCCTGCTCGCCCTCCTCGAGCAGCAGGCGGTGCCGGCGACCCTGTTCTGGAACAAGCGCTGGATCGAGCAGAACCCGCAGCGGGCGCGGGACATCGCGGAGAACCCGCTGTTCCAGATCGAAAACCACGGCACCCTGCACAAGCCGCTGTCGGTCAACGGCCGCGCCGCCTACGGCATCCCCGGCACCGAAAGCGCCGCGGAGCTGGTGGGCAGCGTCAGCGTTCCATTTCTGCAGGACGGTTGCCGGTTTTGCTTTCGGTCCAGTAGCCGATTACGTGGTGGCGGTTGCGGGGTGAACTGAGGCGTTTGCGGAGGTCTGAACGGATCGAGCGGCTGGAAGCTGCTTCACACGCAGCCCACGCATACCAGGGCTCACCGGGCGGGGTGAATTCCGCTACGGCGGCCGGCAGCGCGCTTGGGCCGCGGCCGTTTCCAGTCCCAGTCAGCCAGCGGTACTCGACGGAAGCGGCGGATTTGATCTCTTGGATGTCTGCCCTTTCGGGTACTTCGATAATGGCAAGAGCCCGGGTGGCCGTGGGCATTTCTTCGATGATGCGTCCGAGGCCGGGAAGGCCTGTGGCGTCGGCGACGAGAAGGTGGAACGTGGCGTCCGCAGGCGGGCGGTAGTAGGAGCCGCCGCCGTGGAAGGCGCCGATCACGTGGCCGGGCTCCGCACGTTCAGCCCAAGTTGAGGCTATTCCGTCGCCGTGGATGGCAAAGTCGATGTCGAACAACCTGCCTTGGTCGTAGACGGCGCGGACAGTGTAGTGGCGCCACGGGGGTTCTTCTCCTTTCCAGCCGGGACCGTATTCGGGCAGGTTGAAAACGGTTAAATCGGCCTCCGTCTCACCGGGGTGGGGGAGGGCGATGTCGATGTGCTCGTCACCGGAGCCGTCGGTGTTCCAGCGCCAGGCTCCGATGGTGCGAAACGAGATCCGGATCATGTGGGGGGTGAGTCGTGTGACACGCTCGACCTGTGCAGGGGAGCAGGGGACGGCCATGGTGTTATTTCTCCTTAGGTGCAAGAGGTGGTTGGAACGTGCGAGGAAGCTGCTCGTGCCCACGGGCCCACGCCTCCCACAGCGAACGGAAGACGCCGCCGGTCGCGAGCAGTTCGCGGGGCTCGCCGCACTCGATGATGCGGCCGGCTTCAAACACAGCGGTGATGTCGGCGTTTTCAGTATGGGAGAGGCGGTGAGCGATGATGATTGCGGTGCGACCGTGCACGACTGTGTCCACGGCACGGTCGAGTGCCGAATCGGCTCCTGCATGGGCGGAGGCCTCGTCGAGCACCACAACGGGTGGGTCGGCGAGAAGTACGCGAGCGAGCGCGATGTGCTGGAGGCGTTGTTCGTCAAGATCGTGCGGGACGGGCGAGTTGATTCCCCCCGGAAGGTCGGCCGCCCAGTGCGCACCCACTGCGCGGAGAGCGGTGCGTAGCTCGTCGTCGGTGGCGTCTGCGCGGGCAAGGCGCAGGTTATCGGCGAGCGTGCCGGAGAACAGATGCGTCTCCTGGGTGACGAGCATGACCGCCGGCTTACCTGAAGCCTGTGCCGCACGGGTAGCGGGTTGCCCGCCGACGATGACGGAGCCGCAGGTAGGAGCGGCAAGCCCCCCGATGAGGTGCGCAGTGGTCGATTTTCCGGAACCGCTTGCCCCGACGAACACGGCGCGCGCCCCCGAAGGGACGGTGAGTGTGAGATCGGTGACAGCAGCAGTTGACGCCTGGGGGTAGGTAAACGTCACCCCGCGCAGCTCGACGGCTCCGTCGCGGATTTCATAGCGCGGCTGTGCGGGCGCCGTACTGCGCAGCACGCCGACGAGGCGCTCGAGTCCTGCTTGGGCCCGCTGAAGGTCGTCGACGCTGGACAGTAAGTCTCCGATGGGGATGAACAAACGGTGGAAGAAAAGCGCGGCTGCAGTCACCGTCCCCACGGTTATTTCTACCGTTTCCACCCTCCAGAATCCGACGGCGAGCACGGCGGCGAGACCTGTGAACTCCGCCAGGTTGAGCGTCCCGTTGAACACGTTTCGCGCTTTTCCTGCCGCACGGGCGGTCTCTACAGCAGTGAGGCTGCGTTCGGCTATCAGGCCGAGGCGGAAAGGGGCAAGGCGGTAGGTGCGAACGGTCTCTTGTCCGGCAACGCTTTCTATGATCGCTTGCCCACGGTCGGACTCCTCGCACCGCAGCTGCACGTACAAGGGGCGGGAACGGCGAAGAAAGCGTGACACGGCGACTAGCTGAAGTGGGACAGCACTCAACGCGGCTAGCGCGAGGAAAGGGTCGAGTGCGGCGATGCCTACTGCGGTGAGCACGATCGTGAACAGGGCGCTGACAAAGCGCGGCAGCACCTCAGACCCGGCCTCAGTGACCGCCTCGACATCCCGGGTTAGCCGTGACACCACGTCTGAGCTTCCCGCTCGTTCGATCGTCGTCGCATCGATCCGCATCGCTGCAGCGAACACGTCCTCGCGTAATTCAGAGAGCGAGCCTTGTATGCAGATGACCAACAGCCGGCCGCCTAACAACGAGGTGGCGGCCGAGAGGACGCCCGCCGCGATGAGGGAACCGGCTGTGAGCCAGATGCGCCACGCACCAACACCTGAAAGGACGATATCGACGATCCAGCCGAGCAAAGGGGGGATTGCCAACGCGCTGGCTGAGCAGGTCAATAGCAACGCCAGTGTGGCAGCAAGCAGGCCTCGTCGTCGCGTGAGGAGGCTGCGGACAGTGCGCGCAGTCTCGCGTACGGATGCCACGGGTAGCGAATGAGTCACTAACGCACCTCGTTTCGTGTGTTTTCGTGTGAGGTGAAGTCGACGACCGTCGCGCAGCTGCCGAGGAGAATGGGGTCGCTCGTGACCAGTACTATGGTGCGGCCGCATCCGGCGAGGCCAGCCCCAACGCGCTGCGTCGTGATGGGGTCGAGGGCGGTAGCGGGTTCCTCGAGTACGAGAACGTCGGCTGGCGTATGCAGTGCTCGAGCCAGAAGTAGCCGCTGCCGCTGCCCGCCGGACAGGCGGCGCCCATGCTCGCCGACGGGTGCGTCGGGTGAGCCGGCGTATTCGATTACGTCGTCCAGCGCGGTTGCCCTCACCACGCCGTCGTCGAGCGGGCAGGAATCACTCGCCCACAGCGTGACATTGTCGCGGATGCTGCCGGTGAACACGTAGGCATCGTGAGGCGGGGCCAGCACGTGCCCCCGGTAGGCAGCGCAGCCGATGCTCAACGCATCGGCCTCGCCCAGGATGAGCTCCCCCGGCGCGGGTGTCGTGCGGAAACCCAGGCGGGACGCTACGTCGTGAGCCTGCTTGGCGTCGACGACACGGAGGCCGACCATCCGGCCCGGCTTCGACTCAACTGCGGGGCCATTCACCGGGTTCCACCGCAGCATTCCGTGAGCCGGGCGGGCTCCCCGTCCCTCCGGGAGGCAGTGCGGTTCAACGAGCAGATCCTGCAGGCGGCGGGCGGATGCGCGTTTGTGCGCCCAGTTTGCTCCGAAGGTGCCGATGTGGTCGAGGGAGCCCTGCAGGAACTGAGCCAGCCCCACCACGGTGATCAGCTGTCCCGGGGTGATGGCTCCGTGCAGTGCCATCCACCCGGCAGCGGCAGCTAACGAGCTGAGGTAGAGGATCGACACCCCTGTGCTGACGGCCTGGTACGTCAAGAGCGAACGGGATGCGCGGATCGCGCCCTCACGGGAGGCTGCGCTCGCTTCACGGTAACGTGCGACGATCTGCTGGTGAGCGGCGAGGCCGTGAATGATCCTCAACCCCTCCATGGCGTCCGTGGCCACGTCGCTCGCCCGCGAGACTGCGCTCTGTTCGGCCAGGCCCAGCCGTTCGAGCGGCTGGGCCAACGCGGCCATTCCCCACAGCATGAGAACTGCCCCGACCAGAACGGCGAGGCCGAGCGGGAGCGAGATGAGCAGCAGCGCCGCCACCGCAGTAAGCAGGGCCGCAAGGGTGGCCGCTTGTTCGGCGATGTTCCACGAGACTCCGGCAACCCGATACGTGTCGCTTGTGGTGATGGACAGCACCTCGCCAGTCCGGCGGGTTCTCATTCCGCGCGTATCCAGCACCCGTGCGACCGCTATTTGCCGTAAGTCGTGCTCGCCGCGCCCGTAGATGCGGATCATCGACAGGCTCGCCCCTTGGTAGCTGAACGATAGGACGAGGAACACGGCTCCCAGCACACCGAGCCACAACGCCAGAGCGCCGGGGTCGCGAGGCAGCACCGCGCGGTCAATGACCACACCGATCAGGATGGGAACAGCCGCCTCGCTCGCTTGGTGAAGCATGAACCCGAGGGTCGCCAGCGAAAGCCGCCACCAGCGTCCGCCGCGCGTCAGCGCCAACCGCATGACCCGAACTGGGCGGTCTCGCTGCAACGGCGCGATGTTTGTGGTCATTGTTGGCAGGATAGGCGCCCGGTCAGTCTCAAAGGCGACACATGTTGTCGTCCGTCGGACACGTGTTGGTAGGTTACGCTTACCTAAGTACAAGTGTGATCGTGGAACTGTTGAGGAGCGGTGGTGACTCTACTTGATTCCTCGTTGGCCAACGAGTGCATCAATTGCCCTGAGAACTTTCCGGTGAGAGGGCGGATCGTGCCCGAAGGGTACCTGCTTACCACCCGCTATCTCCGGTACGCGTATATCGACGACGCCGATGGATGCTCGACGGATGCGCACGCCCACCCCGAGCATGTCGTGTTCTGGCCGGAGCGAGCTTGTGCCGAAGTCGAGGTGGATGGCGTTCGCCACAGCCTCTCCGTTGGCCAAGGTCTGTGGGTGCCCGCCGGGACGCGGCACGCAGTCAGCCGCGACCCCTCGACTACTCTGGCTGCCCTGTATCTGTTGCCCGAGGCGTGGGACGGGCGCGCACCGGACGTGCACCCGGTTTCTGTGAATGCCGCGCTGCGCGAGCTTCTCAGCCACCTAGCGGAAACCGGTATGCCCCGCCAGCAGCGGTTGCGCGCCCAAAGAGTGTGCCTCGAACTCGTCGCGGATGCGGCGTTTCCCGTAATCGAGCTGCCGCTTCCTCAGGATTCACGCATCGCCCCGATCTGCCGGTCGATTATGAGCAACCCTGCCGACAATCGCTCGATTGGGGACTGGGCGTGGGTCACCTCTACGAGTGCCCGTACTCTCGCACGCGTCTTCCGCGCCGAGACGGGGATGACGTTCAGCCAGTGGCGTACGGCTGCACGCATGTCGGCCGCCGTCCGCCTCCTCAGCGGCGGTACGCCCGTCGGGGTGGTGGCCCGCCGCGTCGGCTACGCCACGATCAGCGCCTTCAGCGCCGCGTTCCACCGCCTTATGGGGCGCCCGCCGCACCTTTTCTTGCCTGCCAACATCGACGTCTGACGGGAAACCCGGTTTGTGGGGCGGCGGTATCGGGAAACGCCCGTCGCCGACGAATGAGGCAAGGTTCCCCGCGGGACTTCGCTTTGCGCCAGTAGGGACGGAGCGCTGGTGGCGGGCTGGCCGCTGCTCGAGGCTCTCGGCCTTAAGCCTGTCGACGGCGCCGTTGAGCTGCAGCACAAGGCCGGTGATCCGGCGAGCTTTACCGTCAGTATGGAGCAGCACATCCCTAGCACTTCACGATGCCCGTCGGCGTTGACCCCAGTGGCGAGCATGACGACCGCGTTGATGACCCGGCCGCCTTCCCTGCCCTTCATCGTCAACGCGTCGGCAGTCACGAACGTGAACGGCCCAGCATCGGTCAGCGGGCGGTGCCGAAACTCGGCCACGTGCTCGTCCAGATCGGCGGCCA
>NZ_MQVR01000008.1:48827-53924 GCF_001907295.1 Bowdeniella nasicola
GCCGAGTACTGACTCCGGCGAGATAGCAGTCGGCAACAACGGTGATCAAGGCGGACTCGGCGCGCTTGCGACGTTCCAGCAGCCATTCGGGGAAGTAGGTGCCCTGGCGTAGTTTCGGGACAGCGATGTCCAAGGTCCCAACACGGGTGTCGAGAGGTCGATGCCGGTAGCCGTTGCGCTGGACCCGCCGGGCGTGGTCAAGACGTTCGAACAGACCGAAGAGCACTTCCGCCTGAAGTATCCCGGCGTCCCGTACAAGTGGGGTGTGCTCGGGGAGAACTCGGCACTGAACGACTTCACCGAGCCGTCGGGCACGGTGCAGTTCCTGATTGCCAGTGTCCAGGCGCTCGACAAGCCGGACACAAACACGCTCTACGCCAGTGCGGAGCAGCCGCAGCTGTGGGGTGACTCGCTCAGCGGTGTGCAGCAGATCGCGAAGGCTTGCCCGGTTGTCCTGATTGATGAGCCGCAGAACATGGCGACGCCGCTGCGCCGTCAGGCGATTGCCACCCTGAACCCGCTGGTGGCGCTGCGCTACAGCGCAACGCACAAGGAGCCGTTCAACCTCGTGCACCGGCTTGGCCCGAAGCAGGCCGCTGAGGCCGGTTTGGTCAAGCGGGTATCGGTCAAGGGCATCGTCGCAGGCGAGGACGGCAAGCCCTACGTCCGTCTCGACAAGCTCCGGAGCGTCCGCAAGCGTCTGATGGCTGAAGCTGTCATCGACAAGGCCGGTGGTAAGCGGGTGCCGGTGGTATTGCAGAACGGCACCGACCTGTTCGAGGAGTCCGGCAGTCTGCCACAGTACCGCGGCCTGGTGGTTGACAGCATCGAGCGCAAGCCCGACCGGGTGATCTTCGAGAACGGTCTCGTCGTGCACGCCGGAACTGAGACCGGTGTCGATGCCGAGGCGGTCTGGCGTGACCAGATCCGCCACACGATCCGCACGCACCTGGCCCGTCAAGGGCAGATCGATTCGATGAACCGTGGCGTCAAGGTGCTGTCGCTGTTCTTCGTCGAGCACGTGGCTGATTACGCCGGTGACGAGGCGGTACTGCCCGCGATGTTCGATGAGCTGTTCCGTGAGGAGTGGCTGCGCGCCGGCTATCCCGAGAACGAGATGCCCGACGCGGCCGAGCTGCGGGTCGCATACTTCCCGTCGACCAAGACGGGCATCCTTAAGGACACCTCCGGGCGAGCCTCGGACGCTGAGCTGGAGGCGCGGGCGTACCAGGAGATCATCGCCAACAAGGAACTCATTCTTGATCGCGCCAATCCGCGCGCGTTCATTTTTTCCCACTCCGCGCTCAAGGAGGGCTGGGATAACCCGAACGTCTTTCAGGTCGGGTTCCTGCGCCACACCCGCTCCGAGCTGGAGCGTCGCCAGCAGATCGGCCGCGGCCTGCGTCTGCCGGTCGACCAGTCCGGTCACCGTGTCATGGACCCGGCGATCAACCGGCTCACGCTCATCGTCTACGAGTCCTTCACCGAGTTCCGTGACGGCCTGAACGCCGAATACATCGCCTCTGGTGGCGGCTCCGGCGATACAGGCCCTGAGGTCGACAACGCCGACAACGAGGTCATCGTCCGCAGGCGCCCTGCCCTGTTCGATAGCCCCGAGTTCGCTGAGCTGTGGAAGCGCATCCGCTACAAGGCGCGCTACCGCGTCACCGTGGAGCCAGAGGCACTCCGCATCGTGGTCGCCGCATCGGAGCACCTGGCCGACCTCGAGTTCATCGAGCGTCGCGCCAACGTCGTGCAGTCCGCCGATCTCGTCTACGACGACGAGGGGCACGTCATCACGGCGGACTCTGCCGTGGCCGAATCGCGCGGTGAACGCATTGTCGTCGCGGGCCAGCGGCTGCCTGACGTCGTGCAGCTCATCGAGGATCAGCTGCAGTACGGCAAGTTCCCGCTCCAGCTCACCCGCCCGACCGTGGCAGCGATCGTGCGCGAGATCCTGAACTATCCCGACCGCGACTACGCCCGGCACGTCCTCGACGATCCTGACCGCTGGGCACGCATCGTGGCGAATACGATCCGCATCGAGACGATCGAGCAGATGGTGCGCGGCATCAGCTATGAACCCATCGACGAGACGGACTGGTGGGATGCCGAGGTCGTCTTCCTCGAAGTCGAATCCAAGAACCCGCCGCAGCCGCTGCCCGGCAACCCAGATCCGAAGAACGGCGTCATTGCCGCGCCCGAGGGCGGCGTAAACCTCTACGACCACGTTGACTACGACAGCCACGTCGAGCGCGCCTTCGCCGCGCAGCTCGAGAACAACCGCGAGCACGTCAAGCTGTTCACCAAGCTGCCGCGCCGCTTCCGCGTCCGCACGCCTGTTGGCGAGTACTCGCCGGACTGGGCCATTGTCTACGCCGAGAACGGTGCCCAGCGGCTCTACCTCGTCCGCGAGACCAAGGACACCCGCAACCTTGACGACCTCGACTGGGACGAGGAGATGCGCATCCGCTTCGCGGAGCACCACTTCGACGCCGCACCGATCGGGCCGGTCGACTACAACTACACAACCGACAAACACGGACTGCTGATCGCCGGAGCCGGAGGTGACGACTGATGGTGGCGAGCAAGACCGACGATTCGCAAGTTGCCGACGGGCCTGGAGTCGGTGCGTTGATGGCCGATCCCGTTCTTCCTCTCTCGCTCATGAATCGTGACCGATTCTTGGCTCTGTTCTACGACCCGGAACGCTTCGATATCCACGCGAAGACGGTCATGCACCTGCATGTCCTGCGTATCGATGGCGGAGACTTCGCGATCAAGCCGCTGTTCAAGGAGCTGGTCAACAACAGCATCAGTTACGTGCTGTCGCGGCAGAACCTGGGCAAGCTCACGAGCGATCTCAGCCGCATGGGTGAGTTCTTTAGGAAAGCGCAGATCCAGTTCAAGGCACCGGATCCCAACGCGGGTGAAGGCGGAGAGCTGCTTCTCTACTCCTTCCTCGAAGGGCACCTTGGGGCGCCGAAGATCCTCTCGAAGATGGAACTTAAGACCTCGGCCGAGCACTACGTGCACGGCACTGACGGCGTGCATCTGCTTGAGGCTACTCCAGGCGACTACCAGCTGATCTTCGGAGAGTCCAAGATGTACGGCGATGTCGCCGGGAGTGTCGGATCGAGCGCTCGTCGTGGTGTGAAGGCAGCCTTTGCAAGCATGGGCAAGGTTAAAGAGGACGACTTCGATTTCGATACCTGGCTTGTCGAGTCCGAGCTCCTCAAGGAGAGTCTCGACGACGACAAGGTCGAGCTTCTGGCATCGATACTCTTGCCGCCGGCCTCGGGGGCGCCAGCGATCACGAAGTCGAATGCATTTGGGGTTTTCATCGGCTTCGAGCTGGACGTGACTACCTACCCGTTCGCGGACCATACGGCCGTGGAGATTGAGACATATCTGCGCGATCTCGCCCTCGCGGCTATAGCCGCTGAAGTTGACACCATCAAGGCTGAGATTCAGGACCGTGGTCTTGGTGGGTACCAATTCCACATTTACGCCGTGCCGTTCCTGAAACGAAATGTCAACGGCACTGTGCGTGGCATCGAGGACATCCGAATCGATCTTGCTTCTGAGCTCAGCGGCAAGAACCTACGCCCACCGAAGGATAAGGCGAAGAAGTGACGTCGCGTACGGCTGCTGATCTACTCAGCGAAATTATCCTCCAGCGTCCGGGCTTTCGGTCCGCATACGGCGGCCTTGAGCGCGCCGCCGCAGAGTCGTTCCTCACGGGCGAGGTGACGCAGATACTGGATCCGGTCGATGCCAAGCACCTCTTACGCTATGCCGACGTGCTGTCGCACTCCAGAGACGCGCATCATCGGGAGCTGGCATACACGGCGATTGCACTGCTTCGCGAGTACGACACTGCCGTGGGGCTCGGACAGGAACTGAGTGACCGGGTGCTCGCGGTCGCGGAGGCAGTGCTTGTCCAGCTCGGAAACTTCCCAGGAATCCGAACCCTGCAGAAGGGGGTTGGTAGCCGATACGCGCTGCCACTATCTCGCGGCGCACTGCGGATCGCGAAGGAGGTATTGCAGCGCACGAGTAAGGGCGATGCGACGCTCACTGATGCGCAATATGCGATTACGGAGAAGATGCGCGGCGAGGACTACTTCAGTTTCTCGGGCCCCACGTCGCTTGGCAAGTCCTTCATCATAAAGGACGCGCTTTACGACATCGTCCGCCGGGACGAGCTCAACGATCACTGCGTCGTCGTCCTCGTTCCAACAAAGGCACTCATCGGCCAAACGGCAGCAGATCTCAGAAATCTCCTGTCGGAAGTGCCGGAAGTAAACGTCGCGACCTACCCATCGCTTCCGAAGATTCTGCGCCAAAGGTACCGGCGCACGATCTTCGTACTGACCCCCGAACGGTTACTCCGCTATCTAGCAGATCCAGTGCGCGAGATTGACTACCTTGTGGTCGACGAGGCGCAGAAGGTCATCGCTAAGAACGATGCGCGTAGCTCGCTCTACTACCATGCGATCGTCGAAGCGACCCGTAGATTCGCGACAAAACTCGTCTTCGCATCGCCAAGCATCGCGAACCCAGAACTGTTTCTGGAGCTATTCGGTAAAGCAACCAACGGGGCGCTAGCTGTCAAAGAGCGGACGGTAGCGCAGCATCGATACTTCGTCGATCTGGTCGCTCAACGTCAGTACTACTTCTCCGGCATCGATGCCACGCCACAGGAGCTCGAAGCGGCTCCATTGCAGGCGAGCGTGGTTGATCTCATCCTGTCTAGGAGCGGGGATCGCAAGGCAATCATCTACATCAACGGCTCTTTGAAGTCTGCGGAGTTCGCACTTCGACTTGCGGAGCGTCGTGACGCGGTGTCGTCAGATAAGGAGATTGATGATCTAATCAAGCACGTTCGTGAGTACGTACACAAGGACTACTTCCTCGCGAGCACCTTGAGTCGTGGCGTCGCCTTCCATCACGGAAAAATGCCCCAGGAAGTACGTGAACGGGTCGAACAAGCATTCTCGGAAGTTGAGTCCCTCATAGTGGTGTAGCGGGGTGGTCGTGCTGGACAGCAGGGCGGTCACCGCGTGATCCTCGAGTTCATCTTCTACAACTCAC
>NZ_MQVR01000080.1 GCF_001907295.1 Bowdeniella nasicola
ACCCGAAGGCCTACCCGGCAAAGATTTATCGAACATAGTCATGATAATCACCGTTCCTTCCGACACGGCTTACACAAACTATTTGACACCCCCCCTTGCTGACCGGTGTTGATCTGCTCACCGACAAGCAGGTCGCCCGCCTGGAAGCGCTCTTCGCTGACGAGCAGCATAGCGAGGTCGAGGCCACCTGGGGTATTTACCAACGTCTGGTGGTGGCCTACCGGCAACCTGACAAGAAGTTCGGCCGCTACCTGCTCAACAAGGTCATCGATGACATCAGCACAGGCAATCCCACAGCACTAGTGGAGATACGCAGCCTGGGTCGGACCCTGAACCGGCGCGCCGCTGACGTGCTCGCGTTCTTCGACCGGCCAGGCACCTCCAACGGCCCCACCGAGGCCATCAACGGCCGACTCGAGCACCTCCGCGGTATCGCCCTGGGCTTCCGGAACCTGAGCCACTACATCGCCCGCAGCCTCCTCGAGGCCGGCGGATTCAAACCCCGACTACACCCTCGATTGTGAAGAGCCCCTTTCTGCTCCAGCCAGCATATGTCGGTGGGGCGCGGCTACAGTAAGAGAAAGACATGCGCCGGGTGCGCACGGCGCCCCGCGAATTGTGGCGACAGGAGTCGACGAAAATGGACCTCGGTATTAGTTCGCGCAGCGCCCTCGTCGCGGCGTCGACGTCGGGACTCGGGCGCGCCATCGCTATCGCGCTCGCCGACGAGGGGGTGCGCGTCGTCATCAATGGCCGCACGAATGATCGCGTGGAGGCCGTCGTCGAGGAGATCCGCGAACGTGGCGGCAACGCCGTCGGCATCCCCGCAGACCTCACTGAGGAAGGCACCCCACTCGAACTCGTCAAGCGTGCCCGCGCCGCTGTCGGCGATATCGACATCCTCGTCCTTAACGGTGGCGGGCCGCCGCCGTCCCCGGCGTATGCGGTCGACGACGACGGCGTCAGCGCCGCGGTCGATTCGCTGCTGCGCCCGCACGTCGCCCTCATTAACGCCGTGCTTCCGGGCATGCGCGAGCGGCACTGGGGACGCATTCTCGCGGTTGGTTCCTCTGGCATTCAGGCGCCGCTGCCGGATCTCGCGCTGTCGAATCTCGGTCGCGGGGCGCTCGCTGGCTACCTCAAGACGCTCGCCGCGGAGGTCGCGGCCGAGGGCGTCACCGTGAACCTCATCCTGCCGGGGCGGATCGATACCGACCGCGTGAAGTCGCTCGATACGGCGACGGCAATGCGACTCGGCTCGAGCGCGCAGGAGGTGCGCGACGATGTCATCGCGACGATCCCCGCGGGCCGCTATGGCGATCCGGCCGAATTCGGCCAGGCCGGCGCCTTCTTGTGCAGCGCACCCGCCGCTTACATCACCGGGACGGCGCTGCGCGTCGATGGCGGGGCGGTGCAGTCGCTATGAGTCTTGCACAGCGGGAACGCCACAGCCTGATCGATCTTTTGGGGTCCGTTGGCCCCGACGCGCCTACGCTGTGCGAGGGGTGGACGACGGCGGATCTCGCGGCGCACCTGTTCGTGCGCGAGAATCGCCCGCGCGCGTTGCCCGGCATGTCCGGCGGCAGGTTCCGCGACGTTGCGGAGCGCGAGATGGCGCAGGCTTTCGACGAGCTTGGCTACGAGGGGATCCTCGCGCGGCTCGCGGGTGGCCCGCCGGCGCTGATGCAGGTCGCCGATGCGGCGATGAACACGATCGAGTATTTCGTCCATCACGAAGATGTCCGACGGGCCGGCGTCGTCGATAGCGAGGAGTATGTACGCCCGCTGAGCGAGGCCGACCGTGTCGAGCTCGCCCGCCGCCTCGGCCTGATGGCCGCCGCGGTCCCCGCCCCGGACGCCTTCCCCACCTACCTGCACGCCACCGACCTGCCCGAGCCGCTCACGTGGAAACTGCGCGGTGCCACCGGCCCCGTCGCGCGGCGCGTCGTCGGACCCGTCGGCGAGGTCACGCTGTGGCTGCTGGGCCGATACGATCACGCCCGCGTGAGCGACGACCTTCGTGCCCTGCCCTAGCCCGAGATGCCGCGCGGGCCAGGTGCGCGGCAAGAGAGGTTGACCGATGCGCCCCAAGTCGAAAGCGCGCGTAGCGGCGGCCTCCGCGGCCGTCACCGCCGCCTACCAGCTCCTTCAAAAATACGGCCCCGCGCTATATGAGTACTACAGGTCGAACCCGGAGATGCTCGATCAGGCCAAGCAGTTCGTTGCGCGCGCGAGGAGCGCAGCATCGGGCATGGCGGGTTCGGGCGCGGCCTCGCTCCCGTCGATCACGGAACGCCTGGACCTTTTGCGCCGTCAGTTGGACGATCTTGCGGGGGAGGATGCGAGTGAGGCAGATCGTGAGTTCGCCCGCAGCCAGCGCGCCCACCTGGGGGCTGTCGAAAAGTCGCTGCATACACTGCCGGTCATGGCGGACAAACAGCGTAAAAAGAACCTGCGACGCATTTCGCGCTCGCTCGATGCGAGCGCCGAGCAGATCGTCTCGCACCTGCTCGGGGAGGATATCGCCGACGCCGACGCGGACGCCGCAGCCCGCCAGCCGCGTCGCCGCCCGCGCCTGCCGAAGTCGACGTTTCGCAGCGGCGGAAATCGCAACTGATGCGCCAGTACGCGTTCGTGTGTCGGCCGGCCGATGAGCTGGTCGAGATCGCGCGGGTCTCCCCTCGCGGCGTCAGTCTCGACCTAGAGCTGGCGAAGGAGCAGTGGGAGAGCTATGTCGACGCCCTGAACGAATCGGGCTGGGAGACGATCGAGTTGCCGCACATGGCGGGCCAGGCGGCGGCGACGTTCGTCGAGACGCATGCGATCTCCTATGATCGGCTGCTCATCATGACGCATACCGCGCGCGCCGAGCGCCTCGCGGAGCGGATCTGTATCGCGCAGGCGGGCGCGGCCCGCGGGCTCGAGGTCATATGGACGCCAGCGGACGCCCATCTCGATGGCGGCGACGTCTTGAAATATGGCGGCACCGTGTGGGTCGGGCTCTCGCCGAATACGGATCGCGCAGGCGCGCAGGTCTTGACAGAGCTGCTGGCGACGTATGGCGTGAGCGTGACGACGGTGACGTGCCCTAAGGTCGACTATCTGAAGGAAGCGGTCACGGCGCTGCCCGACGGGACGCTCATCGCCGCCGGAGGCGGGCTGCAGATGTTACAGACGTGCGACCGCGTCCTGCCCGCGCCGGAGCCAACGGGCGCGCGCGTGCTGCTGCTCGGCGGTAACCGGCTCATGCTGCCGGCGTCGGCGCCCCGCACGGCCACGATGCTGCGCGAGCGCGGTTTTGATGTGTTGACGGTGGACCTGTCGGAGTTTGAACGTTTCGGGGCGGGACCGACGAGCCTGTCGGTGCGCGTGCGCGGCGACTGTTAGCGGCGCGGCTGCGCGAACGCCACCTTATTCGCGGCCGAAGAGATCCTCGCCGAGCACTTCCCCGGGCGCAAAACCGCGCGGGATCGCGAACACGGCCGAGCCGATCGGCGTCGTCCACTGATTGAGCAGATCAAGCTCGGCGAGCTGGGCCTGCAGCGGCAGATACTGATGCTGAAGGTCGGCCTGGAACGCAATAAAGACGAGGCCGACGTTCGAAATCTGGCCCGCATCCGGAATTTCGACGTAGTTATAGGGCCGACGCAAGATGCGCTGCGAGCCGTCGTCGGTCCGCGCCCGCCGAATGTGGGCGGCGACGTCGATGATGGGGAAGCCGAGCTCGCCCCTCGCCTCCAGATCCGGCTCGTCGAACTCCTTCTCACCGGTCAGCGGGGCGCCCGTGGCCTGCGTGCGGCCGAGGACGATATCGCGCGCGGGCACGTCTATTTCGTCCCAGCGGTCCAGGTCCATGTGGATACGACGCACGACCATGCTCGAGCCGCCGTCGAGCCAGCGTTCGGAGTCTTTGCGGAAGATGAGGTTCGGCTCCTCGGCCGGATCCGGATTGCGCGTCCCGTCGAGCTGCCCGAAGTGGTTGCGCATCGTGGCGCCGGGGGCCGTGACGCCGGGGGCGTTGCGCGACCCCTGCTGTGTCCAGCGCGGCGTGGCGAAAAACTTCGCCTCCTTTGCGAGGACGCGCGCGGCATGCGTCGCCGTGATCGGATCATCGGAGCAGACCTGGACGACGAGGTCTCCGCCGGTGAATTCGTCGCGGAGTTGGTCGATGGGGTAGGCAGGCAGTTGCGCGAGCCAGGACGGACGCTTATCGGCGATGCCGAGCTTGTCAAACAGCGTCGGGCCGAAGCCGACGGTGACGGTGAGCGATGCCGGCAGGTGCGCGAGCTCGGGCTCGGTGTCGGTGATTGTCGCGGCGCCGGTCGTCAGGCGCTCGATATCTTCCGTCCACAGCCGCATGAGGCGGCGCATTCGGGCAAGGTCCGTCGAGGCGGCAAGGTCGAATGCAGTCAGGACGAGGAAGCCCTGTGGCGACGTGGCGATCCCGGCCTGGTTCACGCCGTGACAATCGACGACGGCATCGCCGAACGCCCCGGCGCCCGCACCGGTTTTATGGCCGACGGACTGCGGCGCGCCGGAGGTCCCCGGGAAGGGAGCGTCGGCGGCGGGCTGCAGGCCCGCGGCCCGCAGGGCACCGACGCCCCACGCGGCAGCGGCGCCGAGGGTCACGCCCCCAGCGCCGATGAGCACGTCCCGCCGGGAGGCGGGTCGCGTCGAAGACTGCTCGTTAGTGTCCGTCATTGTCCTTGTCGTGATCGTGGCCCTCGTGATCGTGACCGTCGTGATCGTGCCCGTCGCCGCCCATTGTGCCTTCGCCGCCGTGATCGTATTCTTCGTTGGCACCGTCGTAGCTGCGGGCCGTCGCGGTGAAGTTGATCGTCTCGCCCCCTTCGATCTTCAGCGTGACCTTGACGTCCTGCCCAGGCTCGATCGGCTTCGGCAGCTGCATGAGCATGAGGTGATCGCCGCCGGGCTTGAGCTCCTTCGACTCGCCCGCCTTGATGACGAACCCGTCCTTCATCTCCTGCATGACCATCTTGCCGTCCTTGCTCACGGTCTCGTGGAGCTCGGACTTGCCGGCGACGTCACTTTCGACGCCGACGACGTGAATGTCCTTGTCGGTCGTGTTCTTGACCGAGCCGAACACGGCCGTCATCTTGCCATCGGTCGCCTTGATCCACATTTCCGTGAACGTCAGATTTGCCGAATCGGCCGGTGCCTCGCTCGCGGCGGCGGACGTGCTCGCGGAGTCGGTGGGCGCGGGGCTGTTCGAGGCGCACCCGGTAAGAACGAGGGCCGCGGTGGCGAGGGGGACCAGGATGATCCGTGCAGAACGCATGCTAATTCCTTCGAAGCTTGAGGATGATCAAGACCATACTAGCGACGATTCCGAGCGCGATGGCGATCAGTGCGGCCCGTGGCAACCCCGCGAAGGTCGAGGAGTTTTCCGCGTCATTATCGCTCGCAGGCGTCGTCGTCGCGGCAGCAGCGGGTTGTTCAGCTGCTGCCGTTGATTCGCTCGATGTCGGCGAATCCTTCGGTGCGGGGGTGGCATTCGGATCGCCGACGCTGAAGGCAATCTTGCCTTGGATACGATGCCCATCCGATGAGACGACGGACCACGCCGCGGCGTACGCGCCGTCGGAAAGTGCCGGCAGGTCATAGGTGGCCTCGCGGCCGCTGATCGCGAGCGGGCCCGTCGCGACCTGCTCATTGTTTGCATTGGTGAGCACGACGGCTGCCGCGTTCGACCCGAGGTCGAGGAGCTCGTTGTTGAACTCGAGGCGCAGCGTCGTCGGGGCCGTATCGAGCTGTTCGCCCTCGCTCGGCGACGAGTTCACGAGGACGTCGTGCGCGCGGGCGACGGGCGCCGTCAGGGCAGCGATGAACATGACGATGGCGAGGATCGCGGTGATGCGGCAAACCCACGCGGAGCGGCGGGTGGTGTCGGGGGCGCCTACGGCGCAAGAAACGGGCAACATAGTGGTCTTTCGTCGGGAATAACCCCAGCCTAGCGGGACTTTTGGCCCAGAACGAACGACCTTCCGCCGGGTGTGCGAGTGGTAACGCCGATTAAAGCCGGAGGCCGATTGCATAGCCCGCGGCGCACGCCAGGAGCGAACAACCGAGGGTGAGCAGCAGGAGAGCGACGGCCGCGATGCGGGCACGGCGCTGCCAGCGGGAGACGACGTCGAGGATTGCGGTCGAGAACGTCGTAAACGAGCCGCACAGGCCGACGCCCGCGATGAGGAAGAGCGTCGGGTCGAGGCAGGCGCCGGCGAGCAGGCCGAGGAGGAGCGAGCCGACGACGTTGACGAGGGCGATGCCGAGCGGGCCGGGGCGGCGGCGCCGGATCGTGGTGTCAAGGGCGACGCGGGACATCCCGCCGACGGCGGCGGCGAGGGCGAAGGCGACGGCAGTCGCGACGCTAGCCGAGGAGGCGACGCTGGTCGCGGCGGCGTAACCGGTTGCGGTCGAGAGGCTGGCGACGCTCATGGCTGCGTCCCTGTCCCGGGTGCGGCCGACGTGTCCGCCTCGGGTGCGGCCGACGTGTCCGCCTCGGGCGCAGGTCGCGGTGACGAGGCCCGTGCAGGTGTGGACGGGGCTGCGGTCGCGCTCGCCAAGGGCCGACGACGCAAGACGGTTCTAGTCACGACGATGGCGAGCACGGCGGCGCCCAGGCCGCAGGCGAAGTCGAGGCCGAGCTGCTGGGCGGCGCTCGCGAGCGAGGTGGACGTGACGGCGTCGAGCATGATCGTCGAATACGTGGTGAGGCCGCCGCACAGCCCCGCGCCGAGGAGGATCCGCAGGTCGGAGCGTCGCTGCTCGGAGAGCTGCTGCCCCGCACGATGCTGCTCGTCCCGATGCTCGGAATGCTCCCGGCCGACTAGCTGCTGCTCGTCCCGAGGCGTGGAGGGTTCCTGCTCAGACCTCGCCAAGCGCGAATCCGAGTCTGCGGCGGCGGGGTGGACAGTGGTGAGCGCGAGCGCGGTGAGCAGGCAGGCGAGTAGGGCCGTGCCGAGAGTATTGGCCAGCAGCGAGGAACCGAGGGCGTAGCGCTGGCTCGCGCCGATCGCTGCTCCGAGGCCGACGAGCGCCAGCGTGCGAGCCGAAAGGCGCGGTAGGGAAGCGGGGACTGCCTCGCCCGCGGGCACGTGCGCGCGCGTAGGCGTACGCGAGTGCTCGCCCACATGCGCGCGTGAACTTTCGGGTTGCTGCTGCGGTGTGGGCTCGGGGTCGCAGGCTGGCATCGGCTGTACCTGTCGCTAGGGCTGACGCTGCGCGACCCGCAGCCCGTCGCGATCCAGCACCGTCTCGTAGCGGCCCCCGTACGTCCGTTCCGCCCACTCCGCCACGTCAGTCACCGCCCGCGAGAACCGCGAGGAGTGCGCGTCGAGCACCACAAAGTCCGGCGAAATCCCGCGCTCGGCCACCCAGTAGACGCGGGCTACCGGCACGAGCCGCACCATGAGCGTGAGGTCGGAGACGACGTCGGGCTTGCCGGGCGTCTCCGTTGGATTCGACGTGCCAGGCGCGGCCGCGATGAGGTCCACGACGCGGCCGGCCGTCTCCAGCCGCGCACCCGTCGTCGTACCCGCCACCCGGGTCTCCTCCGAGCACGACGCCAGCCGCTTGAGCGGCAACTCCTTGAAAACGATCAACGACGACGCCAGCGCGAGCACCGTCCCGAAGGCGAGCAGGCGGCGCGTCGCCTGCCCGAACAAGCCGTCCTCGCTCATGCCATACCGCCTAGCCGCGTCGACGATCGCCGCGAGCAGCATCGGCGCGAGGATGACGTCGTAATGCCAGCCGATCCACCAGTAAAACTCGACGTTGCCGACGAACCGCCAGGCGAGCGTCGGCATAATCAGCAAGAACAGCGGAGAGGCGAGGCCGATCGCACCCGCGGTGAGGATCAGCAGGCCGACGAGCAGCCACTTGCTCGCGGGCAGCAGCACGTCGAGCACGCCGCCGCCGTCGATCCGGCCGGTGTAGTCGTAGCGGCCCGCGGGGTTGAGTGCCGGTAGCAGGACGGTGATCGTGAGGAGGAACCAGAGCGCGCCCCAGCCGATGAGGAACACCCCGGCGCGACGCAGCTGGGTGCGCAGCGCTCCCGGCATGCTAGCCGCATCGCCCCCGAGGTAGCGCAGCGGCAGGTACGTGCGCGCGAGCATGATGGCGCCGAACAGCGCGACGGTGATGCCGAGGTCCTCTTTGACGAACACGAGCCCGGCCATCCACGCGGCCGCGGCGACGGGCCGTTCAGCGAGATAGGCCGTCAGCGCGAGCGCGAGGAGTGGGACGGCGAAGGCGATCTCGTGGAACTGGGAGGCGACGGCGGTCTGCGTCGGCCAGCCGAGCCCGAGGACGATACCGATGCCCGACGCCGTCCACAGCGGGATGAGGCGCGCGAGGCGCGTCGTGAACAGCCCCGCCGCGAGCGCAAACAGCGCATTTTGCACGACGAGCAAGGTCAGGGCCGACGGGAAGAGCTGGTAGATCGGCCCGAGCAGGAACAGAATCGGGTGGAAATGGTCGCCGAGCAGGTTGAAACCGTCGCCCTTAATGGGGACGATCGGCGCGCGCAGGTGCGCATAGGCGTCGGCGAGCTGCGTGAAGATCCCGAGGTCCCAGCTGGGGGTCGATAGCGTGCGCCACTGGCACAGCGAGATCGCGGTGGCGAGGCCGAAGCTGGCAAGAGCGATCGCGAGGCCGGCCAGGTGGGCGCGGTACGTCGAGGTCTTAAATGGCATCGTGCTTTTCGAGGTAGCGCAGGGCGGCCCAGCCGAGCGGGACGCGGCCCCAGAACGTGAGGAGGCGGTAGATCACCGTCGTCGACAGGGCGGTCGCATACGGGATGCCGGCGAGCGCGAGGCCGGAGGTGAGGGCGACCTCGACGGGGCCGACGCCGCCCGGGGAAGGCACGACGCTGCCCGCGGAGTTGGAGATCAGGAACGTGATCGCGAGCGTGATCGGCGAGAGCGTATAGCCGAACGCGAGCAGCGCGAACCCGAAGGCCGCGACGTACCCGATCGTCATGATGATGTTGCCAGCGATGGCGATCGCGAGGCGACGCGGGTTGCCGACGGCCCACAGGACGCGCGGCCAGATCTGCTTGAGCGTCGGGCCGGTCTTCTCCCACACCCACGTACGCACCTGCGGGAAGACGAACGCGAGCGCGGCGACCGCGAGGATACCGACGACGGTGAGGACCGTCGGCAGCTGGGGGAGCGAGATCGAGCCCGCGGAGCCGGATCCGAGGGCGACGATGAACAGCAGCGCGACGGTGATGACGAAGCGGGAGACCTGCGTGAGGGCGACGGTGGCGCCCGCGAGCGCGGTCGGGACGCGCGCCTTGGTGAGGAAGCGCAGGTCCATCGCGGCGGGGCCGATGCCGGCGGGCGCGACGAGGGAGACGATGGAGGCGGCGACCTGGACGAGGGTGGTGCGCCAGACGCCGATCTTTTCGGGGGTGAACGCGACGAGCCCGATCGCCGAGCCGACGTAGGTCAGCAGGCCGCACGTGAAGGACGCGACCATCCACCACGGGTTCGCACCTCTGACCGCGTCGATGACGTCGGAGATCTGCAGCGACCCCATGACAACGATGATGGCTGCGACGCCGATGATGACCATGAGAAGCGTGCGTACGGAGAAGCGCTCGAGGCGGATGGGCGTGGCGGCGGTATCGGAGTCGGACGTGAGGGCCTCGCGCAGGTCGGCGAGCAGGTCGCGATGCTGGCGGAGCTGGCCGCGCGTGTGGGCGGGCAGCGCCGCTTTTTGCAGGAGCGGCGTAACGGATTGGAGCGTGGTGTCGCCGACGACATCGCGCGCGACGGCAAGCGCCCGCTCGGGTCCGACGTGCACGGCGGTCATCGTGAGCAGCTGTGCGAGGTCGATGCGCCGCACGAGGTCGGAGGCCGCGATCTCGCCGTCCTCCCACTGCAGCAGCCACGGCTGGCCGTCGTCGTCGATGACCGTCGCGCGGTCGGTGATGGCGTGGTGGGCGAGGCCGACGCGGTGCGCGGCGGACAGTTGGCGCCACAGGTCGGCGATCATCTCGTCAGTGATGTCGCCGTCGGGAATATCGGCGAGCTCGCGCGCGGGCGGGGCGGGGTCGATCGGGATGATGATCGAGGATTCGACCTGGGCGGCGCTGCGGGCGGTGACGGTGCGGACCCCGGCGGCGCGCGCCTCGTGGTTCATGAGCAGGGCGCGCTCGGCGGTTTCCTTGACGCTCGGTGCCCAGCGGCGCTCGAGGCCGCGGTTGCGGATCGCGTCCCACATGTTCGACAGGACGCCGAGCACCTGCTGTTCGGTGTCGAGGACGATGACGTCGACGCGCTCGGTGAGGGCCGCGTCGGTCCAGATGACGAACGCGCGATGGGCGGCGCCGCGGTAGGTGGTGGGGACCTCGGAGGTGACGCGCTCGCGCAGCGCGTCGATATCGGTGAGCGGATCGGGCACGACGGCATCCCCGTCGATCGCGAGCGTCGTCACGTGCTCGCTGGACTCCGCATCGGCCTCCGGATCGGAGCTCGCGTCGATGGACTCCGTCGGCAGAATGTACCCCTCGACATGCCCGACGGGGGCCGTCGACGTGACGTCCCAGGCCGCGAGATTATCGACCTCATCGAGACGCATGACGAGGTGCGGGTCGAGCCCGGCGCGGCGCAGGCCCGCGATGAGCGCGGAGCCCCACGCGCGGCCGGAGCGCACGCCCGCGAAATAGCAGACGGCATAGGCGACGGCGCGCCCGAGAAGCAGCGCGGTGAGGACTCCCGGCAGGGTCTGGTCGCCCTGGATGACGGCGAGGACGAGGACGAACGTCAGGGCGTACCACGACGCGCGGGCCGTCTTCGAGCTGGTGCCCGCCGACGCGGTCGTGAGGATCGCCGCGAGCGTCGCGATATACGTCGACAGCACGATGCGCGGGCCCAGCAGCGTCGGCTGCGACAGCGCGGTGAGCAGCGCGCTCGGCCCGGAGCTTTGCAGCAGATAGACCGCCAGCTGCGTGAGCAGCGCCGCGAGCAGCCCCGCACCCGCGATGAGGATCGTCGTGCGCCACCGGCGTCGAATGAGCGTCGCGATCATGATCGCGATCGGCACGAGCGTCGCGACGAGGCCCTGCAGCACGTTGACCGGCACGAGCAGGATCTGCCGCGCGGTTTTCGCGACGGCGGAGGCGACGTCCTCAGTCACGCCCGTCGTCGTGCCATGCGCATAGACCGCGAGCAGGAGGACAAGCCCGATGCCGGCGACCGATAGGATCGCGTTCAGGGCGTCTTGGGGCCGCCGAATAATGAGGTCGGGGGAGTCGATGAGCTTGACCGGATGCCGAGGAATTCGCGGCGTGGCGTAGCCGGGGCTCCCCCCAGCAGCGGTCGGCATGCTCATGGAGCGAGTCTACGACGCACAGCCTCATCCTGCGTTAATCGACGAATACGGGCTCCGACGTGAAGAGGCTAATCGGCACCCATGTGCCGCCGCGATAATCCACGAGGAAGAAGGCCGTGTTCTGGCTGTGTCGGCTCCGACCCTCGATGACTTTGCCGTGTTTTCCGACCCAAAGATGCAGATCGGTCGCTTCGGTGATCTCAACCGAGAGTTGAGTCCCTCATAGTGGTGTAGCGGGGTGGTCGTGCTGGACAGCAGGGCGGTCACCGCGTGATCCTCGAGTTCATCTTCTACAACTCACT
>NZ_MQVR01000081.1 GCF_001907295.1 Bowdeniella nasicola
CCTGGGCTTCCGGAACCTGAGCCACTACATCGCCCGCAGCCTCCTCGAGGCCGGCGGATTCAAACCCCGACTACACCCTCGATTGTGAAGAGCCAGTATGGCGAGAATATTGCTCACCTCTCGCTGTCCTACGCTAAGCCCGAGGGTGCGACCGGCTTCTACAAGCCGTCGGTCACCAAGTCGGAAATTCTCGAGGTGAAGAAGCTGGGAGTTGAGCCCGATCCTGCGGTGCAGGCCATCGTCGACAAGGCGATCGTCGACTCTGACGAAAAGGGCAAGGAACTCGTCGGCTACATCACGGCCGACTTCCTGCGTGGCAAGACGGCCAAGGGTGAAGAAAACCGCGGCAGCGAGTCGACGATCGGTAACATGACCGCCGACGCGCACCTTTCCGCAGCAAATGACTCCCAGGTCAAGGCTGACATCGCGGTGATGAACCCCGGCGGTATCCGTGCCGACCTGCTCTATGACGCAGCTAAGGACGGTGCGATCACTAAGAAGGAAGCCGCGATGGTCCAGCCGTTCGCGAACACCCTCATGGTCGTCGAACTGACCGGTGCGGAAGTCAAGCAACTGCTCGAGCAGCAGTGGCAGCGTGACGAGAATGGTGGAGTCCCGAACCGTCCATTCCTCAAGCTCGGTATTTCCGGCTTCTTCTACACCTACGATCCGGGCGCCGAGGAAGGCAACCGCATCAAGACCATCTGGCTGTCCGATGGCAACGAGATGGACATGAAGGCGACCTACAAGGTTGCGGCGAACTCCTTCCTTGCTGGCGGTGGCGACAACTTCCACGTCTTCAAGGGCAAGGCGACCAAGGACACCGGAGAGATCGACCTCGACGCGACGATCAAGTACCTGAAGAATGTCGCGACGAAGGATCACCCGCTCAGCCCCAGCTACCTGCAGCGCTCGATCGGCATCCACGATGCCAACGGCAAGTTCTCGAAGGGGCCGGTCGAGTCGGGCACGCCCATCGAACTCGACTTCAGCTCGCTGTCCTTCTCCGCTGAAGCCTTTGGCAAGGGCAAGGTTCCCACCATGCTCGCCTGTGAATTCAAGCTGGAAGACGATACCGTCCTCGGAACGGCAAAGGCCCCGATCGATAACTCGGTGACCGATGCTTACGACGAGACGGGCCAGGCCAAGATCAAGACGGAGATTCCGGACCTGTCGGATCACGCCGGCAAGAAGCTGTCGTTCATCTGCCAGACGGACCTCGGTGACTCGATCCCGGTTCGCGAGGGCACGATCACCCAGGATGAGACCCCGACCCCGGATCCGAAGCCGACCGATCCGGTCGATCCGAAGCCGACCTCGAAGCCCAAGCCCAAGCCGGAAATGCCGGTCACGGGTGCGGAGACGCAGCACCTCGGCTTCGGCGCGCTGCTCATGGTCGCCGCGGGCCTCGCGGTGGCCGGGAGCCGTCGGGCCGCATTCAAGGGCTAAGTCCTCGGATAGGCACGACCGGCTAGTCCGGTAACGCGCACAGCGGGCGCGGGTGGTATACAACGTACTGCCCGCGCCTGCTGCCGTTGTCGGCGCCATTGCGGTAGTCGGGCTGGCTCCTAGAATGACGGCATGGCCCGAGCACTCGACGAAACGCGCGCCCGCGCCGCCCTCGCGGAATTCGCCCGCGCCGGCACCCTCGCACGCGCAGACCTCTTCCTCGCCGCCCGCTACGCGCTCGCAGAACTCGAACGCCTGCACCCCGGGCGCTCGGTCGAGGTGCGGCTACCGCCGGCCGGGGCGGTGCAGGTCATCGCCGGCCCGACGCACACGCGCGGCACGCCTCCCAACGTCGTCGAATGCCGCCCGCAGGTGTGGCTGCAACTCGCGCTGGGGCTGCGCTCCTGGCAGGACGCCTGCGCATCGGGCGACGTACAGTGGTCAGGAACGCGCGCCGATCTCAGCGCTTACGTGCCGTACCTCGACAAGGAGTGACATGGTCAGCAACACCGAGCGACGACCGGAGCCGGGGGCAGTCGAACCTGCGAAGGCCTTTGAACCCGTCGAGGTCGTGCATCGCGCCGCACCGCGCTACGGCCGGTTCATCCTCACCGGGCTGCTCGCCGGCGCCGTGCTCGCCTTCGTCATCGCGCTCGCCACGCGCGGCTGGTCGCAGCTGTCGACGACCAACACATTCTGGCTGTTGACGATCTCCCTGGGGCTCGGCGGGATGATGGTGGGCGCGCTCGTCGCCTATCTGATCGACAAAAAGTCGCTGCAGGCGCTCGATGCTGAGCTCGCCGACTCCCGCACCGACAAGGAGCGCTAATGCCTCGCAGACGGTTCCTCCTCGCCGCCGAAAGCACCCAGATCGACGCCGCGCTCACCGCGCTGCGCACCGAGCTCGAGATCCGCGAGGACTTCCCGCCCGAGGCCCTCGCCGAGGCCGAGACCGCCGCCCAGCCGCGGCCCGCACCCGGCGAGCAGGCCGCCTCCGGCCGCCCCGCCGTCGCGCCGCTCGACATGCGCGACGTCCCCTTCGTCACCGTCGATCCGCCCACCTCGATGGACCTCGACCAGGCCGCCTACCTGCGCCGCGAGGACAACGGCGGCTACACGATCTGCTACGCCATCGCCTGCCTGGCGTTCATGGTGGAGCCCGGCGGCGCGCTCGATGCCGAGGTGCGCGAGCGCGGCACGTCCGTCTACGGGCCGGGGCACGTCGTCGGGCTCCATCCCGACGTGATTTCCGCTGACGCGGCCTCGCTGCTGCCGGGCGAAGAGCGCCTCGCCTACGTGTGGACGCTGCGCCTCGCGCCCGACGGCAAGATGACGGAGTGGCGCGCCGAGGTGGCGCTCGTGCGCTCGCGCGCGAAGCTCAGCTACGAGCAGGTGCAAGAGTCGCTCGATTCGGGGGAGCCGATCCCGGATACGCCCGCGGATTTCGCGACGCTGCTCAAAGAGATCGGCGAACTGCGGATCGCGCGGGAGGCGGCGCGTGGCGGCGTCTCGCTCGACATTCCCGCGCAGGAGGTCATTGAGACCGACGACGGTTACGTGCTTGCCTATCGCGCGAACCTGCCCGTCGAGTCGTACAACGCGCAGCTCTCGCTCGCGACGGGGATCGCCGCGGCCCGCATCATGCGCGACGCCGGCGTCGGCATCCTGCGCACGCTGCCGGAGGCCGACAAGCGCGACCTGCGGCGGCTGCGACATACCGCGACGGCGCTCGGGCTGACGTGGCCCAAGGACGTCGGCTACCCGGACTTTGTGCGTTCGCTGTCGTCCGCCGACGCGGCCTCGGCCGCCTTCCTCAACGAAGCGACGACGCTGTTCCGCGGCGCCGGCTACCACGTCTTCACGCCCGATGAGCCGCTCACCGAGGACGATCCGCACGCCGCGATTGCGGCCGAATACGCGCACGTGACCGCGCCGCTGCGGCGCCTCGTCGACCGCTACGGCCTCGAGATCTGTGCCGCCCACTGCGCGGGCGTGCCGGTCCCCGCCTGGGCGATCGCGGGGCTCGCGGGCCTGCCCGAGATCATGGCGCGCACCGGCCAGCTCGCGAACCGCTACGAGCGCAGCGCGATCGACCTCGTTGAGGCCGCCGTGCTCACGGGGCACGTTGGCGAAGAATTCACCGGCACCGTGATCGAAGCGAAGGAAGGCCGCGGCACCGTCCTGCTGCGCACGCCCGCCGTCCGCGGCACGCTGCGCGGCGATCTCGAGGCCGGTACCGCGGTGCGCGTGCGCGTCGTCGCTGCCGATCCCGCCAACGGGAAGATTGAGCTGGAGCGCGTCGCCGATCCCGACGGCGGTCAGTAGCACAGCCCACAATGTGGCAGACTGGACGCGTGCGACGCCCAGACGGCAGACTTTCCCTCGATCCTGGCGGGGACGACCCTGCCCCCCGCGACGAATGCGGCGTTTTCGGAGTGTGGGCTCCGGGCGAAGAAGTCGCCCGCCTCACCTACTTCGGCCTGTACGCCCTGCAGCATCGCGGCCAAGAATCCGCCGGTATCGCGACCTGCGACGGCCACACCATCCTCGTCTATAAGGACATGGGGCTGGTCTCGCAGGTCTTCGACGACCAGGCCCTATCCTCGCTGCCCGGCCACATGGCGATCGGGCACGTCCGCTACGCGACGACGGGCGCCTCGACGTGGGAAAACGCCCAGCCGATGCTCGGTCCCACCGCCTCCGGCACGGTCGCCGTCGCCCATAACGGCAATCTCACGAATACGGCGCAGTTGGCCGACGAGGTGCGTCGCAAATACGGGGCGGACCTGCGCGGGGAGTTCGGGCGCGGCTCGTCGACGGATACCGCGGTCATGACGGCGCTGCTGCGCGGGGCGGACCGCGCGCACGACGAGGCCGACGGCGCCGACGGTGCGACCGGTGGGGATGGCCCCGGCGAGGCAGGCGAGGCGGGCGAGGGCGCGCGCGAGAGCCTGCAGGGGGTCGCCCAGCGCATCCTGCCGCGCCTGCACGGCGCGTTTTCCATCGTCTTTATGGACGAAAATACCCTGTATGCCGCGCGCGATAAGCACGGGCTGCGACCGCTCGTCATCGGGCGGCTGCCCGGCGGTTGGGCGATCGCGTCGGAAACCGCGGCGCTCGACATCGTCGGCGCCTCCTTCGCGCGCGAGGTCGAACCCGGCGAGCTCGTCATGGTCGACGAGGGCGGCCTGCGCTCCGTGCGGTTCGCGGAACCCGAGCCGGCCGGCTGCATCTTCGAATACGTCTACCTCGCCCGCCCGGACACGCGCATCGCGGGCACGTCCGTCATGGCCGCGCGCCGCGCGATGGGCCAGGCGCTCGCACGCGAATATCCCGCCGACGCCGACCTTGTTATCGCGACGCCCGATTCCGGCACGCCCGCCGCGATCGGCTACGCGCAGGCCGCGGGCATCCCGTTCGCCCAGGGCCTGGTGAAAAACGCCTACGTCGGGCGCACGTTCATCCAGCCGACGCAGACCATCCGCCAGCTCGGCATCCGGCTCAAGCTCAACCCGGTCCGCGAGGTCATTGAAGGCAAGCGCCTCGTCGTCGTCGACGACTCGATCGTCCGCGGCAACACGCAGCGCGCCCTCGTGCGCATGCTGCGCGAGGCCGGCGCCGCCGAGGTCCACGTGCGGATTTCATCGCCGCCCGTGAAGTGGCCGTGCTTCTACGGCATCGATTTCGCGACGCGCGCCGAGCTCATCGCCAACGGCCTCACCGTCGAGCAGATCTGCCAGAACATCGGCGCAGACTCGCTCGGATTCATCAACCTCGAGGCGATGGTCGAAGCGACCCAGATCGCCGAAAACAAGCTGTGTACCGCGTGCTTTACCGGCCGCTACCCGGCATCGACGCCCCAGGATTTTGTGCGAAAGGACGCCCATGAGTGACAACGCGCCCGGCGCTGATGCCGGACTGACCTATGCCGCCGCGGGAGTGGATACCGAGGCGGGCGACGCGGCCGTCGAGCTCATGAAGTCCGCGGTCGCCGCCACGCACGGCAGCGCCGTCGTCGGCGGTTTCGGATCGTTCGCGGGCCTGTTCGACGCGAGCGCACTCGCGGGCATGACCCACCCGCTGCTCGCCACGTCCACGGACGGCGTCGGCACGAAGGTCGACCTCGCGCGTCGCCTCGACAAGCACGACACGATCGGCCAGGACCTCGTCGGCATGGTCATCGACGACATCGTCGTCATCGGCGCGCGCCCGCTGTTCATGACGGACTACATCGCGTGCGGCAAGGTTGTCCCCGAACGCATCGCCGCGATCGTCTCCGGCATCGCCAACGCCTGCAAGGCCTGCGACACCGCGCTCATCGGCGGGGAAACGGCCGAACACCCGGGCTTGCTCGGCGAGGATGAGTATGACGTCGCGGGCGCCGTCACCGGCGTCGTCGAGCGCGACGCCATGCTGGGGCCGGATCGCGTGCGCACCGGCGACGTCGTCGTGGGCCTGGCCGCCTCCGGCCTGCACTCCAACGGCTACTCGCTTGTGCGCTCCACGCTCGAGCACGCCGACGTCGGCCTGGAAGACCACCACGAGGACTTCGGCCGCACCGTCGGCGAAGAACTCCTCGAGCCCACCCGCCTGTACGCCCCGATTTGCCTGCCAATGCTCGAGCAGACCGACGGCATCCGCGCAATGAGCCACATCACCGGCGGGGGACTGGGTGCGAACCTCGCGCGCGTCCTGCCCGCGGGCCTGCGCGCCCGCGTCATCCGCTCCTCCTGGCTCGTACCGCCCGTCTTTTCGGCCGTGCAGGCGTGGGGCGGCGTGCCCGTCGCGGACCTGGAGAACACGCTCAACCTCGGCATCGGCATGGCCCTCGTCGTCGATCCGGACAGTGTCGACGACGTGCAGCGCCTCGCCTCCGAGCACGACTGCGATTCCTTCGTCATCGGCGAGATCGGCGACGACAACGACCCGATCGAGGGCACGCATATCAGCGGCACGAAGGGCGTCGCGGGTGGCAGCGTCGAGCTGATCGACGACTACCGGCTGGCCTAGCCCAACGCGGCCCCGGCGCTCAGCGCGAGCGAAAATGGGACGCCGAAAACCCGGAGGGCGCATGGCCTTCCGGGTTGGCTCGGCAACTAGCGGTCAGGGCGAATACCGGGGTTAGCGGTATTCCCTCCAGTCATCATCCGTGGCCGGAGGGACCTCGTAGTGCTCGTAGTCAGCGCCATCGTTGCTGCGACGGGCGGACGATAATTCTCGTTCCAAAGCTGCGTAATCGGTCTCCGGGCTGAAGTACTTCAGCTTGCGGGCAACCTTCGTCTGCTTGGCCTTTTGACGGCCGCGCCCCATGGCGTGACCCCCTCCAACGTCGATGCGGGGCGGCATCCAAGCGGATGCGGCCCCTTGGTTTTACTCATGTGTCGTGCCATAACCGTACAATGTTTGCCCCCGTGACGCTATTCCCCATCCAGATGGCGAACGCCACGTGGAGGCAAAAACTAGGGAGATGTCGGGAAAAATCGTCGGTGTAAAAAGCATTTTCGTTCGCGCGTGGCGGAGAGCCGACACGAACCTCGGCCGTGCCGTGGCCGCGACCCCCATGGGACCATCGGCCCGCATTTGTCGGGTGTGACACGCCTAGCCTGGAATACACGGTGTTTGGCTAAGGAGGTCCACCTATGAGTGCGGGTGAACTCATGAGCGAAACCATGCTGACGCCGGGCGAAGTCGCTCGGCTCTTTCGCGTGCGTGCCAAGACAGTGGCGCGCTGGGCCGACGAGGGAAAACTCGGTGTCGTCCGCACCGCGGGAGGCCATCGCAGGTTTCGGTTAAGCGAGGTAGAAGACCTCATGCGCCGTTGCGGCTCGCTTGGGGTCGATGAACACCTCGACGTCCCTCATTAATGCAGCGGCCTATCCACGCATAGCAAAGCGGCCCCGGGATCTCGGGGCCGCTTTGTTCTTTTGCCTGGCTGCGGTTACTTCTTGACCGCCAGCCCGATGAGACCGGCCGCGGCCGCGAGCACGAGCCCGCCAAGCGCGATCGTCTTCACATCGCCGCGCTTGACGTCGTCGACGATAATCTTCGCGTGCATCGAGGCGTCATCCGCGAGGAGCTTCAGCTGCCGGGTCGCGTCGTCGGTGACGGACACGGCGGCCTTGGAAGCATCGTTCGCGACCGACATGAAGCCGGCCTTGGCGCTTTCGATGCCGGCCTTCGGGCTCACCCGGTCGGCCAGCGCATTGACGGAATCTGACAGTTCCTGACGCTTACGCTCCAAGTCCCGCTTGATATCGTCGGCGGAGCGAGAATCCTTCTGCTCACTCATGAGTGCAGTCCCTTCTTGACAGCCTCGATATTTTTTTTCATCCCGCCAACGGGATCGGGGCTGGTGACTTCCTTGGCGGCCTGGAGCTTCTTGTACCCGATGAAGCCGATGATGGCCGCGATCAGCACGAGCACCAGTCCGATAATGAGCGCGGACAGCCACAGCGGCACCGCGTGGGCGAGCCCGTGGATCGCCGAGTACAGGAGCACCGGAACCGAGTACAGCGCGATCAGCACACCCGCAGCTGCGAGCATGCCGCCACCGGCACCGAGCTTGGAGACCTTCTCGGTCAGCTGGGTTTGGGCAAGCTTGATCTCGTCGCGGACGAGCCCGGAGAACTTCTCGGAGATGTCAGCGACCAGCTCTCCTATTGATTTTTTCGTTCCCGGAGCAGGATTGGTTCCCTGAGTACTCACGTGGGTCACTCCTTCATCATCTACGTCGGTGGCGCCTACCTGTGATCCTATCCTCGCGTTAATGGCGCTGTCGTGCACCTTCAATCGGAGGCCGGAAGATCAACGCTGCGCGGTTCATCCAAAGTTTGCTTTCCTGTGCCTACAATCGTGAGGAATGCCAGTTACCATCCGCAGGAGTATTTTCCCGTGAAGCAATATCGATCCGCGCTCGCGCTGGTCGCGGCAGCGTCCCTGGCTGTGCCAGTGGGCCTCGCAGCGATTCCCGCGTCAGCGGCCCCCTCCAAGGACCTCATCATTTCCGAGGTCTACGCCCGTGGCGGTTCCAAGAACCAGCCGTTCAAGAACAAGTTCATCGAGATCTACAACGCGGGTAAGGACCCGGTCAGCCTCGAAGGCAAGTCCGTCCAGTACCGCTCGTCGAACGGTCCCAAGGCCAGCGAAGTCGCTCCCCTCAGCGGCGAGCTGAAGCCGGGTGCCACCTACCTCATCGCCGGTAACTCGAATGGCGATAATGGCGCTGACCTTCCCCCGGTCAACGCCACGAGCAACCTTGCTCTGAGCGGCACGAATGGCGTCGTGATCCTCGCCGACACGACGACGCCCCTGACCCTCGAGGCCGGCGTCGTCGACCCCGAACATGTCATCGACTTCGTCGGCTACGGCACCGCGAACGTCTTCGAGACCGCGGCCGCGAAGTATACGGGCCGTAACACGAACCCGGGCGCGATCGCGCGCACGAGTGCGACCGACACGGACAATAACGCCGTCGACTTCACGTTCAACGTCGAGGTCACCCCCGGCACCGTGCCGTGGGGGAGCACCGACCCGGACCCCGAGCCGAGTCCGGATCCCGATCCGGATCCGACGGAGCCCGTGACGATCGCCCAGATCCAGGGCACTGGAGCTGCCTCGCCGCTCGTTGACCAGCAGGTCACGGTCTCCGGCGTCGTCACCGGCACCCACTTCACCGGCGGCTTCAACGGCTTTTACATCATGGACGAAAACGCCAAGCGCACCGCCCGCACCGCGGCCGACGCCTCCGATGGCCTCTTCATCTACGCACCGAAGCTCTCCGTGCCCGGCGGCGATCTCGCCGTCGGCGATCGCGTTACCCTGCGCGGCACGGTCACCGAGTTCTACCAGATGACCCAGCTCAAGGACATCACCGTCGTCGAGCGCACGGCCGGAGCCCCCCTCGCCCCGGTGCCGTTCACGTTCACCTCGGATGCGGATATCCGCGAAGCCTACGAAGGCATGCTGGTGGCGCCGCAGGGCGACTACGTCGTGTCGGATAACTACCAGAACATCACGAACTACGGTTCGCTGAAGCTCGCCTACGGCAAGACGCCGATCGTCCACCCGGGCGAGCTGTACAACCCCGTAACGAACCCGGAAGAGTGGGCCGCCCAGGACGCGCTGAAGACCACGATGACGATCACGCTCGATGATGGCGCGACGACGAACTTCCGCAACGTCACGGACGTCCCGCAGCCGTACATCGACCTCACCGGCGATGCGCGCGTGGGCGGCCCCGTGAACTTCAAGGATTCGGGCGTACTGCTCGACTTCCGCTTCGACCAGTGGAACTACCAGCCGATCCACCCCGTCAACGGCGCGGATAAGGCGAGCGAGCCGGTGACCTTCACCAACACGCGCACGGGCGCCCCCGAGAACGTCGGTGGCCAGGTGCGTCTCGCGTCGTTCAACGTGCTGAACTACTTCACCGACCTCGGCGAAGACGAGGCCGGCTGCCGCTTCTACTCCGACCGCGAAGGCAACCCGACGACGGCGAACCGCTGCACCGTGCGCGGCGCCTACTCCAAGGCCGCATTCGAACGCCAGCAGACCAAGATCGTCGCCGCGATCAACAAGCTGACCGCGAACGTCGTCGCGCTGGAAGAAATCGAAGCGAACTCCTCGGTCGATAAGTCGAAGAACCGCGATGAGGCCCTGTCCAAGCTCGTGGCCGCGCTGAACGCCGATGCGGGCTCGGCCAAGTGGGCGTTCGTCCCGTCGCCGGCCGGCGTGCCGGAGGGCGAGGACGTCATCCGTACCGCCTACATCTACCAGCCGGAGTTCGTGCAGCCCAAGGGCGATTCGCGCATCCTCACCGATGCCGCGTTCCACAACGCCCGCCAGCCGCTCGCGCAGACGTGGCAGATCAAGAACGTGGAGTCCGACGAGGGCGATACCGTCGTCGACACCTTCGTCACCGTCGTGAACCACTTCAAGTCGAAGGGCTCCGGCGTCGACGATGGCACGAACCAGGGCAAGGCCAACCCCGATCGCATCGCGCAGGCGACCGCGCTGAAGGACTGGGTTGCTGGCAGCGAACATCCCGTCTTCCTGCTGGGTGACTTCAACGCCTACACCAAGGAAGACCCGCTGCAGGTGCTCTACAAGGCGGGCTACACCGATCTCGGTGAGAAGTTCTCGCTGCCAAAGACCTACCTGTTCGGCGGTCAGGTCGGCTCGCTCGACCACGTGCTCGCCAACGAGGACGCCCTCGAGATGGTGACCGGTGCGACCGTGTGGAACATCAACTCGGTTGAGTCGATCCTGCTCGAATACTCGCGTCACAACTCCAACATCAAGGAGCTGTACGCACCGGATCAGTTCCGCTCCTCCGATCACGACCCGGTGATCGTCGGGATCAAGCCGCTCGTCATCAAGGGTGAGCCGACGCCGGAGCCCACTGATCCGACCCCGTCGCCGGACCCGACGGACCCGATGCCGACCCCGGATCCGACCGACCCGGCCCCGACGGCAGAGCCCACGAGCGGCCCGACGGCGGAGCCGACCCCGGCTCCGAGCGATCACGGCAAGCCCGGTCTGCCGGGTGATCCGAGCAAGCCCGGCCTGCCTATCACGGGCGCCGAGGTCATCGGCATCGCGCTGCTGGCACTCGTGCTGATCGGCGCCGGCATCGTGCTGGTGCGTCGTCGCAGCAACTAACCGAACGCGCCTGCGGGCGTGACCAACGCTAGAGGCGGTCAGGAGAGCAATCTCCTGGCCGCCTTTGGCGTTTTCGGGCGCTACTGTAGACCCAAGAAAAACGTGGGCGCGTCGGCGCCCGATGCACAAGGGGAGGGACGAGACATGACTCGGTCGCGTGTTCGTTGGGCCCTATCCGCGCTGGCTGCCGGCACTTTAGTGCTCGGAACCTGCGCCTCGAACAGCACCGTGACCGAGAGCCCGGCGCCGGAGCCGAGCCCCACGGTGACGGCGTCCGAGTCCGCGTCAGCCACGCCGCAGGAGTCTGCGTCGGTCAGGGTCAAGTCCCTTGTAGTGGTGTAACGGCGTTTTCCTCTCGTTTGGGGTTTTAGCTTGCTAGTGCGGGCGTGTCGGTATCGGTCATGGTCG
>NZ_MQVR01000082.1 GCF_001907295.1 Bowdeniella nasicola
CCCTGGGCTTCCGGAACCTGAGCCACTACATCGCCCGCAGCCTCCTCGAGGCCGGCGGATTCAAACCCCGACTACACCCTCGATTGTGAAGAGCCTCGTAAGCTCTCGTGCCGCCGAGTGCTTCTCAGCCTGGACCAAAAATAGTTCGCGAAAGACTTCTCTATCCGGGTCAAGCTCAAGGCCAGCTTTTGCAGCGCGGTTTCGAATACCTTCTGAACCGAGGTGAGATTCGAGGTCACCGTAGCCAACGTAGATGTTCTGTAGTGCGCTAAGGGACAGCAGCATTCGACCGATCTGCCCTGAGGACCCTTGGTTGCCGTGCCACAGCCTGCCATTGAACACCAGGCCGGATCCAACCCCCTCGAACACGGCCAAAGCGACGAGGGCAGCCGGATTGCGCAGTTCCCCGTACGTTGCCTCAGCAAGGGCAATGAGGTTCGCATCGTTGTGGACCGCGACAGGAACATTGAGTTCTTGACGAAGAATCGACCCCAGGCGCACGTTGTGCCATTGGAGCGAGGGAGCAAAGTCAATCGTTCCATCGGCTTGGACCGGCCCGGGGACGGAGACTCCAACGGCGATGATTCTCGGCGAGTTCTTCGAGGCTCGAGGGAACGTCGACGTAACGACCCGGATGGTGTGGGTAAGCCGCGCTGATGGATCCGCATCAACGATTTCGTGCCGCTGGCTAAGGATGACGTTGCCCGCGAGACCAATGAGCGCCACGTCGGTGTGGTGGTCCGCGACATCGACTGCAAGTGTCGCCACCGCGTCTGAACTCAAGGTGAACTGCGCGCGCGGTCTACCCCCGGTGCGATCGAGCGAACCGGCCTGACAAACAAATCCCATCTTCACCAGGTCGTTGACTGCCCGCGAAACGGTGGCCAGCGATAGTTCCGTCCGCTCTGCGATATCGGCTCGCGAGAGCGGGTCAGAATGCTGCAGGACTCTAAGGACGCTTGCGCGATTCGCGCGCGACAGTGCGTGAGTGCTCATGTGTTCTCGCGTTCAGCTTGTTCGTCGTCGTCTTCGACAATATCGGTCTGTGGTCCCGCGACCCGGCTCGCGCGTTGGATCGCCCCCGGCTGGGCCATCTCCCGCACCCACGCAGCGTCGTCCTTGTGGGCAAGCTCCTCGGCCGATTCGACGATGCGTCGCCGCTCGCCTTCGATCACGTCCTGGATCTCGGCGTCCTCGTTGACTTCTTCAACGACGGCGAGCAGGCGCAGCAGCTGGATGAGGACGAATGGTTCCGCGCTCGCGTAGCGCCTCACGGGTCCGACGATTTCTTGCAGAAAGTCGACCGGCGTCGGGACGGGCGCGTAAGCGCGGATGATGCCGTCATCATCGGCGACCCATTCGCCGTTGAGCGGATACTTCGCCACCGTGCGCGCGATGGAGATTGCCTGGTTGACGGCGTGCACGGCGGTCGTCGGGTCGTTCGTACCAGGCGAGAGGGCACGCACCGCAATATCGGACAGCTGGTGCATGCCGAGGCGGATATCTGCGTCAGAGACGCGCTCGTGGTCGACGGATACACACCAGGTCGGCAGCTCGAGATCCTCGGGGAGCCGACCTCCACGGGCGAAAACCCACGCGACGACCTGCCCGGTGATGACGGCATCGCCAGGCGCGACCGCGATGATGACGATCGCGTCGCGCTCCTTCGCCCAAGTGGCGGCGCGTTCGGTCGCGACGAACCGGACGTGGCCGGAGTCGGTCGCTCGCACTGGCTCAGCGGAGTGCGGAATGGCGGGCGCCTCTTGCGGGCGAGGATCGTGGCCGCAACGGCGCCACCAAGGGCGCACAGCAACGGCACAAACCCGATCGTGTCGGAGACGAGGCGACGCAGCCTCTCGGGAAGGGCGCATGCTCCATTGTCCCCACTAACCTGGTTTCATGACCACCCGCCCGCACTCCGCCGGCCGATATGCGCCCTCTCCCTCGGGCCGGCTCCACATCGGAAACCTGCGCACCGCGCTCATCGCCTATGGGCTCGCGGTGCGTTCGGGGCGCCGCTTCGTCATGCGAGTGGAGGACATCGACCGGGTCAAGGAGGGGGCGGCGGCCGACCAGCTCGCCGATCTCGCGGCGCTCGGAATCACGTGGCAGCACCCCGAGCTGTATCAATCGACGCGAGCAGAGGCTCACCAACAGGCGCTCGCCGAGCTCACGCGACGCTCGCTCACCTACGAATGCTACTGCTCACGTAAGGACATCCTGGCGGCGCCTACGGCCCCGCACACCCCGCCCGGCTCCTACCCCGGCACGTGCCGCGACATCAGCGAAACCGAGCGCGAGCGCGCCCGCGAGCGCCTGGCTGCCGCCGGGCGCAGCCCCTCGATTCGGCTCCGCGCCGATACGCGAAGTTTCACCGTTACCGAGCAAATCGTCGGAGTGAGCCCCATCGCTCCCGAGGACGCCACCACGAGCTATACCGGCGTCGTTGACGATTTCGTGTTGCGGCGCGGCGACGGCGTCCTCGCCTATAACCTCGTGGCCGTCCTCGACGACGCCTATCAGGGGGTGGACCAGGTGTGCCGCGGCGACGATCTCTTCGCCTCCGCGCCCCGCCAGGCCTACCTTGCCGCAATTCTCGGCGTCACCGAACCGGTCTACGCGCACGTCCCCCTTGTGGTCAACGAGGAGGGTGCGCGCCTCGCCAAGCGCGATGGCTCGGTCACGCTGCCGCAGTTGATCGAGGCCGGGTGGACGACGGGCGACGTCATCGAGTGGTGCGCGACGAGCCTTGCCCTGCCCCGCGTGCGCACGGCGGAGGACTTCGTCGCCGAGTGTTCACTGAGCGCCCTGCGAGCGGCCTGCGGCCCACATGTTTTTGCGCCGCCGACCCCTTAGACGTCCTCGCGACAGGCGAGCAGCCTCCGTGCGGCGAATCCCGCGACGATGAGCATGATGACAACGTAGACGAGGCTGATCCAGTCGAAGGATTGCCCTTCGACCCACACGGGCGCAAGGAGCTCGCTCACCCGATAGCCGGGTAGCCAGCGCGCCACAGCTTGCAGCGCACTCGGGAACGGGTCGATCGGGAAGACGGCTCCGGAGAGGAAGAGCAGTGGGAAGAACGCGGCGGAGCAAATGCCTTGGGCTCCGCGCGGCGTCCCGGATACCGCGGCGATGCAGGCGCCGATCATGAGGAACATGGCGACGCTGAGGATCATGAGCGGAATGAGGGCGAGCGGGTTGCTCGGCCAGCGTGCCTGCCATCCGAGCCGCAAGGCGAAGTACGAGGCCGTCCATCCGATAAGGACCATGAGCAGCAGGACGAGGGCGTAGGCGCGGAGCACCAAACCCGCGCCGTAAGGGCGGATACTCGCCCCCGCGAGGGTGCGCGCCTCGATCATTGACGACAGCCCGACGCCCATTCCGAATAGCCCGATGATCATCGTGAACATGACGCCCGCGTTGACGCCGAGAGCGTCGACGATGCGGTAGCCCGGAAGTTCGCTGCCAATCTCGTCTTTGCCAAAGGCCAGTGCTTGAATGAGCACGATCATGAAGGGGACGAGCACGTTGAAGATGGCGGCCTGGGGTTCCCGCAGGAAGCCCAGCGCCTGGTTGCGGAACTGCAGCATGAGCGGCTTCACTGGGAACCTCCCCGGTAGGCGAAAAGGTAGGCATCGGTGAGCCGGGCGGAGCGCTCGCGCACCTGGATGCTGTGCTCTTCGATCCGTCGTATATCGTCATTCAGCTGGCGTCGGTCCGTGTAGCCCAGCGTCGACGTCCCCCGGTCTTGGCCTAGCAGATGCCGGCTAGGCAGCTCCGCGTCGCCGAGGATATCGCGAACGGCGAGCGTGGGAACCGGCAGCACCCCGATGAGCCCCGAGTGTGCGACGAGCTCATCGACGGGCCCTTGGGCCATCATCGTTCCCTCGCGCATGATGATGACCTCGTCGGCGTACTCCTCAGCTTCGTTGAGGTCGTGGGTGGTCGCGAGCAGCGTCGCATGCCGTGCCCCCATCGCCTCGCGCAGGGAGGCCCACAGGGACAGGCGAGATTCGAGGTCGACGCCGCTCGTGGGCTCATCGAGCACGATGAGATCGGCCTCGCCGAACAGCGACGCGGCGACCATGACTCGTTTTTGTTGTCCCCCGCTGAGGCGCCCGTAGCGGCGCCCCATGAGGTCGGCGATCCCGAACTGCTGGGCCAGATTGTCGATCTGCGCGGTGGGCGCCCCGTAGATCGCAGCGACGGCCTCGAAGTGTTCGCGGACCGTGACCTGGGCGTGGAGTGCCGCGCCCTGGAGGCACACGCGGATCCGGCTGCGCAGGCTCGGGTCGCCCGGTGCGCAGTCGAGCACCCGGACGCTGCCGGCCTCGATGTGTCGCAGCCCGATGAGCGTTTCGATCGTCGTGGTTTTCCCGCATCCGTTCGGGCCAACGAGAAAGTATGTCCGTCCTTGCTCGAGTCGGAGGTCGACCCCGCGCAGCACCTCTCGGCCTTGGTATGACTTCCGCAGCCCCTCGATGCGTACAACTTCAGTCACGTTGGTATCCCTCCGATCACGGGTAAGGCAGCGGCAGAACCTGTCCGTCGGGCTGGATCAGCTCGGGACGGACGTCCGCGATCCGCGGGTGTCCGAGCATGGGGCGCGATTGGAGGAAGGGTGTCGTGAGTTCCGGGATGAAGACCTTCACGACGCTGAGGCTGGTCCAATCGGGGTGGGAATAGTCGAGCACGATCGGATCGATCCCCTGGGCGAGGAGCTCGCCGGTGAGTTGATCGAGAGACTCTCGTGTCGAGAGCTTTTCACGGCCAAGATCGCCGACAGCCTCCTCACCAGAGATCCATTCGCCGCGCAGATAGTGCTCGAGGTGGTGGCTGTTCTCGGGCAGCCCGTAGTAGCCGATCGCCTGGAAGAACAGCGTCATCTCGCTGAGGTGCCGCTCGCTATTCCAGTCAAACATGGTGCGCACGCTACGCCCGACGGAGGAGCCCGGGGCAACGTTGGCGAGGCTGAGCGTGCTGCGCGTTTGACCGAACTCGGCGGCAGCTTTCCGCATGGCGACGCTGCCGCTGTAGTCGCAACCACCACCCGCACAGTACTGCCGCCGCGGCAGCCACTCCTGGAAGCCGATCACGCTAAAAGTGCTCGCGCTGCACACGTTGGAGCGGTGCCGCAACAGATACCCACCGGAGTGGTCGAGCTCGAGGCGATCAGCAAAGCCTCCGAGCATCTGCCGCACGGTGTCGTCGATCTCGACGAGATGCGGCGGCTGGTTCGTGTACCAGGAGACGTTGACGGCATCACGTTCGATGACTTCGGTCAGCCCGTGGTAGACGGCATCCGTATAGGAGATGTGGCACGACAGGCCACCGGATACGGGGTAACCGATGATTGCTTCGGCCGGGTCGTAGATGTGGACCATGTCGACGAGCTGGGCCGGAACCCATACCTCCTCGCCGCCGCGCAGCCGTCGGCCGCATACCCACTGGATGGGGGTGTCCTCCGTGAAGCGTTCGTAAAGAAAGTGGTCCTGGGCGTACTGCCGGTCACTGAACAGGCGAACGTCGGACGGCGAGAGGCAGTTGAATCCGGCTTTGAGCATCTCCTGGTAGGAGCCCCCGCGGCGGATGCTCGGCATCTGCGGTGCGGTGGATACGAGGCCCGCCACGACGCGTTCCAAGGATTCGCCGATCGTCGACAGCGTCACGTTGGGCAGCGCAAACCCTTTGCCTCCGCCGAAGAGCGTGTCATTGACGCCAGCTTCCATCGACGGCTGGCCGTAAACATCTTGCAGGAGGCCATCGATGTCGAACAGCTCGGCGTGCCCCGCATAACCGCCACCGGCGGGCTCCCCAGAGCCCAGGAAGGTGCTGGCACGCAAGACAGGACCGTAGAGCGGGGTGACGTGGGGCAGCATGTCCTGCAACGAGCACAACCCGGTTCCCGACGTTGATGGGGGCAGCGCGCCACCCGGGTTTGCCGGAATCGCTGTGACTTTCATAGTGCTCTCCTGTCTGCGGCGAGGCAGTAGTTTTGTGCTGATTCTTTTTCGGCTTGAATGGTACTGACGGCGCCGGCGACGACGATGGCGCTCATGTGTTCGCGCAGCTCGGCGATCGATGCCGCGTCACCGTCGCACAGCAGCAGGTCCATGCGCGCTCCCGGCTCGATGACACCGGAGTTAAGCGCCGGAATGGCTGCTGCGGGATTCGATGTCGCCGTTCGCAGGGCGGCCTCGAATCCGATGTGGCGTTCTAGGGCGGCCAGCTCATCCCACAGGCCTAGCCCGGGGACAACACCGGCGGCGCCCGCTCCTGAGGAGGCGAGCAGTTGGGAGTCGGGACGGCTCTTGATAGCGGCGTCGGGCCAGCCATCGAGGTCTTCCACGCGACGTTCGCCGTAGAGCTTTTTCAGCACGCCGCGAGCGATGCGTCGTGCCATAAAATTTCCCTCACCAGCGAAGTGTTTGAGGTAGGGCAAAAACGCTCGTCCGAGCGTCGCATCGGGGCCGTTGAGCATCCCCTCGACGGTCCACAGCGAACAGGCAATGATTTGCGGGCTGACCCACTCCCGATCGCCGCGGTGTACGAAGAATCCGGGCACGGTCATCCCACCGCGTTCGCGGGTGAGGACCACGGGGCCGGATATACCGCTCACATCGACCGCGTCAGGTTCGGCGATGACGAGGCACGCGGCCCCCAGCGTCTGCAGCGCGGACGCGAGTTCCGAGACGTGTCCCGCGTCTACGACGTGGTCGCACCGCCGGGTGGGCGAGCTCGACACTCGCCCCAGCGATGAGACGGCATTGATCTCGTGTTGGCCGATCAGCCAGCGCCCCACGCTACAGGACGATCCCGTGTCGACGACGGATGTCACGCCATGTGAGCGGCACAGGGCAATAAACGCTTCCTCGGGCACGAAGGGGTGTTCGCGGGATGTGGGGCCTTCGAGGTACCCCTCAGCCCACACGCCGACATCGATCAGGCCCGGCAGAACCAGGGGATAGCTCACTGCCGATGGGCTCCGGCCGCTGTCGATCGTGTCGATACGGTCGCCGCCGGTTACCGTGACATCGGTAATCCATTGGGTCCCGGTGAACAACCGCTCAGCATGGATGTCGGTCATTAGGCGACCTTGCGAGCACGCCGAACCGAAATTGCCGTGAGGGAGACGTTGAGGGCAACGTGAGCGATTGCCGAGGCAACCCATCCACCGGTGAGCGCTCCCCACACGAGGATCGAGCCCACGATGAGCTTGATCGTGATCTGCCGGAATCCGTAATACCAGTGCGAGAATCCGAAGACGATCGCCACGATTCCCGCGGCAATCCCCTTCGGCAGGTCCCACTCGTAGAGCAGCGCCCCCAGGGCCACCGAGCGGAAGACAAACTCCTCAAGCACGGCTACCAAGGCGAGCAGTGCATACTGTGCACCGCCGCTTCGCGCCCACAGGGGTAGCGCCCCCTCGTATTTGGCATTCGCCGCCATGCGCTGTTCGGAGTCGCGGGCGCCGAAGAAGATCCGCTCGGCGGCCAGTTCAACCAGGAGACATACGACGAAGGCAGCGCCTGCACCAAGAGCGAGACGCCCGAGTACCGGTCCGTGCTGGGAGGGGTAGAACCAGGAATAGACGTTCGGGACGGTTGCGAGGCCAAGCGCGCTCACGAGGAGCAGGACGATAAGCCACCACATGAAACCCGAACGACGGAATGCTGCCATGCCACCGGGGCGGCGCCGCGCAAGGGGATAGCCGATGAATCCCATCAGGGCGATCTGGACCAGGGCGGCTCCTGCCGCGATAAGACCGACGATCTGCGCACCCATTATGTTCTGCTCCCCACTGCCATGCTCAGCAGCGGCACCTGCCCTTCTTCGAGGCACAGCAGCTCCGATAGTGCTTCATCAGGAAGCGAGCCGAGGATGCAGGACCGCAGTTCAAGCGCGGTTGCCACGAGTTCCAGATGTCCCGTGGCCACGCCGGCGTCGAGGAGGGATAGTTTCGCACCCATGGCGCCATATTTGTGGTCAACCCGGTCCGGGTTGGACACGAGAACGATGAGCGCACCGGCTCTCTCGAGCCACGTCATGCCGGGGATCAGCCGAGCAACACGCTGGCCCATTTCCCCGGAAAATTGCCGCACGAGACCACGCTCGTAGTCGTAGTAGTAGCTGCCGTTGTCAACACCGTCGACGTTGAAAACGATGCAGTAACCATCGATCGACGCGAGCCCGCCGGCCGACGAGCAGTATCGGAGCGGAGCATCCCGCCAGTCATAGGCGATCGTGGTGTCCCGCTGACCAAACGTCCAGGCCAGCAGGGACACGAGTGCTTCCTTCGAGATAGCGGAAACACCGAAATCACGTCGCGAGGCCCGCGCCTTGATCACATCAAAAAAGCCGTGGGTCGATGCGATGCTCGGCTTCGCCGTGCCCACAACGTCACCGGGAAGGTCCCGGCGGTAGTCGGGCGGGGTGGGGAATGCTGAATTCGGCTCGGACCGGAGCTTTGCCATGATGGTCAGAATTGTCGCGGTGAGCGACGGAGCTTCGATCTGCGCCTCGTCTGCGGTGCGCTTGAGTCCGGCGGTGAGGATTTCGGTTTGAGCGAAGGGATCCGACGGTGTTTGGCTCATTCCTCTTCCTTCCTGGGCAATTCTCGTTGGTACGCCATCGCTACCGGCACCCGTTCTAGGCCGTCGAGGCCGAAAACGCGCCCGCAGGCATCATCAAAAAACTCGCGCTCCCACGACCACTGATCACCTACCGACGCCTGCTCCCACAGGCGCTGGAGATGACCGATAGCTTCCCCGGCAGCAACCAGGCTGCGGCGCTGCCCGCGCAGACCACCAAAAGCACCGAGCCGACCCGGAACCGCAGCAATAACAAGCACGGTGCCGGTCGTGCGGTCATCGACCGTGTGGAAGGGAGCCGTTCGAGCCGAGAGGACCTGTCCCAGTTCCTCGTCGCTGAGCCGGCGATACCGGACGAACTGGTTATTCATGAGCAGAAAGGCGGTGTCACCGATCAGCGCATAAATCTCGGTGGAAAAGCGCCAGTCCTCGTATGCGCTGGGAAGATCCCCAACGCGGAAGCCCAGGTGGTTGAACGTTTCATCATCGGTAAGAGCGGCTCGTACTGCCCAATCGTGAGATTCGTCGATGGCGAATTCTTCGTGCAGCGTTCCGGCGAGCCAGGAACCGACGCGCTCCAAAGCTTGTGGGGAAATTAGCCGGGCGTGGGGTAAGGCCTGCTCACCGACCTGCGCATTAAGGAGGAACGTCTCCCCCAGTCGCGCGACTGGATCCCATCCGCTGATGCGATCCAGCCACGCCGGGTCGTTGCCGTCATATGCATGGAGCGAGACTTGCTCACTCAGCGTGGCATCATTCGTGGTCACCGATGCTCCCTCCTAGTACAGCGGGTTTCGCGCAAGGGGTTGCATCGGCAGGCACACAGGGCAGCGCGGTAGGCGCATCAGACTGTTCGTAGAAACCTGGTGGGTGGTCGATCGTCCATGAACGACGGTCCCAGCCCGTTCAGAGGTCCCCCGCAGAGACAGTTCAAGCAGGCTCACCGCTAATGCTGAGGAAAGCCCCGCCTGTCCGACGACGTTTGAACTCGTGTGTCCCTGCGAGGAACGGTGTCGAAGTAACGTTTCGTACTGCTCACGGTCAGCGCTGGATCGAGCCCACAGTCGCTCGGCCTCCCACGCGCACGCAGTTTGCCCCGGTACGACGTAGGGACCGACAGTGTATTCAACACCATCCAGTCTCGAGTAAAGGACTGGTACACCAGCCGCTACAGCTTGCTCATTGAGCCGGTACATCTCCGCGCGCTCGGACTCGAAGCTGAAATGTACAACAGGTTTGCGGTCCCGCCGAAGCGCCACGGTATCGGTTTCACCGTTATGTAGCGGAGCTGCGGGGGCAAAGTCAGTCAGGTTGATCTCATCTGGTCGAACCACGACAAGGGGGATCCCCCACGCTCGGGCACCTTCGAGGACTCCGTCAGCGTCGCGCGAACTCACGACCGTCACCGGCCGCAACAACGACGGATCCGGAAGCTCCCCGTAGCGAACGAAGGCCGACCAGATTGTTTCAAGGTCTGCGGGCTCGGAATCCTGGTTGACCCCCAGGACGCCGGATTCCCTCATAGTTTCCAGTAATTGTCCGCAGGCTTCAGGACTCACTGCCGAATCGAGAATGCCAGCGAGCTCCTCGGGGGTGTGAGCCCCGTCTTCCAACGCTCGAATGATTGACGCCGTAATGCCACGTCGCTCGGGGTCTTCGACGAGAAGACTGAACCCTTCTAACGCGCTCCCTTTGACAATCACTTCGTGCGGGGAAAGTGGAATATAGCTCGCTGCCGATAGCAGTGTGTATCTCCGTGACATGGTGCGTTGAACTACCTTTCAGGATGTTTGTTTGAGCAACACACTCCACACGCAAGGACTGTGGCCCGCGGAATTCGCATGGTGGTAGTTAGGCAACCAGGACGAGGCCGCCAGAAAGCTCCGTGGCATCGAGGGTCGAGCACGCAGCTTCAGCACCACCGACAGCCGAACAGCAACAGCAGCAGCACGTCCAGCAATGGCAGCAGGAGCTGCAGCATGCACCAGCGGGGACCAGGCTCGTAGCGCTCCGCAGAGCATCGGAACCAATAATCGAGATCTTCAAGGTAATCGCCTCCATTTTGGCTTGATCCAGTTGAAGCAGTTTTGAGTTTACAGGCGAGAAAAAACAGCTGTAAAGACCCAAACGGAAATATGCAACACACCAAAGAGGTCAGAGGATCGCCAGGAGACTGGCTAGTAGGGCTCACGAAAAACAGGGTTTATCCACCTGTTTTTGCCAGGATGCCGCGGATCGCAGTCAGCCCTGACGCGAGTCTAAAGCCCCCTCGCCCCGTCCCATTGGCGCCGACCAAAGCCGGAAAAATTCTTGTTTCCGTTACCACGCGTTAACCACTTTGTCGTGGCTCGCGGCGTTGGTTAGCCGGCTCGAAGCGTGCCGACGACGCATACGAAAACGGGACCGACGACGCTCTTGCGGCGCAAGCTGAAGGAGAATTAGTCGAGGACAGAGACCATGGTTGCCACGAGTCGCAGGTCGCGCAATTTTCGCAGAAAGTCGCCCGATTCGACGGCGTGAAGCATCTGAGGCACGGCAGACCATGGAGCGGTAATCTTGAAACCAGATGAAACCGTGGAAAAACGCAAGCTCGGAGGTGAATAAGGATGACGATTCACCTCATGGATGCGATCGAAGATGCCGTTGAGACAAGTATCCAGCCGTTGATCCCGGACCCCTTTTGCGAGTTGTGGACGGTAATGTTCAGGGTCGTCGAGACGGGGACTGTTATCCCGGCTTGGGCTAAGGCCGAATTGTTGGACGAGTTCGAACCTATTTACTTCATCCTCCTAAAGAAAAAGGGCAAGGATTACAGGCTCTTCAGAGTTGAGTGTGGGTTGATGCGTCCAGGCCGCCAGTGATGAGGAGCATTCGTAGCCGGTAGTTCTCGAGGTTGCGGAATCCGCG
>NZ_MQVR01000083.1 GCF_001907295.1 Bowdeniella nasicola
GCCGGGTCGTGGCTTTTCTTCGGTGACACCGTAGTCATTATCGGTGAAACTCCTTCTAGATCAGAGCCTCACACACAAACTTCCTGACAGCCTCTGCCGGAGGTCTTCATCTCATCTCGACCGTTCGCAACGTCCCAAGGAACTACAGCTAGCTCGCGTCCTGCTGTCGGAGCGGGACGTGTGGATCCTCGATGAGCCGACCGCGGCGGTCGATGCCGAGGCCGAGGCGACGATCTACCAGCAGCTCGCCGAGTTGAAGGGCGACCGTACTGTCATCGTCATCAGCCACCGCCCCGAGTCGCTCAAGGCTGTTGATCGCGTCGTGGGGTTCCCGCGTCTCTAGCTGCTGCAGCATTCAACGACACTTGATGGCAGACCCAACGTCTCTTTTTCAACGACACTTCCACCTCGAACAACAGACACGACCTCCCACATTGTGGCACTCGCCACCACACCTGCTACGATTGCGACTGACATCGAACCATTCACTCAAATCACAGGAGGCCAAGATGCGCTTCAGTCGCGCGCGGCTCGTAGTGCTCGCTATACCCACGCTTATACTGCTCTCACTATTTCCCGTTGGCTCTTCCGCAATTGCCCACTCTGACACAGGGATCATCAACAAGATTACGACTACAACAGATGACCCCTACCGCGAGATATCTCCTCTCACAATCCGATGTCAACCACTGAACCAACCCGCTGAAATATTCGTAGGTCACGAAACCTGGCCATTGCGCGGTAGAGGCGGAGGCTCCTATTCACTAGGAAAGGTCAGCGGGTTTCGAGGATCTGTACGCATGGACTGGGAGACCTATGGTCCATAGTGTGCACATCCAGATGAGCGGATCAAAATCAAAATGGCCAATTGACCCCTACCGCCCGGGGGTAATACCGGGCCTGAGCAACGCGCAACAGAAAGCACTTTTAAAGCACCCTAGATTCAAGACCTATCTAAAGAACTCATTTGCGCATGCTGGAATCAAAAAGCACGGTTGGACGGCGATTATCGGATGACGTCCCCTGAATGGCTTCGCGCACACCTCTCGATCATTGCGGAGTGCCCAACCGAGCAGTACGTCGCCCATCGACGTGACGGGGATAGCCTCGCAGTCTGGTCCGACTCACCCTTGACGCCAGAACCGTTAGTGCAGCTGATCGGGCCTCAGTTCGATATCGCGGCAACGCCACAGGCCGTGCACCCGACCGACTATCACGCCCTGGATAGTTGGGGCGTTGGACCCGGGATTATGGGGCCGGACCCCGATGTCATGTTCCCGATCATTGCCGCCGTGAGCGAGGTGGAAAGCTGGAGAGTCGACGATCGCTGTCACGTCTCTCGACATTCCTTGGTCGAGCGGGAGGCTGGTGAAGACTTCTACCACATGCGAATGCCGCTCACGGTTTTTCGCATCCCCGGCAGGGCACTGATCACCGCTCACTCCTACGTGCTCAGTGCCGACCGCTCATGCGCGATCTTTTCTTGGCACGCGACACGAGCTCGAGTCGACGCCGATGGCGCCCGGCACTATTCGGGCACCACTCAGCTCATTGAATACGCCCGATATGAAAGCAGCAGCGAGCTGAGCGTCGTGGCCGCCGATGGCGTCTACACGAGCGCCCAGCTCGCTGGTGGTTAAGCGTCGATCTCGGACAGGATCTGCGCTGAGGCCGAAAGGCCGAGGCGGGTCGCGCCAGCCTTGACCATCGCGAGCGCAGCCTCGCCGGTGCGGATGCCTCCGGAGGCCTTGACGCCGAGGCGATCGCCCACGGTTTCGCTCATGAGCTTCACGGCATGCTCGGAGGCGCCGCCGGCCGGGTGGAAGCCGGTCGAAGTCTTAACGTAGTCGGCGCCCGCGGCTTCCGCACGCTTGCAGACCTCGACGATCTCGTCATCAGTCAGCGCCGCGGATTCGATGATGACCTTGAGCAGCACGTCGCCGCAGGCCTGCTTGACCTCGTGGATGTCGCGCTCGACGGCGTCGAAATCGCCTTCCTTGACCTGGCCGAGGTTGACGACCATATCGACCTCGTCGGCGCCATCGGCGACAGCCTGCTTGGCTTCCGCGGCCTTGACGGCGGTCTTGACGGCGCCAGAGGGGAAGCCGACGACGGTTGCTACGGTGAGGTCGCCGGGGTTGTCGATCGGGAGCTGGGACGGCGAGACGCACACGGCCTTCACGCCGAGCTTCTTGCCCTGCTCGACCAGCGCGTTGACGTCGTCCTTGGTGGATTCGGGCTTCAGCAGCGTGTGGTCGATGAGGCCGGCGATATCGCTACGGGTGGTCATGAGTGTTGAGTCCTTTCTGCGCCACGTGGCGAAGGGTGAATAATCTCGGTCGCTTTAGGGGCAACGATCGCGTAAACGTGCGACCAGTTTCCAAAGGCCGCTTTCGGGCGATCGTCGTCGAGCTGGCTGATCGGGAGTCGATACAGGGCGGCCGAATCCGGCTCGTAAAGATTGATGGTGTCGCCATCGCTTCCGCCCTTGGCGGGGACGGCGACGATGACGTGCCGAGGCACGCGCGTGGTGAGCGGGCCCGGGGCGGTGCCACCGACATACAGCAGGCACGGGATCCCCGACTTCACGATCCCGACCAGGTTGCGGATCCCGGCGGCGCGCCGCGGAGCACCCGCCGGCAGCCACGTGACGTGATAGTCGAGATGGCGAAACCGTGCATGCTTCGCGGCGGACGACGGCAGGGTCCCGAGCGCGCTCGGCCAGCCTCGCATCCGGGAGCGGACGTGGCGTTGCGCGATCTCGAACCGCATGTGCGCGGGCGGTGCTGCGGCCATGGCCCAACTGGGAACCTCCGGCAGGGAGGCTTCTGGGGGCAGGTTGGTGCCGGATAGCCAGGAGGCGAGGCGGGCATCGCCGGTGGCGGCGAGCATGACGAGCGCGGCTGCGCCGCAACTCGTCTCGTCGCACTGCTGTAAGCGATGCCCACCCAGCTCAACGGGCCAGGATCGCAACTCACGCGTCTGCGCGGGCATCCTCGTCCTCTACGGGTTCCTCGATGGCCTGGTCAGCGACGTCTGCCGGATTCGCTTCGAACACACTGACCGGATCGTTCGGCCGATATTCCTCGGCCTGGATCTGGTCGTCCGTTTCGTGTTCATGCTCTTCGTGACCCGGCACGACGGTATCGCGGGGATCTGCCATGGCACTCACCTCCGAAGTGTTAACCGATACGATCCAAGACTATCGACTTCGGTCCCTCGTACGCGTTGCCAATGGCGACGGTATCGGCGAGGACCTCCTTGGCGCGCTCGAAACGCTCCGGCGTGGCTGTGTGCAGCGTGAAGAGTTTGTCGCCCTTCGCCACACGCTCGCCGGGCTTCTTGTGGATCTGCACGCCGGCGACCGCTTGGACCGGATCCTCCTTGCGGGCGCGGCCCGCGCCGAGGCGCCACGCGGCGACACCGACGTCGAGGGCGTCCATATCGGTGATGACGCCATCGGCCTGCGCGAGGATATCCTCGGTGTGCTCGGCGACCGGCAGCGGGGCGTCCGGATCGCCGCCCTGCGCGCGGATCATGGCCTTCCACTTATCCATGGCGCGGCCATCCTTCAGCGCCGCTTCGACGTCGACGTCGCCCTTGCCGGCTAGGGCGAGCATCTCGCGAGCGAGCGCGACGGTCAGCTCGACGACGTCGGCAGGTCCGCCACCGGCGAGCACATCGAGGCTCTCTTGGACTTCCAGGGCGTTACCGGCGGTCAGGCCGAGCGGCACCGACATGTTCGTCAGGAGCGCCGCGGTCTTTACCCCCGCATCGCTGCCGAGGTCGACCATCGTGCGCGCGAGCTCACGTGCCATATCGAGGTCCTTCATGAAGGCGCCGGCGCCCACCTTGACGTCGAGGACAAGGGCGTCGGTGCCTTCGGCGATCTTCTTGCTCATGATCGAGGAGGCAATCAGCGGGATCGCTTCGACCGTCGAGGTGATATCGCGCAGCGCATACAGCTTCTTGTCGGCCGGGGCGAGGCCCGCACCCGCCGCGCAGATGACGGCGCCGACATCTTCGAGCTGGTCGAGGATTTCCTGGTTGGAAAGATCCGCGCGCCAGCCGGAGATGGCTTCCATCTTGTCCAGGGTTCCGCCGGTGTGGCCGAGGCCGCGGCCGGACAGCTGCGGGACGGCAACATCGAAGACCGCGACGAGCGGGGCGAGCGGCAGAGTGATCTTGTCCCCTACGCCGCCGGTCGAGTGCTTATCCGAGGTCGGACGCGAGAGCGAGGAGAAGTCCATCCGCTCGCCCGACGCGATCATCGCGGCGGTCCAGCGAGCGATCTCCTGACGGTTCATGCCGTTGAGGAAGATCGCCATGGCGAGCGCCGACATCTGCTCGTCGGCGACGACGCCGCGGGTGTAGGCATCGATCACCCAGTCGATCTGCTCGGGGCTGAGTTCGCCCTTGTCTCGCTTGGTGCGAATGACGTCGACGACGTCGAAAGCTTCGGTCATGGTGTCTCCTTCACTTCGGCCAGGTCCCACGGCCCGAAGGCATCGGGCAAGACCTCGCTCATGGGCGCGATCCCGCCCGGCATCATCACCAGGAGGTCGGGACCGCCGTGTTCGTACAGCAGTTGGCGGCAGCGTCCGCACGGCACGATCGTTTCCTCGTTGCCGTTGACGCACGTGAACGCCGTGAGGCGCCCACCGCCGGAGTTGATGAGTTCGGATACGAGTCCGCATTCGGCACACAGCGTGACGCCGTAGCCGGCGTTTTCCACGTTGCATCCGGTTACGACGCGACCATCGTCGACGAAGGCCGCGGCCCCGACCGGATAGTTCGAATAGGGACTGTAGGCGCGGCGCATGGCCGCGATCGCCTGGGACCGAAGTTCGGCCCACTGGCTGTCAGCTACTGGCATTGCTGCTCCTTTAATCAGTACAGCCCAGGGCGAACCTGGGCTGTATTGTGCCGCATGCGCGGCTTACGGATACGGTTTACCTTCCATCGCGGGCGGGCGGACCGCCCCGACGAACCCCGCAACCGCGAGGATCGTCACGACGTACGGGATCATCAAGAGGAACTCGTACGGGATGGAGTTGTTGACCGACTGCATGACGTAGCCGAGGTTGGTCGCGAAGCCGAAGATCGCAGCTGCCGCGACGGCATCCTTCGGGTTCCAGCGTCCCAGGATCATCGCGGCGAGCGCGATGAAGCCGTTACCCGCCGCAGCGTTCTTGGTGAACGCCAGGCCGATACCGACGGTGAAGAACGCACCACCGAGGCCGGCGAGCGCGCCACCGAGGATGACCGAGCGCCAGCGCGTCCGGTTCACCTTGATGCCGACGGTGTCGGCGGCCTTCGGGTGCTCACCACAGGCGCGCAGGCGCAGGCCCCAGCGCGAGCGGAAGAGCATGAACTGCAAGACGATCACGATGATGTACATGAGGTACACGAGGATCGTCTGGTTGAAGAACACCGGACCGATGACCGGAATATCGGCGAGCAGCGGGATCCGGATACGGCTGAGCGCCATCGCCTTGTTGAGATGGCCCGGGTCGCTCGTGAGCCAGGACGAGTACAGGAACGACGTCAGGCCAAGGACCAGCATGTTGAGCACAACGCCAACGATGATGTGGTCGACGCGGTACTTAATCGTGAACAGGCCAAGGAGCAGTGCCACGAGCATGCCCGCGATCGGGGCCAGCAGCATGCCGAGGACAGGCGAGTTGGAGATCGATGCGACGACGGCGCCCATGAAGGCACCAGCCAGCAGCTGACCTTCAATGGCGATGTTGATGATGCCGGAGCGTTCACACACGACGCCGGACAGTGCGCCGAGGATGAGCGGCACGGCGAATGCGACAGCGCCCTGCAGCAGCTGCACGACGGGCATGTGTGCGCCGGTGCGGCCCGCAACGATCCACACGAGGAACGCGAGGATGAACGCGACGGCCGCCAATCCCGTCATGGTTGCCACGTGCTTCTTGCGGTTCACCGCAAGGAACGTCGCGCCAGCAGCGAAGGCCACGGCGAGGGCGGCAAGAATCCACACGACGAGCGTGGAGTCCATATGCCAGTTCGGAATGTCGAATGCTCGAGACGCGCCGGCCATCGAGAAGACCGATTCGCCCTTGGAGATGATGGCGAACCCAATGGTGAGGACCGCCATGACGATCGCAGCGATCGGGAACCGCCACTGGATCGGCGCTTGGACTACCGGCCCAATGGACTTTTCATTGTGCCGTTCGGGTGCATGCGTGGGTGCACTCATGCCGCTGCCACCTCCTTCTTTTGGACCCGGGAACGGGGTGTGGTTCGGCGCTCCGGACCAGGAAGTCGAAGCAGCCAGCGCACCAGCGGCGGTGCGGCGATAAACAACACGATGATGGCCTGCGATACCTGGACGATATCGACGGGGATCTGGGCAGCAGCCTGCATGGTCGCGGCACCCGCGTTCAGGGCACCAAAGAGCAGACCCGCGAACACGACACCGAGGGGCTTCGAGCGGCCCAACAGCGCCACGGTAATGGCATCGAAACCGAACGATGCCGCAACACCGTTAGACACGAACCGCTCGGTACCGAGGACCGGCCCAGTGGCGGCAAGGCCCGCGAGTGCACCGGCGATGATCATCGTGACGATGATCGTGCGGTTCACCGACACGCCTGCGGTGCGCGCGGCCGCCGGGTTGGCGCCCGCGGCACGGATCTCGAAACCGAGGGTGGAGCGCTCGAGCAGCCACCAGACGAAGCCGGCCGCAAGGAGCGCGAGCAGGATGCCGTAGTGGAGGCGGAACGGGGACCCGAGGATCAGCGGGAAGGCAGCCGAGGACGTGATCTGCTCGGACTTACCAGCAAAGCCCTGACCGATGTAGGTCTTCGTCTTCAGGAAGTAGCTGAGCAGATACAGCGCGACCGAGTTGAGCATGATCGTGACGATCACTTCGTTCGCACCGGCGCGAGCCTTCAAAATACCAGGGATCGCGCCCCAGATCGCGCCACCGAGCGCAGCGCCGAGGACGGCGACGAGCAGGTGGAGGACCGGGGGAAGCTGCCAGGCGATGCCGACATAGCCACCGACGAGGGCGCCGATGATGATCTGGCCCTGGGCGCCGATGTTGAACAGGCCCGCACGGAATGCGACCGCGACGGACAGGCCCGCGAGGATCAGCGGAACGGAGTTCGTGATCGACTCGGTGATCGGCTTGACCATGCGAGGCACGGACGTCGCCTCGTAGTCAAAGACAGCGCCGCGGAACAGCGAGGCGAAGAAGCCCCGGAAAGACTGCCAGACCTCGAAGAAGAAGTCCGTCGGACGCGCGAACAGGTAGGACGCCGTTTCGTGAACGCGCGGGTTGAACGCGGCGACCAGGATGGCGCCGATGATCAGGGCGAGCACGATGGCGAAGAAGATGAACACGCCAGAAGAGGCCATGATCTCGCGCATGACGGACTGGCCCGAGGGGCGCCGGTCACGACGCTTGCCGTCTTCGGGCTGTCCCTCGGCTTCTTGGGCGGGTGTACCGGCCGCGTGCATATCTGCGGCGATGGGTGTCGGGTCGCCGGCAGGAGTGGGGTCCTGGGTCATGACTCCTCCTTGCTGACGGGGCTGGGCTCGACATCAATGTGTGCTTGGGCGACGGCTTCCTCATAGGGAACGCCGGCCATCATGAGGCCGAGAACGGAACGGGGGGTGTCGGGGGCGACCATGCCGACGAGCTTGCCGCCGTACATGACGGCGATCCGGTCGGCGAGGGCGTAGACCTCGTCGAGCTCGGTGGAGATGATGAGCACCGGGGTGCCCTTATCTCGCTCGGCGACGATCCGGGCGTGCACGAATTCGATCGAGCCGACGTCCAGGCCACGGGTGGGCTGGGAGGCCACGAGCAGGTGCAGGTCGCGCGACATTTCGCGCGCGAGGATCGCCTTTTGCTGGTTGCCACCCGACAGGGTGGAGATGGGGTCATGAATCGAGGTGACGCGCACGTCGAACTCGTCGCGGAGTTCTTCCGCGTTCTTCGTGATGACCGACCGGTTCATGTTCATGCCCTTGGCAAACGGCGCCCGATCGTACAGGTCGAGAATCATGTTCTCGGCGATTGAGAACGTCGCGATCATGCCGTGCGTGGAGCGGTCTTCGGGAACGAACCCGACGCCCGCGCCGAGGCGCTTCTTCACGTTCATGCCCGCAAGATTCTTGCCATCGAGTTCGATCGAGCCCTGCGAGATATCGCGCAGGCCGAGGATCGCTTCGGCGAGCTCGGTCTGACCGTTACCCTGCACGCCCGCGATCGCGACGATCTCTCCGCCGTGGACATCGAAGCTGAGGTCGCGCACTTCCGGGCGACCGAGCGCGTCCAGCACGGTGATGTTCTTGATCTGGAAGTCCGCGTTGCCGGGATCGGCCGGCGCCTTATCGACGCCGAGGTCGACGGCGCGGCCGACCATGGCCGAGGCAAGTTCGGTTTCGGAGGCCGACGGGTCAGCGGTTCCGACGACCTTGCCGCGGCGGATAACCGTGATCTTATCTGCGACGGCCTTAACCTCACGCAGCTTGTGAGTGATGAGGATGATCGAGCGTCCCTGCTCTTTCAGTTCCTTCATGATCTCCAAGAGCTCATCGGTTTCCTGGGGCGCGAGCACGGCGGTCGGCTCGTCGAGGATCAGAACCTCCGCGTCGCGCGAGAGGGCCTTGATGATCTCGACGCGCTGCTGGGCGCCGACGGAGAGGTTCTCGATGTAGGCGTCGGGGTCGATGTTGAAGCCAAACCTGTCGGACAGCTCCTTTACCTTGGCGGCGGCGCGTTCGGTCGAGATGATGCCGAGGGGTCCGGTGGGTTCGTAGCCGAGAGCCACGGATTCGGCGACGGTGAAGACCGGGACGAGCATGAAGTGCTGGTGCACCATGCCGATGCCCGCGGCTACGGCGTCACCGGGACCGGAAAATGTCACTGGTTTGTCGTCGATGAGAATCTCGCCGCCATCGGGTTGATACAGCCCGTAAAGGACGTTCATCAACGTTGATTTGCCGGCGCCATTTTCACCGAGCAACGCATGGATTTCACCAGGTTCAACGACCAGATCGATGGCATCATTGGCCACGAGCGGACCGAAAACCTTTGTGATCCCGCGAAGTTCGAGTTTCACTTGGCAGTTCCTGTCGTAGGCGCCCGCGCCAGCGCGGGCAAGCAGTCGGATGGAAGGGCTAGGTGCGATCGTGGGCGACGTCGGCAGCGTACTACGCGGCGTCGCCCACGGTCCGGATTGTCGGCTTACGGCTGGTTCTTGGTTTCGACCTTGATCTCACCGGAGACGATCTGCTGCTTCAGCTTCTCAACAGCTTCCTTCAGCTCGGCCGGGACCTTGGAGTCGAAGTCATGGAACTCGGCCATGGCCACGCCACCGTTTTCGATGGTGCCAACGTAGGCCTCCGCGGTGTACTTGCCTTCCGCCGAGGACTTGACCGTGTCGAAGACGGACTGGCCGATCTCCTTGACAACCGAGGTCAGCATGACGTCGCCGTCCGAGGTGGACTTGAAGCCGTCGGAGTCAACCCAGACGACCGCGCCCTTCTTGGCTTCCTTCACAGCCGCGACCGTACCGGAGCCGACGGGGCCGGCCACCGGCATCACGATGTCGACCCCCTGGGCGAGCATGTTCTCGGTGATCTGCTTGCCCTTGTTGGTGTCGGAGAAGTTACCGACGAACTGGCCGGTCTGGCTCTCCTTGGACCAGCCCGCGAGGGTGACGGACTTGCCGTTGTCCTCGTTGTACTTCTTCATGCCGTCTTCGAAGCCGTCCATGAAGATCTTCACCGAGGGCAGGTCCATTCCGCCGAAGGTGCCGAGCTTGCCGGATTCGCTCATGCCCGCGGCCACGTAGCCAGCGAGGTAGCCCGCCTCAGCGGTGTTGAAAACGAGGGGCTTGGCGTTCGGCAGGTCGAGGACCTTGAAAGTATCGCCCTGGCCCTCGGTGATACGAGAGTCGATCAGCGCGAAGTTGACGTCCGGGTTCGCCTTTGCCGAGTCACGGATCGCGTTGTTGAGCAGGAAGCCAACGCCAATGATGAGGTTGCAGTTCTGGTTAATAAGCGAGTCAATATTCTGTTGGTAATCGCCCGGGCTCCGGGATTCGGCAGTTTGGACCTTTACTCCAAGTTCGCTCTCGGCCTTCTTCAGGCCCTCGAAACCGGACTGGTTGAAGGAGCGGTCGTCGAAGCCGCCCTCATCGGAGACCATACACGCCTTGAAGTTGCTGTAGTCGGCAGAGCCACTACCGTCCGAAGACGAATCGGTCGCGGGTGCCTTTTCGGGCGCTTGGCCACATGCTGAAAGAACCAGGGCCGCGGCGGCCATGGTGCTGAAGAGTACTGACTTCTTCACGGGTTCTCCTACTTGCCATCGTCCGCCACAGAGGGGAGCTAAACGGACAACTCCGTTGTAGCCCTGTGGCGAAATATTGAAAACATCGTACGACGAGTTATTTCCATGTCCGAAGGCTTTGTCCTTGGGTTTTCGTTTCGTTACCAATTCGGGACGGAGATGGACTCAGTCACAATGACCTCATCTACCTCGTTGACGAATAGGTCTCGTCGAACCTGTTTCGACTTCTCCTTCAGCATACGTGGGAGACGCCCCCGTGCCGCACCATGGAACGCCCTTCACGCCATGATCTTCGGCACATGCCTGAGTTTCAGGTCACAAACGGGCTCTTCCGGTTTCAGAGTGCGTGACGCGGTCTCTGACTGCCGGGTGTTGGTGATGAATGAGAGCGGGCCTTGGGTGAAGATAGAAGTTTCTCA
>NZ_MQVR01000084.1 GCF_001907295.1 Bowdeniella nasicola
CCTCACTGTACTTCGATGGCATGCTCATCATCCTTTCAGTATCGATCTTCAGATCGAGACAGTCTTGGACTCAAGCAAACCGACAGCAGACCCCGGATCAGTCGCGGCATGAACGTCCCAGCCCGATCCCTGGGCACATCAACGGTGAACCCGCAGACCTCCGACACGATCGTCTTCAGCGTCGTCCCGTTGCGCGAGTTCGGACGTTTTTCCGGCGCGGCCCCCCTACTCATAGCCCAGATGATCGGTGAGCTCAGCGCCAAGCCCACGCTTGAGGGTTGTCTTCAACAGGGCCGGCAACAACCCATCAGAGCCGGTCATCGACACCTGCCCGGCATCGATCTTGGCAAACACTTCGTCCAACGCTCCGCTGGCCTGGAGCTGAGCAACGAGCTCATCACCCGACGCCAGCGAGGCACTCTTTTCTTCAGTCATAAACATCAGTGTGACGCGTCCTTTCAAAACGCCTTACACAGATCATCAGACACGCCCGGATGGCTATTTCCTGGTGCGGCGCTTACGAAGCGTGGTAGCTCGCCACAACCGCGTCGAGGATCGGCCGATCGACCTCGATCCAGTCCAGCTCGGCGGCCCGCGTTAACTCGACCCACCGCACGTCGGTATGATCCTGGAGCGCATCAGGCTCGGCCGAGGCATCGGCCAACTGCGCCCGCCAGACGAGCATGTCCATGTCGGCGAGGATCGGCCACGCCCCCTGCGCACCGGGCCCCGCCACGAGCTCACCCAGCTCGACGTCGATCCCGAGCTCCTCAGCTAGCTCCCGCACCGCCGCCGCGCACGGCTCCTCACCAGGCTGAACCTTGCCGCCGGGAAACTCCCACAGACCGGCGAGCGCAGGCGGCGCCGAGCGCTGCGCACACAGCAATTCCACCCGCCCCGCGCGCTGCCGAAGGACCGCCGCCGCTGCCACTAACGTCATGCGCCCCAGTGTGTCGTGACCAATGTCTACCCCGCAAATCCGCCGCCGCGGGAACGAAACCGGCGCGTAGGCGTTGAATAGAGGTATGCGCCCCCTCGCAAAAATCATCTCCTTCACCCGCGAGCTCATGCCGTACTATGTCGCGATCGTGCTCGCCGCGGTGACGACCGCCCTGCTGTCCCTCGCCACCCCCTTCATCATCGGCCGCGCGACGGATGTCGTCGTCGACGCTGTCAAAGGCATCGTCCCCGGTGCGGTCTCCTCCGTGCTCTGGCTCGCCGCGGCCTTCCTCGCCGTCGAACTCGCGTCGACGATCATCTCGTCCGCCGGTGGCTATGCGGGCGACATCATGGCCGCACGCATGCGCGAGATCCTGTCGAACCGCTATTTCGCCAAACTCCTCGACCTTCCCCAGCGCTATTTCGATAACGAGCTCACCGGCCGCATCGTCTCGCGCCTGAACCGCTCCATCACCGAGGTCACGGGCTTCGCAAACGCGTTTTCGAACAACTTTTTCACGATGCTCATCCAGACGGTCGCGATCCTCGCGATCGCCGCATTCTACGCCTGGCCGCTCGCCCTGCTGCTCGCCATCGTCTTCCCGATCTACCTGTGGCTCACGGCGCTGACCTCCCGGCGCTGGCAGCGCATCGAGGGCGCGAAGAATAAGGAGATCGACGCGGCTGGCGGCCGCTTCACCGAGGTCATCGCGCAGATCAAGGTCGTCAAATCCTTCGTCCAGGAGCGACGCGAACTCGCGATCTTCCGCCGCCATTTCGACACGACGGTGGGCCTGACGAAGCAGCAGTCGCGCTATTGGCACACGATGGACGCCCTGCGTCGCGGCGTCATGGCGCTGGTCTTTTTCGGCATTTTCGCGATCATCTTTGTCTACACCGTGCGCGGGCGCTTCAGCGTCGGCGACATGGTCCTGCTCATCCAACTCGTGACCATGGCCCGCGCCCCCGTCACGTCGATGTCCTATATCGTCGACACCGCCCAGCACGCCATCGCCGGCTCGAAGGACTACTTCCGCGTGATGGAACTCGATCTCGCCGACGACGTGGCGCTGCGCGGCGACGCGCCAAAGCCACGCGAGCTCGAGCCCGTCCCCGGCAAACCCGCGCTGCAGTTCTTTAATGTGCGCTTCGGCTACGACGACGATGCCGATGTCCTCTCCGGTATCTCGTTCCGCGTCGACTACGGCGAGAAGGTCGCATTCGTGGGGGAGAGCGGCGGCGGCAAGACGACGCTCATCAACCTGCTACTCGGCCTCTATCCGGTGCGTGCCGGCCGCATCGAGGTCATGGGCCACGACATCGCCGGCCTCACCTCAGCCGAGCTGCGGCGCCTCATTGGCGTCGTTTTCCAAGAGCCGCACCTGTTTTCTGGCACGATCGCGGAAAACATCGGATATGCGGATCCCGACGCGCCCCGCGAGGTCATCGAAGCGGCTGCGCGCCGCGCGAACGCCGATGCGTTCATCGCGAAGTTCGCGCGCGGCTACGACTCCCTCATCGGCGAGCGAGGCCTGAAACTCTCCGGCGGCCAAAAGCAACGCATCTCGGTGGCGCGCGCGATCGTGAAGGACCCGCGCATCCTCGTCCTCGACGAGGCGACGAGTGCGCTCGATACGCGCAGCGAGCGGCTCGTGCAGGCGGGCCTTTCCGCGCTCATGGCCGACCGCACCTCGCTCATCATCGCGCACCGGCTCTCGACGATCTCCACCGTCGACCGCATCATCACGCTGCGTGGCGGGCGGATCGGCGAGATCGGCTCCCCGGCCGACCTCGCCGCATCCGGCGGCATCTACGCCGAACTCCTCGCCCTGCAAAACGAAGGCACAAAGGCCGCCAAAAAACGCCTGCGCGGCTACGGAATCGAGCACTAATGTCACTGCTTGCGGCCTCGCCGCTTCTCGCCCTCTTCGTCGTCGTCGCCCTCGGCTCCCTTATCGGGCAGATCCCCTTCGGGCCGCTGAAATTCGGTGCCGCCGGCGCGCTGTTCGTCGGCCTCGCGATCGGGGCGGCCGTCCCCGGCCTCGGCGCCGAACTCGGACTCGTCCAGGGCCTTGGCCTCGCCCTGTTCGTCTACCTCGTCGGCCTCGCCGCCGGCCAGCCGTTCTTTACCGAATTCCGACGCACCGCACCGCTCATCGGCGTCGCCGTTGTGATCCTCGCGCTCGCGGCCGCCGCGGCGCTCGTCGCCGGCCCGCTGCTCGGCGTCGCCACCCCGGTCGGTGCGGGCATCTACACCGGGGCCCTGACCGCGACGCCCGCCCTCGCGGCCGCAAACGCCGCGGCCGGCAGCAACGAGCCCGCGATCGGATATGCCATCGGCTATCCCATCGGCGTCATCGTCGCCCTCATCGTCATCTCTATCGTCGTGACGCGCACCTGGCCCGCAACCCGCGACACCGACCCCGCCCACGAGATCGCGGCCGTCTCCGCGCGCGTTGCCGCGCCGATCGCGATCCGCGATGTCCCCGGCTTCGCCACGCAGGAACTGCGCATGAGCTACCTGCGACGCGACGGCCTGACGCGCGTCATCTCGCCCGGCGAGCCGCTCCACAGCGGCGACGAAGTCCTCCTCGTCGGCCACCGTGACGTCGTCGCCCGCGCGATCGACGCGGTAGGCGAGCGCCTGCCCGAGCATCTCGCCGATAACCGCACGCAGGTCGACTTCCGCTACTTCGTCCTGTCCAACCACGATCTCGCGGGCCGCACCGTCGCAGAACTCAACCTGCCCGCCCGCTTCGGCGGCGTCATGACGCGTGTGAAGCGCGGCGACCAGGAACTGCTGGCCGCCGACGATCTCGAACTCGAGCTATCCGACCGCGTCCTCGTCGTCGTCCCGCGCGACGCGATCGCCGACGTCGCCCGCTTCTTCGGCGATTCGGAGACAGGCGTCTCGACGTTCTCGGCCCTGTCCGTCGGCATCGGCATGGCTGCCGGCCTGTTGCTCGGCTTCGCGCAGATCTCGCTCGGGGGCGCGCACTTTTCCCTCGGCACCGCCGCCGGCCCGCTCGTCGTCGGCATGCTGCTCGGCTATATCGGTCGCACCGGCCCCATCGTCTGGCAGATCCCCCCGGCCGCGAACCTCACCTTGCGTCAGCTCGGCCTGCTCATTTTCCTTGCGGCCGTCGGCATCACCGCGGGCCCCAGTTTCGCGCAGTTCGCGTTCACCGGCCAGGGCTTGCGCGCGGGCGCGCTCGCGGCTCTCATCGTCATCGTGACGACGCTCCTCACGTTCGCGGCGGGCCGCATCCTTGGCCTATCACCGGCCCGCACTGCCGGCGCCATCGCCGGCATCATCGGCCAACCGGCCCTGTACGCATATGCCGCATCCCGGCTCGATGACGATCGCATCGAAGCCGGGTATGCGGCACTGTTTGCTGTCGGAATCCTGCTAAAGATTGTCCTCGTGACAGCGCTTATTGCGCTGGCGAGCTAGGCGATGAAGGCGAATTCGGGAAACCGATCGCGGGCGGTCCCCAGGCGCCACTGCTGACGCAGCGGGCGCAACCCGCGGCGGTGAATGTCGCGGACCATGACGCCGTGGCTGGCCAGACGCCGACGCAGCAGCTCGGCATCGCCATGCGCGCCGTTGCGGATCGCGCAGGCCCGCGCGGCCAGCAGCTTCTGGGCGTCTTCGGCAAGCCCGCGGTGGTCCTCTTCGGCACGGAACTCATTGTCATAAGGATCGCGCGTGAGGATCGACGAGTAGTCGGCATCGATGAGGGCGTCGATGAGCTCCTGGGAGTTCACGTCGTTGCGGACGCGCGACAGCTCGATGCCGTCCTCGCCCAGGATGACGATGTCCTCGTCGATGACGACGGACTGCACCATGGTCGCCGGAACCGAGACGCGGGCGTTATCCCAGCTGACCTCGATGTCGCGTTCCGTTACGGTGATGCGCAGCGATTCGCCGAGCGTCGTCGCCGCGAAGATCGCGCCCGCGGTCGCGCCGAAGCCCGCCATGATGAGCAGCATGAGGGGTTCGCCGACGTATTCGCCGCGGCCGAACATGCCGTTGACGGCGAGCCAGGGGCTGGAAATCGCGAGTTCGAATAGGAAGCCGGCTATCAGACCGAGCAGGCCGCCAACAATGGGACCGACGAGACAGAGCAGAGCGCAATGTCCGAATGTTGGTCGAATCGTGCGTTTCATGACAGGTTCCCTTCTAGTGATACCTTCATCGTTCCAAGATCGGCACCAAAGCGGATCGCGCGGTCGCATGATTATGCGGGTTTCGCCTTCCTTCTCAAGGTGGAGCGCGCCCCTTACGGCCTCCACCACAGGTGAGGGGAACCCCGAACTCAATGTCGAATGCGTAACGTTCGTAAGGATTTGACGTCAGGCGTGATTATGCTAAGGCGCGGGGGGATTGCGCGATAGGTGCGAGGTCTATGGAGTCGGTTGGTTTCCGCAGTGCAGGATTCATCGCCACAGGGGCGATGGTCCTTGGTGCGCTTACTCTTCAATTCACCGCGAGCCCCGTCGTCGCCGAAGTGATCGACGGCGAATCCTTCATCGTCACCGAGGGGTTCCGCAGCTACGAGGTGCGCCTCCTGAACGTCGACACCCCCGATCTCGTCGGCAGCCACGACGTCCCGCAGTGCCTCGGTCGCGAAGCCGCCGACTACCTCTCCTCGCTGCTGCCCGCCGGCACCCCCGTAACGCTCGTGAAAGACGGGGCGACGAAAGACCGGTTCGGGCGCGTCCTCGCCGGGGTTTATCGCGACGGCACCCTCGTGAATGCCGAGGTGACCCGCGCCGGCTTCGGCGTCCCGATTGTCAACGAGTCGAATTACCGATTCTTCTCCGACGTCGCCTCCACGGCCAGCCAGGCGCAGGCCAACCAGGTCGGCCTGTTCGACCCCGAGGTCGACTGCACACTCACGGCCAAGGTGCGGGCAAACGGGATCCCGGAGGAACTCCTTCATTCTGATCCCGCCACGCTGGATGCCACCGCGATCGAGCAGTACACCGCCAAGGTCCGCCAGCTCATGACCGTGTGGGACTCCTTCGACCAGGCGCGCGGGAACGATAACGAGGTCCTGCACTCCGCATGGACGCGCGATTACCTCCACCAGCTGAAGCAGCGCTACTGGGACGAAACGGTCGCGCCTGCGCGCAAGCAGCTCAACATTATTGCCGCCGCGGTACCCGGTGTCGAACTGCCGCCCGATCTGTGCGAAGACGATCAGGACAAGGCGCCGACCCCGCCGCCTACGGATCGCGGCCGGCCCAAGGGCCGCGCGATGAAACCGGGCCTGGTTCCGTCTCCGAAGAAGCCCGCGCCGACAACACCGGCGCCATCCCCGACGCAGCCGGACACCCCATCTCCGACGCCGTCACCGGCGACACCTTCCCCGTCGCCGACAACGCCGACGCCGGAGCCCCCTCCGGCCCCGGAACCGAGCAAGCCGCATAAGCCGATCCCGAGCCCAACTCCGAGCCCAAACGAGCCCGATAAGTCGACTCCGGGCCCGGGCAAGCCGCAGCCCGGCAAACCAGATCGGCCGGGAACGGCGCAAGCGCCCGCGACCATTCCTGCGCGCGAGAGCTAAACCGACTAGCTGTGATGTCCAGGTAGGTTGTCCTGCTCGGTACTGGTGAGTCTGGATGACAGATGAAGGCCCCCGGTAGTGAAGTGGAGCTGTCTAATTCAATGCTTTCGAGAACCCGCCCGACTCAACCGACGGTTGGCGCATCCAGCTCATCGACGGCGTCGCCGCCGCAATTCCGCCGATCGGCGTCGACCCGCAGCGTCGCCCGCGCTATCACGCGCGTTTCCGTCAGAAGGTCCCGTCGCTAGCAGATCCGGCCGGACCGCGCCCGCGGGCAGCGAGTCCGCCCAGCGAGAATAATCTGCCCAGCTCGTCCCCGCCCGAGGCCAGCGAACAGCAGCGAGCCACCTAGCGCTCCGAGACGATCGCGACGAGCCGGTCATAGGAGTGCCGCTGGTCCGGATCGGCCAGCCGCGCATCGGCAGGCTCTCGCCCCGCCAACACCTCCGCGAGGTAATGCTGGTCTGCTGCGAGGCGCGCCGCAGCGTCCGTCCCGACCGCGCCATGCCCGGGAACGACGAGCGCAGCCTGTCGCACATACGGCTCGAGCGCATCGAGGCCCGCGAGGTAGAGGTCGACGCCCTCGAGGACCGCCGCGAGCGCACGCAGCTCGGCCGGGAAATCGGCCGCGAGCCGCCCGCGCAGGTAGTCGCGATGCTCGCTCGCATATGCCGCCGCCCGCCGTGACGCATAGCGCGGCGCGTCGCCGAAACCGGGATGCCACAGCACGTGGTCGTAGTGGGCGTGCGTCGCAAATCCGGCGCGCACGCGCAGGCCGCACTCGGCGAGCCACGCGGCGATCGCGGCAAGCTCATCGCCCTCCCACGCCGGGTCGATCAGCAGGCAGCTGTCATCATCGCCGACGATCACCGTCGCCGTCGTCTGATACAGCCGGCTCGTCGCGACCCAGATGCGCGGAGCGATTTCCATAAAACGCGACATGCGGACCATCAGTCGCGTAGCCACACCCGACGCTCGCGGTGCGCAAACTCGGCGAACGTGATCGGCTCGCGCTCGAGGACCTGGCGCACGTCGTCGGTAAGCCCGGCGGCCAGCCCGAGCCGCGCCGTCGTGTAGATCGCCGCGGTGACGCCGACCATCGGCCAGGGCATCGACCTGCGCGCATGCCGGATATAGCGCAGTAGCCCCGGCCTGGTATAGCGGATCTCGCGGCCGAGCTCGCCAGAAAGGATTGACGCGATCTCGTCGCGGTCGCGAATGTCAGCCGCATGCGTCGTCGACAGATTCTGATGGAAGAACGACGCGCGCACGAACGTGTGGGCCATGCCCGATTCGCGCAGGTAGGACTCGATCGTGGCATGGGGGACGACGCGGTTCTTCTCGGCCCCCTGCAGCGACAGGAAGACGACGTGCTCGAGCCCGGCCTTGCGCCCGAACTCGAGCGCCGGCAGCAGGTCGCGCTTGACGTTGCCGACGGCGGGCGGGCGCACGAGGAACATCGCGGAGACGCCGTCAAAGGCCCGGGCCACGTCGTTGGTCGGTGAAATCGAAAGCGACGGACTCTGCGCACGCACTCGCAGCCGAGCGCGAAGCAAGCCGCACGGGCTCGCCCGAGCGCTGCAGGGTTTCGGCGACGACGAATCCGACGTTGCCGCGCGGCCCCGTCACGAGGATCGTCACGGCCGCAGCCTAGTGTTCGTCGCCCACGGCGTCCCGGGCGTCGATGAACGCCTGCACGCACGCGCGCACGTCCGCCTCGCTGTGCCCGGCCGATAGCTGCACACGGATGCGCGCCTTGCCCTTGGGGACGACGGGATAGGAGAAAGCGATGACGTAGACGCCGCGCTCGAGCATGGCGTCCGCGATCTGCGTCGCGAGGCGCGCGCCGTCGGGGCCGGGGAACATCACCGCGGTGATCGGGTGGCTGCCAGGCAAGATCTCGAAGCCTGCGTCGGCCATGAGCGAGCGGAAGAGCTGGGTGTTGCGCTTCAGCTGGGCGCGCGCATCGTCGGCCGTGCGCGCGAGCTCAACGGCCCGCAGCGATCCCGCGACGACGGACGGCGCCACGGCATTGGAGAACAGGTAGGGACGGGCGCGCTGACGCAGCAGATCGACGACCTCGCGCTGGCCCGCGACGAAACCGCCCGACGCGCCGCCGAGTGCCTTGCCGAGCGTGCCGGTGATGATGTCGACGCGGTCCATGACGCCAAGCAGCTCGTGCGTACCGCGGCCATGCTCGCCGACGAACCCCGTCGCGTGGGAATCGTCGACGATGACGATGGCGCCGAACTCGTCGGCCAGGTCGCAGATCTCTTCAAGCGGCGCGTAATAGCCGTCCATCGAGAAGACGCCGTCGGTGACGATGCCGATCCGGCGGGCCCCGGCGTCCTTCGCCTCCTGCAGGCGCGCGCGCAGTTGGCCCATGTCGGCGTTGGCGTAGCGCAGCCGCTTTGCCTTGGTCAGGCGGATGCCGTCGATGAGGGAGGCGTGGTTCAGGGCGTCGGAGACGATCGCGTCCTCGGGCCCGAAGAACACCTCGAACAGGCCGCCGTTCGCGTCAAAGCACGACGAGAACAGAATTGCGTCGGACATCCCCAGGTAGTCGGCGATGGACTCCTCTAGCTTGCGGTGCTGCGTCTGCGTCCCGCAGATGAAACGCACCGAGGCCATGCCAAAGCCCCAGGTATCGAGCGCCTCGCGCGCCGCGGCAACGATCGACGGCTCATTGGCGAGCCCGAGGTAGTTATTCGCGCAGAAGTTCAGCGCATCGCCCCCGGGCGTCGCGATGTGGGCCGACTGCGCCGTTGTCAGTTCGCGCTCGCGCTTGGTGAGCCCGGCGTCGTCGATCTCGGCGAGCTCGGCGGCCACGTCGGCCACAAAAGTCTTGACGGCATCCCGCGTCATCTTAGTTCTCCCAATCCATAACGACCTTGCCGCACGTCCCCGACGCAGCGGCCTTAAATGCCTCTTCCCAGTCCTCGGCAGCGAAGCGATGCGTGATGACGCCGCGGATGGCCTCGCGGAACGTTGCGGAGGACTCCATACAGAATGTCATGTGGTACCACGTATCGAACATGTCGCGGCCGTAGACGCCCTTGATCGTGAACATGTGCGTGATGACCTTGCCCCAGTCGATCGGGTAGGGGTCCTTCGGCAGGCCGAGCAGCGCGATATGGGCGCCGTGCGTGCAATTGTTGAGGATGTCACTCATCGCCGACGGCACTCCGCTCATCTCCATCGCGACGTCGAAGCCCTCGCGCATACCTAGCTCCTTTTGGACGTCGCTCACGCTGCGTTCGGCCACGTTGACGGCGACGGTAGCTCCCGCCGTGCGGGCGAGGCCTAGGCGGTATTCGGACACATCGGTCACGACGACGTTGCGCGCCCCGGCATGCTGAGCGATCGCGGCGGCCATGCAGCCGATCGGGCCGGCGCCGGTGATGAGGACGTCCTCGCCGAGCATCGGTACCTGCTGGGCGGTGTGGAAGGCGTTGCCGAGCGGATCGAAAATCGCTCCCAGCTCGGGGTCGATCGCGTCGGGTTGCACCCAGACGTTCGAGGCGGGTACGACGACGTAGTCCGCGAAGGCGCCATCGCGGTTGACGCCGATCGAGTTGGTACGGATGCACATGTGACGACGCCCCGCACGGCAGTTGCGGCAGCGCCCACATACGACATGCCCCTCGACGGAGACGTGCATGCCGACGCGTAGCTCATCGCGGCCTTCTCCCTGCGCGACTCCGAGCCCGATTTCGACGATCTCGCCGTAGAACTCGTGCCCGATTGTCAGCGGCGGCTTCAGCATCGACGCCGCCCAGTCATCCCACTGCCAGATGTGCAGGTCGGTACCGCATAGGCCCGCCCGCAGGACGCGAATCTTGACCTCGCCAGGGCCGGTCTCCGGCTCCGGAACGTCGATCAGTTCGAGGCCCGGGGCCGCTTCCGCTTTAACCAGTGCGCGCATCGCTGCTCCTCGTTGACAGGGTGATTGCCGGTCCCTATCTTGCCACTACTTTGGTCCTCGTCACTGCCAGGCGAGGAAAGCCGCGGGCTAGGTGTATGAGGTCATGACGTTGTCTACACGTTTGTGGACTCGGCTGGCCGGTGGCTGATCTGCACAGGCGGTATGAGGCCGATGATAGTTGTAGTGATGGACCCACACCTCGATCGCTTTCCTGCGCGCCTGCTCGGACTCATACACGCGGGCATAGAGGCATTCCTCGGCAAGCAGTCGCTGGTAGCGTTCGACCTTCCCGTTA
>NZ_MQVR01000085.1 GCF_001907295.1 Bowdeniella nasicola
GGCTTCATCACTACAATCATCACAGACCCCATACCGGGATCGGTGGTCTTACTCCATCAGAACGCGTTCACAACCTCACGGGGAACTACATCTAGGCCCTCCTTGCCGGGACTTTCGTCCTGGCAAGGAGGGCCTAATGTTCGATTTAGGCGATTGTTGTGCTACTCCTGCTGCCAGGATTCCCAGAGTTTTGCGTACGCCCCGCCGAGGGCGACGAGCTCGTCGTGAGGACCGATTTCAACAATGTTTCCGTCCTCGATTACGGCGACGCGGTCGGCGTCATGGGCGGTATGCAGCCGGTGCGCGATCGCGACCACGGTGCGGTCGGCGAGGACCGCCGACAGTGAGCGTTCCAGATCGCGTGCGGCGCGCGGGTCGAGCAGGCTGGTCGCCTCATCGAGCACGAGCGTGTGCGGGTCGAGTAGGACGAGGCGGGCGAGGGCGAGCTGCTGGGCCTGCGCCGGGGTGAGCGTGTGCGCGCCCGAACCGACCTCGGTCTCCAGTCCCTCCTTTAGCTTCCTGACCCAGCCGCGCGCGGCGACCGCGTCGAGGGCTTCCCACATCTTGGCCTCGGACACGTCCGCCTTTGCGAGGCGCAGGTTGTCGGCGATCGACCCGACGAACACGTGGTGCTCCTGGGTGACGAGGGCAACTTCGGAGCGCAGGATGTGTTCGGGCAGCTCGACGACGTTGACGCCGCCGATGCGCACCTCGCCCGCGGTGGGCGGATGAATGCCCGCGAGCATGCGTCCGAAGGTCGACTTGCCCGCGCCCGAGGGCCCGACAATGGCGAGCCGCTCACCGGGGCGCAGATCGAGGTCGAGGCCGTGCAAGACCTCGACGCCGTCCACGTAGGAATACCGCACGCCACGGGCCACGAGATGCTCATCGGCCGGGGCGACGTCTTTCGTGACCCGGTCGGGCTCGACGAGGTTGATGCCGAGGATGCGCGAGAGCGAAGCCCGGGCGACCTGGGACTCATCGAGCCAAAATAGCAATTCGCCGATCGGGCCCTGGATCTGGACCGCATACAGCGAGATCGTTGCCACCGAGCCGATCGCCGCGCCCGCGATCGAATGGGTCGCAAGGTAGGACCCCCACACGATCACGGCGACGGGCGGCAGGATGAAGGCGATCCCCAGCCAGAAGAACAGCACCGCGCGCAGCCGCAGCGTGAAGGCTTCGGTATCCCACGCATTCTTCAGTGCCGCATCCATGTGGAAGCGACGACGCTTGCCGAGCGAGAGCGCGTCGACGGTATCGACGTGTTCGATCGACTCGGTGAAGACCCCGTTGAGCTTGGAGTAGGCCTCCGCGTTGCGCAGGTAGGCGGGCGTCGCCTGCCGCAGATAGTGCTTCGAGGCGACGATCAGCACGGGGATACCGACGAGCAGCGCAGCTGCGATGAGCGGGGAGACGAGGAAAGCCGCCCCGAGGGTCAGGATCACCGTGATGATCTGGACAAGGATCTGGGGAATACCGAAGCGGATGACCCACTGGACGCGGTCGACATCATTCGTCGTGCGCGCGATTAGGTCGCCTGTCCTGGCCTTTTCCACCGTCGACAGCGGCAGGCGCGTGATCGTCGTGAGGAACTCCTCGCGCAACTGGGCGAAGATCGTCTCACCGAGGATCATCGCGTTGCGCTGCGAGATACCGGTAAGCACGGTCTGGGTGGCCACCGCGATGAGCAACCAGATGGCGATCTGGTTCACGTAGGCGAGCGTCGTGCCCTGCGCGACCTGGTCGATGAGCCGGCCGAGCAGCCACGGCATCGCGAGCGCCGCCACGGCCGCCATGCCCTGGAGGGCGACGACCAGGGCAAGGGGTCCGCGGTACTGCCCGAGGAGGTCTTTGATGCGGCGCCAGACGGTTGGCGTATCAGCGATCGGTAGTTGCATGAGCGTCCTCCGGTTCTGCGGTAGTCCGGACGACGACGCCGCGGTAGGCGAGCGCGTCCGGGTTTCCTTCCCGGGCTCGGGCGAGAAGATCGTGGTGGGTGCCGCGGGTGATGACGGACCCGTCGGAGATGAAGATGACCTCGTCCGCGTGCTCGAGGACGAGCGGGGAGGCGGAGACGACGACCGTCGTGCGACCCTTGCGGCTTTGTGCCAGCTGCGCTGCGATCCGGGCCTCGGTGTGAGCGTCGACCGCGGACGTCGGCTCGATGAGCACGGCGATTTCCGCTTCGGTCAGTACGGCGCGGGCGAGGGCCACGCGCTGGCGCTGGCCGCCGGAGAGCGAGCGGCCCTTTTCGGTGATCTCGCCCGCAAGGCCGCCGAGCGTCTGCGTGACGTCGTGAGCATCGGCGACCGCGAGTGCCTGCAACACGTCGGCATCGTTACCTTTTTCTTCCCGGGCATCGACCTGCGAACGAAGCGTTCCAGTGAACAGCTGGGGCGTCGCGTCCGATAGGACGATGCGGTGGCGCACTTCGGGCAGCGGATAGGACGTGATTGGCGAACCCGCGAGCGCAACACCGGCCGAGGCCGCGTCATCGATCCGCGTGAGGCGGCGTGCGACCTCTGCCGAGTCATCCGGGTCGGCTCCGACGAGCACGGTGAAGGCTCCGGCTTCGATCTGAAGGCCGCTGTCGGCGTCGGTGAGCACGGGGGCACCTTCGGGCAGTGGCCGCAGGATCGGGGTGTCCGCGTCGCGGTCCGCTAGCGTGCCGGCCAATGGGTCGACCGCGAGGACCTTGCGGGTCTTCTTGATGGCGACGCGGGCGCGCGTGAGCTGGAGGAACATGAACGTCACCTGGCGCAGCGGCTGCGCGAGGAACGCGGTGTAGCCATAGAAGGAGACGAGCTGGCCGGGCGTGATGTCGCCCGCGATCGCGAGGCGGGCGCCGAACCAGACGACACCGACGATGAAGAGCGCAGGCAGGCCCGTGCGCACGGCCATGAGGATCGCTTGGACGTTCGCGACGTGCACGGCGTCGAAGCGGACCTTTTGCGACTGCTCGCGGTAGCGCGCCGCGAAGACGTCCTCGCCGCCGATCCCGCGCAGGATCCGCAGGCCCGATACGGTGTCGGTGCCGAGCGTCGTGAGCTTGCCCTGAGATTCGCGTTGCCGGTTTTGCCGTGCCTGCAGCGGCTTGATCAGCAGCGCCGTCAGGGCGGTGATGATCGGCAGGCCGATGAGGACGAACAGGCCGAGCGGCAGCGACTGGCTAATGAGGAGGAAGGAGACGAGGCCGTAGACGAACAGGCCGCCGATGAGGCGCGGCAGCGACTCCATGATGTTGCCGATATGGAACGCGTCGGTTGCGACCGTCGACATGATCTCGCCGGTCGGCAGGTCCTTCGTGAGTGCATGGCCGCTGCGCGAGACGTGGTGGCCGACGGTGCGCTGGGAGGTGATCGACGCGCGCATCCAGCCCATGACCTCGGCGAGATGCGTGATGGCGTCGAACGACGCGGCGAGAATGCCAAGACCAAGCAGGACGAGCGACCAGGACACCACCGTGGACGAAAAACCACCGGCGAGCCCCGCATCGAGGGCGTGCCCAAGCGCGAGCGGCATGAGTGCGTTGGCGCCATCGCGAATGATCGCGAGGACAACCCCTGCCAACAGGACCTTCCACTGGGCGCGAGCCAACCACGCCAGATAGCGGTGTGGAGCACCATCAGCGCGATAGTTGGGGAAGGAGGAAGGGTATTCAAGCACGGTTGCCATCCTATGGAGGGGGCCTGACATAACGAAATCTTTTTTCCCGCTAACCTGGTTTCATGACCTCCGTGGAATCCAAGGCCCGCACGGCCTTTTCGCGCTATCGCATCATGGCCTTCATCACCGGCACACTGCTCCTATTACTGACGCTAGAGATCGTGCTGAAGTACGTCCTGCAGCTCAATGGTTTAGAGGATCCGAACAGCACCTGGTCGGCCCGTCCGGTCATCGGTAACTGGATCGCGATCGTCCACGGCTGGGTCTATGTCATTTACCTCATCACGGTGTTTGGCCTGTGGTCCCAGATGCGTTGGGGCTTCGGGCGCATGATCGCCCTCATCGTTGCGGGTGTCATCCCGGTGATGTCATTTATTCTCGAGCCGACCGCCAAGAAGTGGGTGGAGGCAGATCTGCCCGAACTCGTTGCGAAGGAAAAGGAACTCCGATGACCGCAACTTCTCCCGTCCTCGTCATCGACTACGGCGCCCAGTACGCCCAGCTGATCGCGCGCCGCGTGCGCGAGGCCCGCGTGTATTCCGAGGTCGTGCCGCACACGATGCCTGCCGCCGATATCCTCGCGAAGAATCCCGCCGCGATCATCCTGTCGGGCGGTCCGTCCTCCGTCTACGCCGATGGCGCTCCGCGGCTGGAGGCCGACCTTGTGAACTCCGGCGTCCCCGTCCTCGGAATCTGCTACGGCTTCCAGGCGATGGCGCAGGCGCTCGGCGGTGAAGTCGGCCAGACCGGCCAGCGCGAATATGGTTCGACGACCGCGTCCAGCCCCGACGGCGGCCTCCTACTCGAAGGCACGGGCGAGAGCCAGCAGGTGTGGATGAGCCACGGCGATGCGGTGGCTCGCGCCCCCGAAGGTTTCACGGTCCTCGCGTCCTCGCCTGGCGCCCCGATCGCCGCGTTCGAAGACGCCGAGCGCAGGCTGTTCGGCGTGCAGTGGCACCCCGAGGTCAAGCACTCGGTGGCCGGCCAGCAGGTGCTCGAAAACTTTTTGTACCGCGGAGCGGGCCTCGCCCCGGACTGGACGCCCGAGAACGTCATCGCCGACCAGGTGAAGAAGATCCGCGAGCAGGTCGGCGATGCCCGCGTCATCTGCGGTCTGTCCGGCGGCGTCGACTCCTCGGTCGCCGCGGCCCTCGTGCAGGAGGCCGTCGGCAACCAGCTCACGTGCGTCTTCGTCGACCACGGCCTGCTGCGAGCGGGCGAGCGTGAACAGGTTGAGCGTGATTTCGTTGCCGCGACCGGCGTCGACCTCATCACGGTCGATGCCTCACAGCGCTTCCTTACGGCCCTGGCCGGCGTCACCGATCCCGAGGCGAAGCGCAAGATCATTGGACGCGAGTTCATCCGCGTCTTCGAAGACGCCGCCCGCGAAGTTGTGGCGCGCGCCGGTGCCCACGGCGAGGACGTCAAGTTCCTCGTCCAGGGCACGCTGTATCCCGACGTCGTCGAATCCGGCGGGGGAGAAGGCGCCGCCAACATTAAGAGCCACCACAACGTTGGCGGGCTGCCCGATGACCTGCAGTTCGAACTCGTCGAGCCGCTGCGCGAGCTGTTCAAGGACGAGGTCCGCCAGGTCGGCCTCGAGCTCGGCGTTCCCGAAGCCATCGTGTGGCGCCAGCCGTTCCCGGGCCCGGGCCTCGGCATTCGCATCATTGGTGAGGTGACGGCCGAACGTCTCGAGGTCCTGCGCGCGGCCGACGCGATCGTCCGCAAGGAACTCACTGCGGCGGGCCTCGACCGCGATATCTGGCAGTGCCCCGTCGTACTGCTCGCAGATGTCCGCTCCGTTGGTGTCCAGGGTGATGGCCGAACCTACGGCCATCCGGTCGTGCTGCGGCCCGTGAGCTCCGAGGACGCGATGACCGCCGACTGGTCACGCCTGCCCTATGACCTGCTCGCGCATATTTCGAACCGCATCACGAACGAGGTCGCCGACGTCAACCGCGTTGTCCTCGACGTGACGAGTAAGCCCCCGGGCACCATCGAATGGGAGTAGTGATCCGTCCGACGACCGAGGCGGATCTTCCCCTGGTCGCCGGTCTCTGGGCCGATGGCGAGGTTATGGCCTTCGTCGGTTTTCCTGACGGCCTTGCCCAGACGGACGAGGAGATGGCCCGGTGGTATCGGCAGCACGTCTCCCAGCGTCCGCGCACGAAGCGCCTCGCTGAACACGTCAACGAGTACGGGTCGTGCTATCTGGAGAAGACGCTCTGACCGCACGGGTGCAGGATATATCTCCTATGGGCGATTTAAGCCATTTAGGCAGAATTTGTGCCTCGGTGAACTAGATCACGCGACCCCGACACTATCCAGTGATTTCCAGGGGGAAGAATTGAGGAGATGAATACATCATCTCCATCCCTCTACCACTAGGAGATCACCATGGAAGCTTCTGCCAATCCATTCGTACGGATCGCCGGAATCGTCACCCTGGTGCTTGGCGTCATCTTCGTGGGCGCCGGCGCGACCACTTGGGGTATGGTCACCAGCCAGCTGACCGCTGAGAAGATCACCGTCCCGAAGGACGCCGACATGTTCGCGGGGAAGGAAGTTAAGGGCCCCTTCACCGCCTACGCACAGGCGCAGGTCATCAACAAGCACGCCCTGAAGGGCGCGAACGGCCTGACCTACGCCGAGCTCGGAGCGAAGGCCAAGGAAGCCGAAGCCGCGGGCGATAAGGCCGCTGCTGAGGACTTCACCAAGCAGCGTACGACCGCGATGAACGGCTCGTTCCTACGTGCCTCCCTGTTCACCTCGGTGCTCGCCTATGGCGTCTCCGCCCTCGTGATCGGTCTGGGTCTGCTGCAGATCCTCACCGGTCTTGTCTTCATGCGTCTCGCCAAACGCGACGTCGCCTAACGGCGCGCTCGTAGCCGACCAATCGGTCGGAGCCCCCTCGGCTCCGGCCGATTCGTCATAGGTGGGTGGCAGCGGCTTCGCCGGAACGAGGGCCCCGATCGCCAGGGCACTCGCGAGCGCCAACAGTAAGACGATGATCGCCGTGCGCACGTCGATCGCGAGACCCAGGCCGCGAGCAATCGCGAGGCCCGCGATCGCGGCCATGGCGCTACCCCAGGTGAGTGTCGAGGTCCTCATTCGGACTCCTTCGGTGTGGCATCGGTGCTCGGCGGCGTCACCCCGAGTTTGTCGATGATGAAACGGGTGGGATCGTCGAATTCGGGGCTGATTCTCACATCCCCGTTGCCGAGTTCGATCTGAACGATCCGCACGCCCTGCGGGTTCTTCTTAGCTGCGGCGTTGCGGTAGCTGGCGCTCTGGCCCGGGGTCACCACGACATCGTCAAACTCCCAGTGGAGTTCGAGTTGTCCGTCTGCGGTGGTCGATACGCGTGCCTCGACTTCCGAAGTTGTCCCGTCGGGATACGTGACCTCCCAACCACCGAAACCAGAGACCCGCATGACGACGTAGCCCGAGGCATGGACGCGGACTTCCAGGGGCTGGGAGCCGTCATCGGGGATGTCGTACACGCCGATGCCCGCCGTGGCCGAAACACTGTCGCGGGACACCGGAATCCGCACGTTCGAGGCGAATGCGGTATTTGTTCCGTCCGGGCCGAGGTGCTGCTCGAACATGTGGATGTCACGGGTCGAAAGAACGGCCTCCGGCAGCGTCAGCGACAGGCCGAGCACGAACGCGAGAGCAGGGCCGAGGAGCCAACTGGCGGCGGTGAGCCAGGTCCCGCGGCGCTGCCGAGCGGCCGCAATGATGAGACCGACGGCGATGACCGCGAGCGCCACGCCGGCCGCGATGAGCCAGGCCCCCAAGTGGTTGGGGCGCAACAGGAGCGTCAGTGCGCCGAGGGCGATCGCGATCGCGATGACACCCATCGCGAATCGGGGCTCGATCACGGGCGTGCGGGGTTTGCGCGGCCGCGGGGCCGGGGCGGGGCTCGGCTCGAGAGCCTCGAAGGCTGCGATCGGTGCGTCGGTGTCTACGACCGCCGGCGCCGGAGCCTCGGGCGTTCCGCCGCGTCGGCGGGAGGCCAGTGCGCGCGCCAGGATGACGAGGGCAAGGATGCCAATTCCGATGACGGCAAGGACGTACATCAGCGGGATAATGTCGCGCAGGGTATCGAGCGTGGAGCCGAACCACAGAATGGGTCGCAACGAGCCGACAACGATCATCCCAAGGGCGGCGGCGACCGCAATATCGGGACGGCCGCGGAAGAGCTCTTGAAGATGGATCCGCCCGTCTTTGTATTCCGGCAGCAACAGCCAACCGATCCCATAGAGGACGAGCGGCAGGCCGCCGATGAGCGCAGCTAAGACAAACAGCAGTCGCACCAGCAGGGGAGCGATACCCCAACGGTGGGCCAATCCCGCGCACACGCCGCCGAAGATGCGGTCGTCAGTGCGTCGCAGGGGACGCGAACGCACGGTCTCGAAAAATCCCATGTCTTAACTGTGGGGCATCGGCGAACTGCTCCGCTATGGGGTACGTCCCTGATTTATCCCTGAAAGCTCGCCGCTGGGCTTCGCAACGCACGCTTTGCGTGTCACGATCATGATGTGAGTACTGACTATGCCGATTTGCGGGCGCCGTGGGCCAAGGAGCGTCCACCGCTGCTGCGTCGCGAACCGAAGTCGCTCGCGGGCGTGGGGCAGGGACTGGCCGTCCACCTCGGTGGCCCGGCCTGGGCATGGCGGCTGGGTTTTGTGCTTACCGCCCCGATCTTTGGCCTCGGGATCGTCCTGTACGTCATCTGCGCGACCGCGATCCCGCGGGCGGCGTCCGGGGATGTTCCGGTGGCCCGATCCCGCCTCGCCCGCCGCCTCGCCGCACCTGAATCACGGCGCATCCTCGGCGGTCAGCTCGCCCTCGCCGGCGTGCTCGGGGCGAGCGCGATCGTCCTGTTCGTCTGGATGGTCGGCGGATTCGGAGTGGGGAGCTCCGTCGTTGGGATCCTGCTCGTCCTCGCGGGCGCCGGCGTCATCTGGGCGGCGGCCGCCGACGAAGGGCAGCCGGGGCCGCTGCAGATCGCGGTCGGGGTCGCCGCGGTCGTCCTCGGTGCCGTCCTCGTGGTGACGGGGGAACAAGGACTGCGCGATTTTCTGCCGGGCATGGTCGCAGGCCTTGCCGTGCTCATTGCCGTCGCGATCGTCGTCGCGCCGCTGTGGTTGCGGACCCGCACGCACTTGAACGAAGAACGCGAGGCGCGCATCCGTGAAGCCGAGCGTGCCGATATCGCCGCGCATCTGCACGACTCGGTGCTGCAGACGCTCGCGCTCATCCGCTCCCGGGCAGATGAGGCCGACGTCGTCGCCTCCCTGGCGCGTTCCCAGGAGCGAGACCTGCGGCGCTATCTGTATTCCGACCGTCCGGAGGTCGGCGTCAGCGTCGCCGAAGCCCTGCGCACGCTCGCGGCCGAGATTGAAGAGCGCTACCAGCATCCGATCGACATCGTGCTCACCGGCGATAGCCAGGTGAGCGAGCAAACGACGGCGCTGACGGCGGCGGTCGGTGAAGCGCTCACCAATGCGTGTAAGCATGGAGGCAGCGGGCCGATCTCGCTGTATGGCGAACTCGGCGGTAGCCACACCCAGGTGTGGGTGCGCGACCGTGGCCCCGGCTTCGACCTGAAGGACATTGCGGACGATCGCGTCGGGATCAAACGCTCGATCATCGCTCGGATCGAGCGCGTCGGCGGCGAAAGCGAAATCCGTAGCCCGCTGCCGACCGGCGGAAGTGAAGTGCGCATCAGCGTGCCGCAAACGAAGGAGAATTAACGTGCGTATCGCGATCGTCGACGACCATGCGATGGTGCGAGCCGGGGTGAGCGCGCAACTGCGGGCCCTGCGGCCCGATTACGACATCGTCGCCGAGGCGGGCAGCGTCGATGAAGCGATCCGAGTGCTGCGCGCCCAGCCGTGTGATGTCGTCCTGCTCGACGTGCACCTGCCCGGCGGTGCCGGCGGGGGCGGCGCCGAGGTCGCGCGCACGATCCTTGCCGAGCGGCTCGAATCCACGCCCCGCTTCCTCGCGCTGTCGGTCTCCGACGCGGCCGAAGACGTCGTCGCGGTCATCCGCGCGGGCGCCCGCGGCTACGTCACCAAGGCCGTCACCGCCTCCGAACTCATCGAAGCTATCGAACGCGTCGCCGCCGGCGATGCGGCCTTCTCCCCGCGCCTGGCAGGCTTCGTCCTCGACGCCTTTGGCACCGGCCAGCAGGATGTCGCCGAACGCGACGAAGAACTCGATCGCCTCTCGGGCCGCGAGCAGGAGGTCATGCGCCTGATCGCCCGCGGCTACGCCTACAAGGAGGTCGCCGCGGAGCTGTTCATCTCGATCAAGACGGTGGAATCGCACGTCTCCTCCGTGCTGCGCAAACTCCAGCTGTCGAGCCGGTATGAGCTCTCACGCTGGGCAGCCGCGCGCGGAATTGAGTAACTGTTCGCGTGCGATAGAGTCATTTTTGTGAACACCCTTGTCAACATCCTGCTCGTTTTCCACCTGCTCGCGATGGCCTATGTCTTCGGCGGTTCCCTCGCCGGGCTATCCCAGAAGCGAGTCCCGAAGGGCCTGGTGCATGGCGCGCTGACGGCCCTCGTTCTCGGCATCATCATGGTCGTGGTACGGGAGTTCCAGCCCGAAGAAACTGTCAACCACATGAAGATCGGGATCAAGCTCGTCGTCGCGCTCGCGGTCTGCTTCTTTGCCTGGCGGGCCGAAAAGCGCGAGAATCCGGAGGCGGCTCGCCCCGATCTCATGACCGCCGCCGGCCTTACCGCCGTCAACGTCGCGATCGCCGCGCTGATCTAGCTGTAGTTCCCCGTGAGGTTGTGAACGCGTTCTGATGGAGTAAGACCACCGATCCCGGTATGGGGTCTGTGATGATTGTAGTGATGAAGCC
>NZ_MQVR01000086.1 GCF_001907295.1 Bowdeniella nasicola
GGCCAGCTCGCGCTCGAACGCCTCCAGAACGTGATCCGCCGTGTCGCCGACCAGTGGCGGCCGTCGAGCAAGGACGAGTCGTTCGAGATCGTCCGGCGCCGACTGTTCCAGGCACCGAACGCCGAAGGCCTAACCACGATCTCGGCCGTGGCGCGCAGTTTCACGAACCTGTACCGCAACAACACCGCGCTGTTCCCGCGCGATGCAGCGTCGCCGAACGACGACTACGAGAAGCGCATCCGCGCCTCCTACCCTCTGCACCCCGAACTGCTGGACCGCTTGTACGAGGACTGGTCGACGCTGGAGCGGTTCCAGCGCACCCGTGGCGTGTTGAAGCTCGTCTCGTCGATCGTGCACGAGCTGTGGGCATCGAACGATGCCTCGCCGCTGATCCTGCCCGGCAACGTGCCACTGGATGCGACGACCGTGAACACGGACCTGACGCAGTACCTCGAAGACCAGTGGAAGCCGATCATCGACTCCGACATCGACGGCCCCGGCTCGACCGCACAGCAGATCGACCTCGACCGACCCAACCTCGGCCAGCGGTTCGTCACCCAGCGCATCGCCCGCACGATCTTCATGGGCGCAGCCCCCCGGATCAAGAGCACCCGCAAGGGACTCGACAAGCAGTACCTCTGGCTCGGCACCGCCGTCCCCGGCGACACCCTCGGGAACTTCGGCAGCGCCGTCGAACTGCTCGCGCAGCGCTCGACCTACTTCTACGAAGACCAGGGCCACTACTGGTTCGATACCCAGCCGTCCGTCACCAAGACCGCGAACGACTACGCCGAGCGGCTCCGCGAGGATATCGAGACCGTGTGGAACGAGATCACCCGCCGCCTTCAAGGAGAAGAGCGGGTGCGCGGTGTGTTCGACCGTGTCCACATCGCCCCGTCGTCATCCGCCGATATCCCCGACCTTGAAGACACGCGCCTGGTGATCGCCCACCCGCGGCACGCCCGTCGCAAGCAGGACGGCGCGGACTCGGCAGCGCATGCGTGGGTCCGTGACGCTATCGAGAGCAAGGGCGCGAGCCAGCGCATCCACCGCAACACTCTGATCTTCCTTCTCGCCGACAAGAGCGAGCTGGAGAGCCTCGAAGCTGCCACCCGCAGCTACCTTGGCTGGAAGCGAGTCCAGGCCACCAGCGACAGCCTTAACCTGTCTGCGCAACAGCGCAAGCAGACTGACGACTGGGTCTCCCGGCTCGATCAGACCGTCTCCGACCGCATCCGCGACACCTTCGTCTGGGCCGTCTACCCCGAGCAGTTCGACCCGACCAAGCCGTTCGAACTTGTCGCCGACCGTGTGCCCGATTCAGGCGGCCGCTCACTTGCCGAGCGCGTCAGCGCCAAGCTCGGACGCGAGGATCAGCTCATCACCGACTTCGGCGCGCCGATCCTCGGTGCCACCCTGCACCACGAGCTCGGCGCGCTGTGGCGCGACGCAGGCGAGATCACCGTCGGCGAGTTGTGGGGCTACTTCACCCGGTACACCTACCTACCCCGCCTCGTCCGACGCGAGGTTCTCGACAGCGCCATCGAACAGTCGCTTTCGGCTGTTCTCGTCGACAACGAACGGTTCGCTATCGCATCAGGGAAAGACGTCGAGACTGGACGGTACCGCAGCCTGCTCGTGGCACCGAACCCGAACACCCGGATTCAGGTCACCGACAGCACACTGCTCATCGAAACTGAGCGCGCCCAGAAGCAAGCCGATGCCGACCGGATCGCTGCCGCGCGTGAGGCCACGATGAACGCCGCCGCTGACGGTGACCTCGCTGCCGTTGGGCCGGTCGACTTCGTCGGGACGAGCAGTTCGTCCGCTGAGGGCGATGATCCGTCCGAGGCTGAATCCGCGCTGGAGACGGTGCTCGTCCGGTTCTTCGGATCGGTGAAGATCGACTCCGACCGCTACGCCCGTGACATCGGCAACGTGACCCGCGAGGTGATCGACCGCCTTGCTGGGGCGGGCGCGCGGCTTGACATCACCATCGACATTCAGGCCACCAAGCCCGACGGCTTCGACGAGTCCGAGGTCCGCACCATAGGCGAGAACGCCCGCGTCCTCAAGTTCGACCCCAGCTCCGGCTTCGAGAAGAGCTGAGGAGATTCGGGTGCGCCTCAGCAGAGTCTCAGTTCGCAAGTACCGCAGCATCGACAAAGCCGCTGACTTCGCCGTCGGCGACTTTACTGTGCTTGTCGGACCGAACAACCAAGGAAAGTCAAACCTTCTGCGTGCGGCGGTACTCGCGATGGAAGTCATCGAAGGTTGGGCGGGATTGCCACGTGGCTTGCCGGCTGGGCGTGAAGTCCCCACCGAGGTGCTTCTTCGCGGTAGCCATCGCGGGACCTGGCGTGGGCGCCGCGGCGGCTCTGGAAGGGATGTGGGGTACAACTGGGAGCAGGACTTCCCTCTGTTCGCCCGAGAACGTCGTGGAGGCCAGCGCAGCACAGTCGTTCATCTTGATTTTGAGCTCAGCACCGACGAACAGACAGCGTTCCGAGATGAAACTGGCGTGTCGATCAACCAGAAACTCCCTCTGGAGGTGTCGCTGAAAGAGCGGACAGTAACTCTCTCGATACCGAAGCAGGGCCGGGGCCAACACAAGGAGAAAGCACGAGATATCGCGAAGTTCCTTACCGACCGTATCAAGCTGCTCCACATCCCAGCGGTACGCACGGGCGCGACGGCCTTGGGCATGGCGGAGGAGATTCTGGCATCCGGCGGCGCCAACTACTTCGCTCACCTGAGTACGCCGAGGTGCTCAAGCAACTCGAACGGCTTGACCAAACTGTCATTGCCGACGTTGAGTCTGTCCTCCAGAAGACCTTGACACGGTTCATCCCGGGCACTGACTCGGTCCAGTTGGAGGCTCGGCCCTTCTCGCGCGCTTCCGGCCTCGAAGACATCCTCATAGACGATGGGGTTCTCACTCCAATCGTCGCCAAGGGCGACGGCATTCAGAGCCTCGTTGCGCTGGCACTTACGATGGAATGGACACAATCGACCAATCATCCAGACAAGCAGTTGATTATTGCAGTAGAGGAACCTGAATCTCATCTGCACCCAGGAGCTGTGCACGAACTTCGGCAAGTGCTACAGGGCATCGCGGAGTCGCAGCAGGTCATCGTCACGACTCACAGCCAGGCGCTGGTCAACCGTCGAAATCTCCGACAGAACGTCATTGTCAGCGAGCGGAGCGCAAAACCCGCGAAGAGCTTGGACGCGCTGCGCACGGCGCTGGGAGTCAGACTCTCCGACGCGCTAGCAGCGGCCGAGGTAGTGGTGGTGAGTGAAGGCTACCTGGACGAAGTTCTTCTGCCCGCGCTTCTGATGCAGCGAGAGCCCGCGGTTCGCGAATGGCTCACCGAGGGGCGCCTTATCATCGAGTCGGCCGGGAGCGGCAGCAAGATTTACCCAAGGGTCCTCGCCGCGCGAACCCTCTTGACTCAACCGATCGTGGTCCTCGATAGCGATCCTGCGGGGGAGAAAGACGTTGGTCGTCTTCTTGCGGATGGCGTGATCGAGCAGACCGCCGTCGTTCAAGTTGTGCGACCATCGTGTGCCCACTCTGAGCTCGAAGACCTGCTCCTCCAGGACTCGTACCTTGCAGCACTTGAGGCCAGGATCGGCTTCCGCCTGAAGGGTCGTCAGAAGCGGAAGCTTGACCAAGGGCGAGACAAAGCCTGGAGCGAGCGTCTCTCCGAGATTCTCGTCAATGCGGGCGTACCGGATGCGGAGAAGCTGGTCAAGGCTTGCAAGTATGACGTGACCCAGGCCGCGGTCGAGGCCGTGGGGAGGGGCGAAGCGGTGATTCGCTCTGAGTGTGAGGACATCCTTAATCGACTCGTTGATCTCATTCGCAACGGTCTGCATACGCATTGAGGCCATCCCGCAAAGGTGACGCCAGGAAGCGCATCACCTTGAGAGTGGTATCAACGCTCGGGCTGCTTGAAGAGGAAGCACGCCGTTGCCGAGCGCTGTGATCTGCTGGTCCTGCGTAAGGTAGTCGGCGTCGGTAACCCAACCAGTAGGCAGGCCCATGAGCCATTCGACGAATGCTGGTGCTGGTCGGGGGCCGTCGGCGTCGTTCAGGAGGGCTGGCGCGGGCGCGGGTCGTCCGGTGATGTGCTCCCAGCGGGCGATGGCGTCGGCGTAGTGTCCCCAACTTTGAACAGTCCGTCGATCAGGGACTACAGCGTTTCCGATTCGGCTCTCCTGCTCGGCGAGCCACCCGGTCCGTGGAGAGCGAAGTCGATGATCTGGTGCGAGAGGGCGATCGTCCCGCGTCTCGCTCGCACCTGGTCGAGTGTTTCCCCGCCGCGCGATGAGTCCGTCGCTAGTGGCGTGCGGAACAGTGCGCCGGGCGAGGGCGAAGATGCGGAAGCGTTGGTGAGGAGCGCCGACAAGGGAAGCCGGTAGGCCGATCCATCGCGCATCCAGCCGCAGGTCGGCCAGATCGCCGAGAACGGCGCCGAGAGCCCGTAGAGGTCGAGCTGCGTTGTCTCCCAGATGCCACGGGTCGGATTCCATGCCGCGACGGGTTGCGCCGTCGGGGGTTGCATCGCCGGGGTTGTGTCGGTCATGGTCGTCTCCTTCTGACGGTGGCCGCGTTGCGGGTGAGGACAGCAGCCCGCGGACGTTCTCGATGACGACCCATTCGGGCTGGAGCGCGTCGATGGCTGCGGCCATGTGCGCCCACAGACCCGAGCGCGTGCCAGGAGCGAGGCCGGCGCGCTTGCCGACGGTGGAGACGTCTTGGCATGGGAACCCGCCGATGAGGATGTCCACAGGCTCGACATGACGCCAGTCGATGGCCGTGATGTCCCCGAGGTTCGGCGCGTCGGGCCAGTGGTGGGCGAAGACGCGGGCGACGGGCTAGTTGAGTGCGCAGGTTCGGTGGCAGCATCGTCCTGCCAGCCTCTTAGGTGGCCGATCATGTCGATCTCGGCTTCGCAGTCACCGCCTACCGGGCCGAAGGCATCACGATTGACACTGCGCACGTGTTGGTCGATGACAGGACGACCTTGGGCCGTCCGCTGCCGAGGTCGCACTCTATGACGCCATTGCCCACAACGATGCTGCCGTGCTCGAGATGGGCGATGCCACCCTCAAGAAGATCGCCACCGATATTGTCTAGGCGATACGCACGAGCGTCGTCATCGACTGGGATCAAAAGGAGAGCGTTCGAGCATCGATGCGCTCGAAGGTGCGGCGTTTGCTCGCCAAGTACGACTATCCACCCGATGCTGAGGAAAAGGCGATCGAACTGGTGCTCGAGCAGGCGGAGCTGTTCGCCGACGGGGAGACAACGGAGGGATGAGCCACACTGCACTCGCATTCAACACGAGATAGTTAAATAACTGCTCTACCGAGAGAACCCGAGGAAAAGGTGGCCGCTTTCCTCATGAACGTCTTCTGGCACGCTTTGGCGGTGAAGACCGCGTTGTCTCGAACAGATCCACCCAGGCTGAAGTGTTCAGGTGCTTCGGCAGGGCCGATGGCGAGAGTCCTTGGCACGCCAGCCATGACGTAGTTTCCTTTAGCGAACCTAACTGCGTGTTGCGGGCCAGAATTCTGGCGAGCCCGTGACCCGGCCCTGTATAGACGCGGTGGACAAGTGCTTGGAATTGTCGCCGTTGTCGCGGCGAGAGTAATGGCTCTGCGCGTCGGTGGATCAGCAGTAGCCCGCCGTCGACTCCGGGCTGCGGGATGAACGCACGCGCTGGAACTCGACCGTGCAACTCGAATTCAAACCACGGTGCCCACTGTGCCGTCATCATTGTGGAACCGCCGACGCCGGCCCGTCGCCGGGCAGCTTCCCATTGGACGAGTAAGACAGCATCCGTCCAGCCGGGAGCATGCAGGATACGGCGCATGATTGCAGTCGTCATATGAAATGGCAGATTCCCGACGAGTACATGCGGAATTGAAGGGAGTCGATAAGCGAGGAAATCAGCTTCGACAACGGTCACGTTTCGCGGTGCCCACGAGGCGAGCCGCTTGGCCAGGTGTGAATCGATCTCGACGGCCGTGATTGGGCGACCGAGGTGAGCCAGGGGAACGGTAAGTGCACCCCCGCCTGGGCCAATCTCAATAATGGGCCCGCTAGTGGCATTGATTACGGCGACGACGGTGTCGAGCGTTCTCTTGTCAGTGAGAAAGTTCTGGCCGTGCTCGTGACGGCCGTGTCGATAGGTAGGCATTGCGTACTCCGTGATTGCTTCGGAGCCGGGCATGCAAAAAGTAGCCGCCCGGCTGTGGTTGCCGGGGCGGGAGCAGCGGGGGAGTGCGCTCGCCGCCGTTAGCGGCTGCGCAGGCGCATCGAAGCGATGCCGAAGTACAACATGTTCTCGACCCTATGGAGCGGTCGACCTGGGAGCTAGTTATTTTCGTTGGTCCGTGGCGGAGCCGTGAGCGCTGACGACCTGTGACTCAATTCCTATTTAAACTGACCGGTCAGTTTAAATAGGGTCGAAGGGTGCTGAACGTAGAAGACATCTCCCTCGAGGGTCGCCACGCGCCGCTGTTCACTGAAACCTCCTTCAGTGTGGACCGCGGCGAACTGCTCATGCTTCGAGCGCCGGTGCGCGATGAGCGCACGGCGCTCTCGCTCGTCATCTCCGGACGGATGAAGCCCTCGTCCGGCACGCTGACTCTCGACGGCGATTCGACAATTCAGGCGCTGCGGAGCCGTGCCGCCCTAATCGATGCCCCCGGAGTGAATGAACCGGAGTTTCACCTCCGGGTGCGTGCGCTGGTCTCGGAAACGCTCGCGCTGATTCCTGGGCCGCCGTGGCGGTTGGCGCATACCGCGCCGTGGCTGCGCGAACACGGTTTTTACGAGGACCGTCACGAATGGGTTGACATTTTGCCCCCGGCGCGCCGGCTCGAGCTGCTGACGGCGCTAGCGCTAACCGACCCGAACATCGAACTCCTCGTCGTCGATTCCCCGCATCGTCACGGCGGTCCGGATCAGGACTGGGTCGACGTCCTGCAGAACCTCTGCGACTCGGATCGAAAGCCCGCCATCGTGTCCATCGTCCGCGCGCTGCCTGAAGGCTGGACGGGCCTCACCGCGTCAGCACCTACGCCTTCTAGCCCGAAGTCCTCTGACGAGGAAGAAGAATGAACATTATTCAGATTGCCCTGGTCGAGATCCGTCGCATGACCACCGGCATCCTGCCGAAACTGGCCATCGTGGCGCTCTCAATCGTGCCCGTGCTCTACGGTGCGGTGTACCTCTATGCCAACTGGGATCCCTACTCGCGGCTCGACCACGTCCAGGCTGCGCTCGTCAACCTCGACGAAGGCGCCACCATCGACGAAGGCGACACCCACAAAGAGATGGAAGTCGGCGCCGACGTCACGAAACAGCTGATCGACGACCACACCTTCGGATGGCAGACCGTCAGCTCCCAGGAAGAGGCCGACGAGGGAGTGCGCAGCGGCCGGTTCTCCTTCGCGCTCACGATCCCGAAAGACTTCTCCGCGAACCTTGCGTCCCCGACGGACTTCAGCGCGGCAGAACAGGCGATCCTTACGGTCACGACGAACGATGCGAACAACTACTTGCTGTCCACGATCGTCGACAAACTCGCCGGCACCGTGCACAACACCGTCGCGTCCAAGGTCGGTAAGGAAACCGCCGATGCCATGCTGACCGGCTTCGGCCGCATCCACACCCAACTCGTCCGCGCCGCGGACGGCGCCTCCCAACTCCACGACGGAACCTCCAAGCTCCGCAATGGGGTAGGGGACCTCTCGACCGGCGCGACGACACTGTCCAACGGCATCGATGAGGCGAACAACGGCGCCCACCAGCTCGCTGACGGGTCAAAGCGACTCTCCACCGGCCTGTCTCAACTGCACGATGCCACCTCGGCGCTGCCCGGCTCGGCGAAACAGCTCAACGACGGTGCCCAGCGCCTCGCAAGCGGTGCTCGCGACCTAAATGACGGCGCGGACACGCTCGCTGAAGGAGCCGCACAGGTAGCGGCGGGCAATAAGACCCTCGATACGAAACTGACCGAAGCGATCAACGTTGTCGACGGCGTCGTGTCCGACGCTGAAAAGCGCTTCGACGAGACGGTCCAGAAGCTGGTTGATGACGGCATCATCACGCCCGAACAGGTCGAGCAGCTCAAGAAGGACTTCCGTAACAGTGCTGCTGGCTCGGAAGCGATCAAGCGTGCAAACGAAGTCAAGAAGACCGTGCATCAGACACAGAGCCAGGTACACAAGCTCGCCGACGGTGCGCAGCAGGTCGCGGACGGAGCGAAGCGACTGCGGGACGGCTCGTCGCAGCTCAGTTCGGGTGCGGGAGAACTCGCGAATGGCACGAGCAAACTCAATGACTCCGTGCCGACCCTTGTCTCGGCCATCACGCAGGCCGATGATGGGGCGGGTCAGCTGAACGCTGGCGCGACCAAACTTGCGAGCGGCACGACCGAACTGTCGGACGGCGGGCACCAGCTCGTCTCCGGCATCGGATCTTTGAGTGACGGCGCGAAACAGCTCGACGAGGGTACATCCGAACTCGCGACCCAGCTCGGTGCCGGCGCCGACGAGATCCCGAACCCCGACGATGCCGAGCGCGATCGCGTCTCCACCGTCATCGGCGACCCGATCTCGATCGCCCAGCTGGAGCAGACACATGCGAGCTCTTACGGTGCGGGCCTGGCCCCGTTCTTCCTGGTCCTCGCGATCTGGATCGGTGCGTTCATCCTCGTGCAGATCATGCAGCCGATGTCCACGCGCGCGCTGAGCTCCAACGGCGAGGCGTGGAAGATCTCGCTGGGTAGCTGGCTGCCGTTCTTGATGCTATCGCTGATCCAGACGGTTCTGCTCTACCTTGTGGTCCACTTCGGTCTCGGACTGAAGTCTGCCTACCCGTGGCTGACGCTGGGCTTGCTGTTCCTCGCCTCGGCGACATTCACCGCGCTCATTCATGGTGTGGTGGCGCTGTTCGAGGTACCGGGCAAGTTCGTGGTCCTCATCCTGCTCGTGCTGCAACTCGTGTCCTCGGGCGGAACGTTCCCGTGGGAGACGCTGCCCGAGACGCTGCAGACCCTGCACCAGTGGCTGCCGATGGGTTATGTCGTCACCGGCATGCGTCACCTCATCTACGGTTCCGATCTCTCCGCGGTCTCCCACGTGCCGTGGTACCTGCTCGGATTCCTACTTCTCGGACTGCTGCTCGGATACCTCGGCGCCGTCCGTAACCGCTACTGGAGAATGAAAACCCTACAACCGGAGATGGTCGAATGAGTGAGACGATCCAACGCCGGCCCGCTCGGCGGAACCGGACCCGCAACAAGATTTTTGCCGCTGCGATGGAACAGCTTGACGGGCTCCCGTCTGGCTCCGTTTCGGTCGATACCATCGCGGCTGCGGCCGGGGTGTCGAAGGGGAGTGTCTACTACAACTTCGGGTCGAAGCTCGAGCTCTTCGAACAACTACTGAGTTACGGGGCAGACCTACTCCTCACCCAGTTGCGCGAGACATGCAGTCTGCCCGAACAGCTCGGGATCGCGTTCGACTTCCTGGAGAAGAACCCTGCGTTCGGTCAGTTGTGGATCACCGAGATCTGGCTTGCCCCCACCAATGACCCGGTCACATTGCGGGATGTCCGCAAGGAGTTCATCGATCTCCTGGCCGAGTCCCTGGCGAACGATCCGAACGTCAAGCGCGGACTGGAACCGATTGCCGTTCTCGGTGCGGTGCTCCTCGTGGCCCGAGACCGGAACATGTTTAATCCCGATCGGACACGTGACGACTGTGTCGCATCGATCCAGGCTCTCCTGAGCTAACGCTTTTCGGGCCAACATAGCTCAATGCCGCCGAGCAAACTCTCAGCGGCATTGAACTGTGTTTACGGAGCTGTATTAGTCAGACGCTCATCCCTTCCTTTACTTGTCGGTCGGCGGTGTGAGGTTCTTGCTTCCCAGATAGACGCCGACGAAGGTGCCGCCGAAGGCCATGATTCCGAGAGCCAACATCCACACCAGCGTCTGCTCGATCCCGTCTCCGAAGATCATGAACATCACGAAGGCGATCACCACGGTGATCGATGCCGCCATGACTGCGGACGCGAACGTGTACAGGTAGCGGTAGAGCGTCTTGTCCATAAAATATCTCTCCCTATAGAGACTCGGAACTGGTGGTTTCACCGTATTGTTGGGACCTGTCAGCACGCCAGGACGTCACGATTCGGAGAAGAACTATGGCACATGACCGCTACCGCGTGACTCGAGCGGCTTTCGAAGTCGTGTCTGTATTTGGCTGCCTCAACGCCAAAGCAATCCGGCTCTTCACAATCGAGGGTGTAGTCGGGGTTTGAATCCGCCGGCCTCGAGGAGGCTGCGGGCGATGTAGTGGGTCAGGTTCCGGAAGCC
>NZ_MQVR01000087.1 GCF_001907295.1 Bowdeniella nasicola
CGACCATGACCGATACCGACACGCCCGCACTAGCAAGCTAAAACCCCAAACGAGAGGAAAACGCCGTTACACCACTACAAGGGACTTGACCGAGGTCGAGCGGCGTCCTTGGGGTGACCGGCGGTGGCGAGTCAGGACGAAGATACCCAGGGCTGTAAGAAACAGGACCGCAATCCCCCACGTCGTGAAGTCCCTGATGACTTCGACCTGCCCCGTGGCCTGGTGCACGCACGTGGCGCGGGGCGGGAAGAATTCGATGACGAGGTCGGGCGCGAGTCCATCCGGGGGCGCAAGGCGGGCGCATTCTTGGTTCGTTTTGAAAAACAGCCCGAGGTACATGAAGACCACACCGAGCCCCGCCAAGAGCAAGCAGCAAAACGACCAGAAGTCGAATGGGTACACCGAACGAGCCGGTTGCGTCATCTTCTCGCGTCGCAAAATGTTGGTCATCACGCCCTAGCCGAGGCCTATCCGCTTCTCAACACAGCACATGCGAACCAAGATGGCGGCTATCGGCGAGTTTCGAGAGATCTACGGAAACCCTGCGGAGCGTTAATTCGGCGTATCAGAACCAGTTCTGCACGTACGCGATGAGGCCGAGGCGAGCGCCGACTGCCGCACCCAACAGAACGAAACCTCAGCTACGAGAGTCTTTCGCGTGCGCGCGAGCTTCGCGCGTTTCATCGATGGAGGATTCCATGGCCCCATCATATCCGGGGCGGATTGGCCCGGCGGTGGGTCAGGTTTTAGGAGTCGCGGTGCACGAGGGTGTTCGTGGCCTGCGCGACCGGGCGGATGATGAGCGAGTCGATGTTAACGTGGTCGGGCACGGTCAGGGCGAACTCGATCGTCTGCGCAATATCGTCGGCGACGAGAGGCGCGTCGACCCCCGCGTAGACGGCATCAGCTTTGGCCTGGTCGCCGAGCCGGTTGAGGGAAAACTCCTCGGTCTTGACCATGCCGGGCGCGATTTCGATGACGCGGATGTTTTCGCCGACGAGCTCCTGGCGCAGCGTGTTCGCGATGATGCGTTCGGCGTGTTTCGCCGCGACATACCCGCCGCCGCCCGGGTAGGTGTCGTGGGCGGCCGTCGAGGTGAGGAAGACGAGGTCGCCGCGGCCGCGCTCGCGCATAGCCGGCAGCACGGCGCGCGTCAGGGCAAGGGCGCCAAGGACGTTGCGGTCATACATCGTCGCCCAGCGCTCCAGGTCCGCGTCGGCGACGGAATCAACGCCCAGGGCACCGCCCGCGACATTGACGAGCGAGTTGATCGGCGCGTACTCGGTCGCGGCCGAGACGAGCGCGGCGACGTCGTCGGCCTTGGTGAGATCGGCGGGAACGACGTGGCATCCGCACTCTTCGCGCAGGGCCGCGAGGCGGTCGGCGCGACGCGCGGAGGCGGTCACCTGCCAGCCCGCGCGGGCCAGGCGCAGAGCCGTTGCTTTTCCAATTCCGGTGGACGCGCCCGTGATGAGCGCATGACGCTGCTTCTCACCCATGACGCCAGTGTGTCACCATGGGAAGGCACGCTCAACAGTGACCCAGCCCACGGACTGCGCGAGGAGACAAACACGTGACGACCTACGGATTTATTGGTGCCGGCAACATGGCTTCGGCGATTATCGGCGGGATGCTCGCCGGCGGAGTGAAGAGCGATGACATCGTCGTCACCGACGCCTCGAAGGATGCGCGCGGCGCCGTCGCGGACAAGCTCGGCGTGCGCACGATGGACTCGAATATTTCGGTGGCCGAATGCGCCGACGTCGTCATCCTCGCGGTCAAGCCGCACATTATTCCGCTCGTGCTCGATGAGGTCAGCGACGTTGTCGCGGAAAACGATCCGCTCATCGTCTCGATCGCCGCCGGGATCGGCTTGAAGGCGATCGGCAAGCTCACGCCGAAGGGCACGCGCTGCGTGCGCGTCATGCCGAATGTCAACGCCATGGTGGGTTCGGGCATGGCCGCCGTGACGGGCAATAAGCACGCGACCGATGAGGATGTGACGACCGTCGTCGACCTGTTTAAGCAGGTCGGGGATGCGATCGAGCTGGATGAGTCGGACTTTTCCGCCTACACCGCGCTGGCGGGATCCTCGCCCGCGTTCGTGTTCTCGTTCATCGATGCGCTCGCGCGCGGCGGCGTGAAGAACGGCATCCCGAAAAAGCTCGCCGTGCGGATCGCGGCGCAGGCCGTGCTCGGCTCGGCGCAGATGGTGCTCGACAAGGCCGACGACGGCCTGACGCCCGCGGACCTCGTCGACATGGTCTCCTCCCCCGGCGGCACGACCGTCGCCGGGACCGTCGCGATGGAAAAGGCCGGGTTTACGCCCGCCGTCGTCGACGGGGTCGATGCCGTCGTGGCAAAGGATAAGGAGCTCGGCGCGAAGTAAGGCGATTACAGGGCGGCGCGGACCCGCGTAAAGACGCGGTAGAGCGCAGCGGCCTCGTCATCGGATAGCTCCGCGAGCATGGCCGAGGTGACGTCCCTTGCGTGGATACGGGCAGCGTCGCGGAAGGCAGTGCTCCCAGCAGCGGTGAGCCGGGCACTCGCGCCGCGCCCGTCGGTGGCGTCGGCGATGCGCTCGATGAGCCCGCGGCGCTGCAGTTCGCGGATGCGGTAGGTCAGACGCGAGGGCGAGAAGACGACGCGGTCCGCGAGTTCGCCCAGGCGCAGCTGAGCGCCGTCGGCCTCACTCAGCGCGAGCAGGATGTTGTAGTCGGCAAGCGTCAGTCCGGCAGTGGATTTCAGGCTGGCTTCCAGGCGCGCCTCGAGCAGCGCTGTCGTCTCGAAGTAGGCACGCCAGGCCTGCCAGTGCGCGCTAGATGCGGGCGAGGAGGGTGGCAAAGTCCGTCACCTCCAGGTCGTTGTCGTACAGCGTTCCCGTCAGGCCATCGCGGCCGTCCATCCGGGAGGTGGCGGCCTCGGGCTGCGCGGCTACCCGGCCAGACGTGCTGGTTCCGTCAGTGGCGGGGCGGGGTGCGGGGCTCGCCGGGAGTGCGGCAGCGAGGGCCTGGCCGGCGGCCTCGATGCGGGTCGCAAGGGCCGGCGTACCGTCGTCGGCCTCACCTTCGATGCTGCCCCAGTCATCGGTCGCCGCGAAGACGGCTGTCGGAATTGTTGCGGCCTTCGCGTAGGCGAACAGCGGGCGCATGGCGGTATCGATCATGAGCGAGTGGCGGGTGGTACCGCCCGTCGCGCCGAGCAGGACGGGGGTGCCGACGAGGGCCTCGTCGTCGAGCAGGTCAAAAAACGATTTAAACAGGCCCGAGTACGATGCCTTGAACGTCGGACTGACGGCGATGAGGGCGTCGGCGTGGGCGACCGTGTCGACGGCGCGCTGCAGTTCGGGCGCGAACGTGAACGTTACGAGAGCCGAGGAGATCGCGGCCGCGAGCGGGCGCAGTTCGATGACGGTGACGTCGGCGGGGGTCTCGCCGTCGCCGGTACCGCGTTCGGCGAGGGCGCTCGTCGTGGCGCGGGTGAGGCGGTCGGCGAGCAGCCGCGTCGAGGACGGGTCGGACAGTCCTGCCGAGACGACCGCGATGCGAGGCCAGCGCGCGGCGGTGGTCTGAGTTGTGTCGAGCATGAGAGGCCTCCTAGTTCTGGTTGGCGGGGGCGTCGAGGCCGCCGCCGGCAATGGGCTCGTCTCCGCGGGCTTTGCGCTCGCGCAGGAAGGCGTGCGTCGGGGCGTCGGGCACGTCGGCAGGACGCCCGATTGCGAACTCCTTGCGCAGCACCGGCAGAACGTACTCGCCGAACATGTCGAGCTGTTCGAGGACGACGTCGGTCGGTAGTCCCGCGTGGTCGATGAGGAACATCTGGCGCTGGTAGTCGCCGACCCACTCGCGGAACTGCAGCGTGCGGTCGATCACCTGCTGCGGGCTACCGACGGTGAGCGGCGTCATCTCCATGAAGTCCTCCATCGAGGGGCCATGTCCGTAGACGGGAGCGTTATCGAAGTAGGGACGGAATTCGCGGATCGCGTCCTGGGAATTCTTGCGCATGAAGGCCTGGCCGCCGAGGGCAACGTAGGCCTGGTGCGCGGCGCCGTGGCCGTAGTGCTCGTAGCGGCGGCGGTACAGGCGGACCATCTGCTGGGTGTGTTCCTTGTTCCAGAAGATGTTGTTGTGGAAGAACCCGTCGCCGTAGTAGGCGGCCTGTTCGGCGATCTGCGGGGAGCGGATCGAGCCGTGCCAGACGAAGGGTGCGACGCCGTCGAGCGGGCGGGGGGTCGCAGTGAAGGACTGCAACCGGGTGCGGAAGGTGCCCGACCAGTCGACGTCCTCCTCGCGCCACAGGCGGTGCAGCAGCGCGTAGTTCTCGATCGCGAGGTCGATGCCCTTGCGGATGTCTTTGCCGAACCAGGGATAGACGGGGCCGGTGTTGCCGCGGCCCATCGTGAGGTCGATGCGACCGCCTGCGAGGTGCTGGAGGTAGGCGTAGTCTTCGGCGAGTCGCACGGGATCCATCGTCGTGATGAGCGTCGTCGCGGTGGACAAAATGATCGTCTCTGTCTGCGCCGCAAGGTAGGAAAGGAGGACCGGTGGGTTGCCCGGCGCGATGAACGGCGGGTTGTGGTGCTGGCCGGTGGCGAACACGTCGAAGCCAACGTCCTCGGCATGTTTGGCGATCTTCACGGTGTCGAAGATCCGCTGGTGTTCGCTCGGGGTTCTCCCGCTGGTCGGGTCCTGGGTGACGTCGCCAATGGTAAAGACGCCGAACTGCATCGCATGCTCCTTGGGTTGTTTCAAATTTGAACTATATACGACAACGGGAGCCGGCGGCGATATATTCCCGACCCACACGATCTATTGACTTTCGATAGATATCTATCGCCAATCGATATATGACGATCCCTATCAAGCCCCGCCGGGGTACAACGCGCCCTGTTTGCCGGCCTTGCGGTGATGTTTCTCGGGTGCCTGCTCGTGCAGGTCCTGTTCCTCCCACTGCTCGCGGCCGAGGCGGCGCGCGAATTTCCGGAGTTCGCCTATCTGCAGTACCCGATCCTTGCCGCCGCGATCCTCACCGTCGGCTGCATCGAGGTCGTCATCGTAGCGACGGGCGCCCTGTTGGCCAAGACCAACCGGGGCGAGATCTTCCGCGCCGATGCCCTGCGCTGGGTCGGCGTCATGATCGCCACGGCCTTCGTCGCGACTGGAATCTGCGCGGCAGTCTTCGGCTACCTGGCCTATGGCGCGGCCGCGATGTCCCCGCCGGTGGAACTCGCCCTGGTGGCCGCCATCGTCGCGTCGGCCTGCTGCTCATCGTGTTGTGCTCGTTGCTCGCGTCGGCGGTCTTCTTAACCGACGAACTCGCGGGGGTGATCTAATGGCGATCCGCGTCAAACTCGACGTGCTGCTGGCCGAGCGCGGCATCAGCGTCGGCGAAGCCGCCGAACTCATCGGTATTACGCAGGCAAACCTCGCGGTGTTAAAGAACGGCCGCGCGAAGGCGATCCGGTTCACGACGCTGGAAGCCATTTGTGAGGCGTTGAACTGTCAGCCGGGCGACGTGCTGGAATACCACGATTTGTAAGGCGTCATGGAACAATGGGGCCCATGACGAGTACCGATAGACAGCAACCCGCGAGCCCTGCGACCTACCGCGCCCCGGAGGCGCCGGATCGGGTCAGCGCGGATGGCCTCGAAGAGCGCTGGGGTCAGGCGTGGGAGATGCAAGGCACCTACTCCTTTGACCGCGAGGCGAGCCGCGAAAACGTTTTTTCGATCGACACTCCCCCGCCCACCGTCTCGGGTTCGCTGCACGTCGGGCACGTCTTTTCCTACACTCACACCGATGTCGTCGCCCGCTTCCAGCGGATGCGCGGCAAGTCCGTCTTCTACCCGATGGGTTGGGACGATAACGGCCTGCCGACCGAGCGTCGCGTCCAGAACTACTACGGCGTGCGCTGCGATCCGACGCTGCCCTACGACCCGGACTTCGTGCCGCCGCATGATGGCGGCGAAGGCAAGTCGATAAAGGCAGCCGACCAGCAGCCGATCTCCCGCAAGAACTTCATCGAACTGTGCGAGCGGCTGACCGAGGAAGACGAGCGCCAGTTCGAGCACCTATGGCGCTACCTCGGCCTGTCCGTCGACTGGAAGCACACGTATCGGACGATCGGGAGCGACGCCCAGCAGGTCGCGCAGACCGCGTTTCTGCGCAACCTTGCGCGCGGCGAGGCCTATCAGGCGGCCGCGCCGGGCCTGTGGGACGTGACGTTCCAGACGGCCGTCGCCCAGGCAGAGCTCGAGGCCCGCGAATACCCCGGCCATTACCACCTCATCACGTTCCACACGCCGGATGGCGGCACCGTCGAGATCGACACGACGCGCCCCGAACTGCTGCCGGCCTGTGTCGCCCTCATCGCGCACCCGGACGATGAGCGCTACCAGCACCTGTTTGGCACGACGGTCACCTCGCCGCTGTTCGGCGTAGAACTGCCGGTGCTCGCGCATGCCGCCGCCGAGATGGACAAGGGCGCCGGCATCGCGATGTGCTGTACGTTCGGCGACCTCACCGACGTCCAGTGGTGGCGCGAGCTCGACCTGCCGATGCGTGCGATCCTCGGCCGGGGCGGCCGGATCCTCGCGGAGACCCCCGAGTGGATTACCAGCGAGTCGGGCCGCGCCCTGTACGAGGAGATGGCGGGCAAGACGACGTTTAGCGCCCGCAAGGCCGTCGTCGATGCTCTTGCTGCCTCCGGTGACCTCATCGGCGAGCCGCGCCCGACCAAACGCATGACGAACTTCTTCGAAAAGGGCGACAGGCCCCTGGAGATCGTCCCCTCGCGCCAGTGGTACATCAAGAACGGCGGCCGTGAAGCGAGCACGCACGGCGGCGCGGACCTGCGCGAGTCGCTGCTCAAGCGCGGCACCGACCTCGACTTCCATCCCACCTTCATGCGCGTGCGCTACGAGAACTGGGTCAACGGGCTCAACACTGACTGGCTCATCTCCCGCCAGCGCTTCTTCGGCGTGCCGATCCCCGTGTGGTACCGCGTCGGTGACGACGGCGAGGTCAACTACGACGACGTTATCGCCCCCGATGAGTCGCTGCTGCCGATCGACCCGTCGATCGATGTGCCCGCGGGCTACACCGCGGATCAGCGCGGCAAGCCGGGCGGTTTCGTCGGCGAAATCGACATCATGGACACCTGGGCGACGTCCTCGCTCACCCCGCAGATCGCGGGCGGCTGGCTGCGCGACGAAGACCTGTTTGAGCGCGTCTACCCGATGGACGTGCGACCGCAGGGCCAGGACATCATCCGCACGTGGCTGTTTTCCACCGTCGTGCGCGCGCACCACGAGTTCGACGCGCTGCCGTGGCGGTCGGCGACGATCTCCGGCTGGATCCTCGATCCGGACCGCAAAAAGATGAGCAAGTCCAAGGGCAACGTTGTCACCCCCATGGGGCTGCTCGAGCAGTACGGCTCCGACGCCGTGCGCTACTGGGCCGCCTCCGCGCGGCTCGGCGCCGATGCGGCGTTTGAGGAAAAGCAGATGAAGATCGGGCGGCGCCTCGCCATCAAGATCCTCAACGCCTCCAAGTTCGCGCTCACGATGGGCGACGGCGAGATCGTCGTCGATCCCGCGGCCGTCACCCAGCCGATCGACCGCGCGATGCTCGCCGAGCTCGCGCACGTCGTCGAGATCGCGACGGATGCGTTCACCGCATTCGACCACACGCGCGCGCTGGATACATCCGAGACGTTCTTCTGGACGTTCTGCGATGACTACCTCGAACTCGTCAAGGACCGCGCCTACGACTCGACCGGCGAGGGCGATCCGGCGGCCGTCGCCTCCGCGCGCACCGCGCTCGTCATCGCCGTCGACACCCTGCTGCGGCTGTTCGCGCCGTTCGCGCCGTTCGCCACCGAAGAGGTGTGGAGCTGGTGGCGCGAAGGCTCCGTGCACCAGGCCGCATGGCCCACTGCCGAAGAGATCCGCACCGCGGCCGGCACCGAAGCGAACCCCGCGATCCTGCCGATCACCGGCCAGGTGCTCGCGCAGCTGCGCAAGACGAAGTCGGAGGCCAAGGTCTCCCAGCGCACGACGATCGCGCACGCGAGCGTCGAGGTGCCGACCGGCAGCGCCGAGCTCGTCACCGCGGCCCTCGCCGACGTGCGCGCGGCCGGGCGCATGAGGGGCGACCTCACCATCGCCGAGGCCGATATCGAGGCCCCGCGCGTCACCGACCACGAACTCGATGAGCCCCCGGCGAAGGAGAACCGCTCATGACCACCACGACCCCGCGGGAGTTCACCAACCCGCTGCTCGTCCCCATCCACGAGCGCATGACGCTGCCGTGGCTACTGGAAGAGCGCGTCCGTCGCTATCCGAACCACACGCTCGTCGAGCGGAAAGTCGCGCTCGGCTCGGCCTGGCAGAAGGTCACGTCCAAGGCGTTCGCCAACGACGTGCACCAGGTCGCCAAGGGCATCATCGGGCTCGGCCTGCAGCCCGGCGACAAGTTCGGCATCATGGCCCACACGAGCTATGACTGGATGCTGCTCGATTTCGCGATCGCGCATGCGGGCCTCGTCTCCGTGCCGATCTACGAGACCAGCTCCGCCGAGCAGATCGAGTGGATCGTGACCGACTCCGAAACGTCCGCCGTCGTGACCGAAACCCACGCGATGGCCGATCTCGTGCGCTCGGCCGCGCCGAAGCTTGCGAACGTCTTTTCGCTCGACCGCAACGGCATCGCCCAGCTGATCGCCGCGGGCAAGGACGTTCCCGATTCGGCCGTCGATGAGCGCTCTCGGGCCGTCGGCAGCGATGACCTCATGACGATCATCTACACGTCGGGCACGACGGGCCGCCCCAAGGGCGTCGAGCTCACCCACGTGAACTTCGTCGGGCTCGCCTGCAACGGCCGCGACTGGATGCCGGAGCTGCTGCACGGCAAGAACTCGCGCGTCCTGCTGTTCCTGCCGCTCGCGCACGTGTTCGCGCGCTTCATCCAGCTGCTGCCGATCAGCGCCGAGGGCGTCGTCGGCCACTGCCCCGACACGAAGAACCTCCTGGAGGACATCGCCTCCTTCAAGCCCTGGTACGTCCTCGCGGTGCCGCGCGTGTTCGAAAAGATCTACAACGCCGCCGACGCGAAAGCCGGCAGCGGCGCGAAGCTCAAGATGTTCCGCTGGGCCGCGAAGGTCGCGATCGAATACTCCCGGGCGCTCGAGACCGAGGCCGGGCCGTCGAAGGCCCTGACCGCGCAGCATAAGCTCGCGGGCAAACTCGTCCACCACAAGATCATGGACCTGTTCGGCGGCGCGAAGTTCGCCGTGTCCGGTGGCGGCCCGCTCGGTGATCGCCTCGGCCACTTCTTCCGCGGGATCGGCCTGCAGATCCTTGAAGGCTATGGCCTCACCGAGACGTCGGCGCCGCTGTCGGTCAATACGCCGGCCGTCAACAAGATCGGCACCGTGGGCCCGCCGATCTCCGGCGTGGCGGTCCGCGTCGATGAAGAAGGCGAGATCCAGGTCAAGGGGCCGTGGGTCTTCAAGCGCTATCACAACAACCCGGAAGCGACCGAAGAGGCGTTCGTCGACGGCTGGTTCCACACCGGCGATGTCGGGTCGATCGACGAGGACGGCTACGTGAAGATCACGGGCCGCCGCAAGGAACTCATCGTGACCGCGGGCGGCAAGAACGTCGCCCCCACGCTGCTGGAAGACCGGCTGCGCGGCCACCCGCTCGTTAGCCAGGTCGTCGTCGTCGGCGAAGGCAAGCCATTCATCGGTGCGCTCGTGACGCTCGATGCCGAAATGCTGCCCGGCTGGCTGAAGAACCACGGGATGCCAACGATGAGCGTCGAGCAGGCCGCGCGCGACCCGCAGGTCATCGCCGCGATCGACCGAGCCGTGGAGCGTGCCAACAAGGCCGTCTCGCGCGCCGAGTCCATCCGAAAGTTCAAGGTGCTCGATACCGACTTCACCGAGGCGAACGGCATGCTCACGCCGTCGCTGAAGATCAAGCGCGGCCCGATCGCCGAAGAGTTCGCCAGCGAGATCGAGGCGCTCTACAGCTAGCGCAGCGTCGAGATCACCTCATAACGCACAACCTCACCTTCCGCGTCGCGATACGCGATGAGGGTGAGGTTGTTGCTGTGAGTGGACTCGGCCCGGTGCACGCTACGACGCGCCGTTCGCACCGTTTCCTCGCTGCGGGTAAAAGTAAGCGACCAGTGCATCTCGCGCTCGGTTGTCCACCGCTCGAGGCCGATGCAGACATCCTGCTCGAGGGTCCCGCTTGCTGAGTCCAGGGCGTTGGCGACGCACAGGAAGTTGAGTCCCTCATAGTGGTGTAGCGGGGTGGTCGTGCTGGACAGCAGGGCGGTCACCGCGTGATCCTCGAGTTCATCTTCCACAACTCACT
>NZ_MQVR01000088.1 GCF_001907295.1 Bowdeniella nasicola
GGTCACGAACTTCTGCAGGGTACTTACTCGGTGCAGGCATGTTCCTATCCTCTCGGTTAGATCAAACCCTCCACCACACCCGGGGCGATCCACTCCTTTGATTTCGCTTTCCGCGTCGGGTTCGCCGGTTCTTGCCTGGCGGTTGGGATACGCGCTCCAGTGATCTCCCTAAGTTGCTTCATGATCCAGTCTCGGTAGCGACCGGAAGAGTGGAGCACATTGGTTCCGTCGGTTTCCTCCATTCGCCCGATTGCAGCGCGGGGGCCAGCATCGTCCACCGCCTGATCGATAGCGCGTTCGGTAATCCGGTAGAACATCTTCCGCCATTCGAGGTCAGCATTCTTGGGGTCTGTATGGTCTGCCAAGCCTGCTAGCCATTGCAAGAAAGCAAGTTGGAGCTCGTCCATCCACGTTGCTACCTGCTTGTCCGGGTAATCGCCCGGTGATGCGCCTGCGCTCACGAGGAGCTGTCGAAAGAACCAGCGGAATCTTCCTCGGAAAGTCAAGACCCTGTCGATTGCGAGGAGTGCCTCGTGTCGAAGCTCCGCGCCATCGGATGTCAGTAGCGCAACAGTCGTCGGAAGCGTCTCAAAGAGCTCCGTCTCGATGACTGCATCCTTTGTTCCATATGAAACTCCGGTCAGCGTGAGACTGATGGGCGTGTTTCCGAGTTCTTCGTCAATCGCTTCGCCAAGCTCGCTTTGCAGCTGTTTGATGGCCGGGGCTACTCGATCTGGGACCGTAGCTTTCGGCCCCTTTTGGGTAAGCGGAGTCCCGGTTGCTGCCTCGGCGAAGATGGATTGCACGCCGCGCCAGACCGTCAGTTGCGGATCCAACGCTCGGGGGAACCAGGTTTCGCGGCCAAGCTTTTTGGTCTGGTCCCACGAGAATCGTTGCGCGCTATAAGGCTCTTCGAACTGGTTGGATCGCGAGAGCTTGTCACCATTGGCGATAAGAACACCAGACACTGCTGTGCTTGCCGAGGGGAAAAGCCGAACTCGTCGTTGCTGCCACGTCAGGAGATCGACGACTCCATCAGCCTCGGTTTCATCCGCGCTTCGAGCGGATGCGGTATCAGGGGTTCGTTCCCAAGGAGGGAGATCTCGGTCGGAATCGAAGCTTCCGACCGCAAGAGCAGACATCGGAAGGTTAAGTAGCAAGGTCTCTCGCAGCGTGGGTCCGGTGAGCTGCACAGAACCAAGCGCTCCTGCCCATCCGGTACCGATCGGGTAGCCCTTGCCGTCCTTTACGCGAGAGTCGCCGATGGCGCCCGACTTAATCCCGGACACGTCGTAGGCGTGGAGGCGGACGAGCCAACGTGCCGCACTTGCGGCATCGAGGCCTTCAGCATCGTTTTTCGTACGCGTCGAGAACAACGCTGGGCCAACGTCTGGGATAAGGACCGAGGCATCCGAGTGTTCGCCCTTCGATGTCGCGAGATCCGAGACCTGGAAGAACGGCGCTACGGGATCAAAGAGATCGAATCGTGCCGAGTGTTTGGCGAGGTATTCCTGCACAATCTCTGTCAGGTCATCACTTCGATAGATATCTCGCCACAACTCTGCCAACGACCCACCCGGGGCGACCACGACCCCTTCGCTTCGTAAAGCACGGATGAGGATCGCCATCAAGAGCCTAAAGACAGCAGTGTCTTGGGTAGGGGTTTCTCCGTTAAGTACGGAGACTTCGGACAGTCGTTCGAAGATATCCTGCAAGCTAAGCTCCGCCAGTGTCTCGTCAGTAAGACGAACGCGGATCCAGGGTTCGCGCACAAGGTTGAACTCGGGTCGAGTAGTCACGTTGGACCTCCTTTCAAATGTCGTTTCGGTAATGGGCATCCTGACCTCCTTCGTTGGGGGTGGGCGCGGTGTGGTTGCGTGTGGGCACGACTCCAAGGTCTTTGTCGTACCGGAAGCTTTTCCCTAGTATCGAGCCGCATAATTGCTCATCCAGGACGATGATTGACGTTCCCCGCAGTCGGAAATCGCGTTGCCACGCACCGAATCCCGCGTCGTCAAGTTCGACCATGGCGTCCATGATCTGGTCGGGCCTGATGAGCGCGCGAGGTAGCCGAACAACGGAATCTGCGATCACATGAATAATCCTCTCCGAGGGCACTGACACGGGACTGAGTTCCTCATCCCAGTCCTGCGAAGTGAGCCACGGCAGAGGAAGAAGTCTCCCGCGCACGCGACGGATTAAAGCAACTTCAAGACTCGGATCGATATCTCTGACTGTTGCTAGCGCGAGGTCCTCCTGACGATCAGCATCGACAGCAGATAAAGCACTCAGCGCTTGGGTCAGTTTGCCGCGACTCTCGACCGGAGTCTTCAGCTGGAATGCTTGAGCGCGTTTTTTGGCAGCTCTATCCTCTTCGGCTTCCTTATTGCTGGCAGCGTTGTACTCTTCTTGCCAGTCAGAAGGAATCTCGGTCGAGTCGGAATACGTTGCTTCGACATCGCTGGGAAGGTCATGACCAGCGCACCAGGGCTCCCCCGAGATATAGCGAAAGAGGATGGCCGCGGTAGCCATGAGAACTCGCTTGCCATAAATGAATTCCGAGCCTCGATCGAACGTGGGGGTCGTCTTATCAAGGTCCATTCCCCGTAGCACCAGCTGAGCGTGTTCGAGCCCTGGAGGCCGGAGACGGCTGTGCCGATGGAGGCGCCCTGCTCGCTGTGCCAGTGAATCCGTAGGCGCCATATCGGAGATCAGTGCATCGAAGTCCACGTCTAGGGACTGCTCTAGGACCTGCGTGCCGACTACTATGTGAAATCTTGGACGGGAGCTAGCGGCGCCGGGTCTTTCCGTACCTAATCGTGTAGTGAGCTCCTGTTCCTTGCGAGCCCGATCGGCGGCGATGAACTGGGAGTGGAAGAGTTCCACGGATCCGGGATATCGCCCTGCGAGCGCGGCCGCGGCTTGTTGAGCGCGAGCGACAGTGTTACACACGATGCCGATGACACCTCCCGACTGGGAAAGCCTTTCGACTTCGGCAATCAGTTCGTCGTCCGAATCTCCAATGAGCGAGAAGAATACCTGTCGACATGCCTTCTGGACTGGCACGTGCTCTGCGGTAACTCCCTCACAGGAGACGGTCGTAATCCTCGGATACGCAACGTCCACACATGGTGAATGTGTTCCATCATGCACCGGTCCAGGTGCCACCATCTTTGCGCGGAGGGACGTTCGAGTTCGAAGCTTCTCGGCCGACATTTCTGCTGGTCGCTCGGTCTGACGAAGCCCCTCGCGGTATGCCGCGCTGAGCAGATTCCGCGGCCCAGACGCCAACGTTGCGGAGAGCAAAATGACCGATGCTCCTTGCGCGGCAAGCCAGGTGAGCGCCCGCGCCAGGTAGTTCGATGAATAGACGTCATAGGAATGCACCTCATCGACAACTACGACCTTTCCCGCGAGGCCAAGGTGCCGAAGCGTCACATATCTCGTCGCAAGGGCAGCCATGAGGATCTGGTCGACGGTGCACACCAAGAACTCGGACAAAACTCCTTTTCGTCCACTGAACCACGCATGCGCCACAACATGGTCGAGATACTCGGCTGCTTGCGAGTTTTCCTGCGCCTCATCGTCGTTTACGGACTTGGTAGCTCGGAGCAGTTCTTCGAAAGCCGGGTTGAGATTGGCTTTCGAATGCATGAGGCGGATCGAATGCTGCCCGCGAGAGTCGGATAGCCTCTGAACCCATCCGACCATGCGAGGCAACAGGGCATCCGTGGTCGTCATAGTTGGCAGCGCGAAAGCCATTCCTCCCGCCCCTGTACGGGCCGCGAGAACCTCGCCAGCGAGTTGCGCCGCTTCGGTCTTTCCGCTGCCCGTTTCGTCTTCGATGATCAGCAACGTAGGGCCCGTAGCTGTCGCTGCAATGTCCATAGCCTTGCGCTGGACTGGACGCAGTTCCCGGTCAGGGCCCCAATCGAATCGTTGCCGGACGTCGACGATGTCCTTGGGCGAAGCAGGCTCCCAGGGGCGCGTGAGGTTAAGACGCTCCAATGCCTCATCTGCGCGGAAGCTTCTTCGACTGTCGGATCCGGACTGTGACAGCGGGAAAAGCTCCTGGTTGGATGCAACCCAATCAGCCATCGAAACAAATCCTGATAGGAAAATCTGGTCCGCGACCGCAATTCCACCCGCCTGTAGGAGGCGTTCCAAATCCTGTTGGACTCCTGTACGGCTGGTGAGATCGTCGAGGAGCTCCCACCACATTCCCGACCATTGCTCACCGTGCCGGTCGAGCCACGATTCAGCCTCGGCGACGACGAAATTGAAGCGAGTAGACAATTGCCACGGCAGGCCGCTTGGAACGCCATGGTGGCAGCCTGCGATGACGGCGACTGAAGCGATTGCCAAAATGTCCGCATCGGGAAAACAGCGCCTCAGCCATCGACGAATGATCAGCTCGGAGTAAAGGGAGTGCGGCACCTTTCGGTATCTATCGTCTTCCATACGAGCGTCTTCCAGGAGCGGCGCTACCTGATCCCAAAGAAAACGGCTGACCTTGGATCGAGCGGCTTGGTGCTGGAACCCTACTTCTGCTTTGCCTACGTCGTGGACCCCCGCTAGCCACCCCAACAGGCGGTCGACAGCGCCTGGATCGCCTTGGCACCCAAGTGATAACACCAGCCTGGAACGCACTGAGGGAGCTAACCATTGACGTGCTAGCGCGGTTCCTACATCGGCTGCATCGCGCGAGTGCTGGGACAGGCTGAGCCATGGTTGGCCACCGGTAACGATGTCACTGACATCGCCTAGCCCCCGCGAGGTCTTCGCCCAGAGTTTCGACAAGCTACCCGAAGGCCCCCTGTCTCTAGGACCGACCCCGTTCCGAGTCCACGAGCCGATGTCACTCATAGTCGCCACCGCGATCATCACGATCGATGTCCGTGGCCTCTGATAGACCTGAAGCCATGGAGCTTTCGTCCAGACGCACGGTCACCGATCTCTCTTCACACCACGACCTGCGCTGGACGAAACGGAATTCTACGAGCTTCATCGGACGTGCCACCTCCGTGCGACATCTGGAAGGTTCACACCTTCTATCTGGCACCGTACAGCAACGTTAGATTTCCGTCCACCCCTCATATCTCCCCAAAAAGCTAATTTAGTTTTTTGAGGTTGGAGGTTGAAGGGGTCGTAGCTACCGACATATGGGTAAGCCCCGCTAGCGCGGGGAATCTGACTCTCCTCAGAACGCTAAAGGCTCATCTCCGGGTATCCAGAAAATCAGGAGAACCTTCTCAATCGTACAGGCGACAGAAATGGCGTCCGCTCAGCGCCCAGTCGCAATCAGATGGCGTCCGCGATCGGGTCCTTCATCCCCTCGCGCACGAGCTGCCACACGTGGATCGTCTCCGGCCGCCAACCGGAACGGCGGCCCACGATGCCGTCGGGCGCGGGCATGAGATAGCGGGCGAGGGTCGTGCGGTCGATGCCGAGGTGCGCAGCGACGTCGAACGGCCCCCAGTAGGCGACGGGCTCGCCGCCGAGCTGCGCGCCCTCGACGCCGCGCTGCGCGCTCCACCACTCGATGGTCTCGGGCAGCCAGCCTTCGAACTGCTCGCCGAAGGTCGCGTCGGGCCGCGGCAGCGGATGCCACTGGAACGCGGAGCGCTTCACTCCGGCGAACTCCGCGGCCTTGGTGACGGTCAGATACTCTAGCGGCGTGCGCTGCTTCGCGTCGGCGATGACCTCGACAATGTAGGCACGCACGGCGTCGACCTGCCAGTCGTCCGGCAGCGCGAGGCCGCGCCGCTCGAGGTAGCTCGTAACGGCGACGCGGGTGTCGGAATCGAGGCCGCTCACCGGCTACTCCTCGCGCGGGGCACGGTAGCGGGCGGAGGCTTCGGCTGTCTTGCGGTAGGAGCCGCGGCGGTGCCAGATGAACATGCCGAGGCCGATGAAGACGCCACCGCCGACGATATTGCCGAGGGTAACGGGTAGGAGGTTCGACAGCAGCACGGCGGGGACGGTGAGGGCGTCAACGTCAGTGCCGTTCGCGATCGCGGCCATGACCTCGGGGTTGCCTTCGGCCTTGATCATGAGGCCGAGGGGCAGCATGAACATGTTGGCGACGGAGTGCTCGAAGCCGGACGCGACGAACACGGCGATCGGCAGGGTGACGGCGACCATCTTGTCGGTCACGGACTTGCCGGCGTAGCCCGCCCAGACGGCGAGGCAGACGAGGACGTTACACAGGATCCCGAGGAAGAACGCTTCGACCGGAGTGTGGCTGACCTTCGAGACGGACGCGGAGATGACGACCGCTCCCCAACCGCCGTGTCCGGTGTGCGGAGTGCCGGACAGGAAGATCGTGATCGCGACGAGCAGGGAACCGAAGAAGTTCCCGAGGTAGACGACGCCCCAGTGCGCGAGCAGTCGCCCCCACGGTAGGCGGCGGTCGACGCCGGGCATGAGGGTCATCGTCGTCGAGGTGAACAGGTCAGCGCCCAAGATGATGACGAGGGCGAGACCGGTGGAGAAGACGACCCCGCCCAAAACTTTGGCGACGCCATAGGGCAGGGCTTCGGCCCCGACCTGGCTCGTGGTGTAGAAGATGAAGCCGATCGCGATGAGGGCACCGGCGAACATCGCGGACACGAACGTCGTGCCCCACGGCGTCATCGCTTTCTTTAACAGGCCTTCTTCGGCTAGATCGGCGATCTCTGATGGCGAGGGGATCATGAAACTAAGCCTAAAGCCAACCTCCCATTGAACCCCATTCTCGTCTATTCTTTAGCTCAAGGCGTTAGCCAGGTCACAAAACCGAGACGTGAGGGAGTCGACATGGGAGGACCTGAACGGGCCGTGGTCCGGTTCCCAAAAGACCGGATTGCCTCCTATCATGCCGCGCTCCTTTTCCTCATTGCGGCGCGGGATCTCCTCGAGGATGACAAGACGATCGACCTGCCTCCGTTCGGGGAGCCGCTCACGTTCAAACACCCGGTGAACGTACCGAAGGAGATTGCCGACTTCATTGATGAGGCGTGGGAGCAAACGACGCAGCTCATCGCCAATACTGAACCGTCGAGCACTACCGAGGACGATATCCGGGCAGGCATCGCAATCGGCTGGCAGTTGCTTAGCGCTAACCCGAGCCTGCCGTTTTCCTCACCCGAATACGAAAAGTGGCGCAACCTCATCACGACGCGGTTCATCATCCCGCAGCTCGATACGCGGCCGCACTGGCCGCCGCCGCTGCAGACGCTACTCAATCATTTCGGGCCGACGTGGGATGACGTGAAAACCTCGGCCGGCTGGCAGCCGCCCGAGCCCGCGCCGCGCACGACGACCGCCCCGCAAGTGCCGACCGAAGAGCTCGAAGAGATGCTCACGGCGCTGCGGCTGTTCATCGCACACTGCGAGAAGACCCGGACACGCACAGCTCAGGCCCGCTATAAGGGCTGGGCCGGCGTCGAACACGAGCAGGGGCGCTACCGGCCCGCGGCACAGCACATCCGCGACGCGTTTGGCACGTGGACGAACGCGATCACGACGGCGCGGGGGTTCTAAGCCCAGTCGGTAATGACGACCTTGCCCTCGATCGCGCCGTCGATCATGTCGGTGATCGCCTCGGGCAGCTCAGAGAGCGTAATCTCCCGGTCGATGAGCGGGCGCAGGCCCGCGTGCTCCATGAGCTGTCCTGTCTGAACGAGTTCGGCGCGGGTGCAGCCGGTCGAGCCGATGATCGAGAGCTGCTGGAAGAAGACGCGCTGGAGCTCGGCATCGACGTTGCCGCCGGTCGTCGCGCCGCACGTGACGACCGCGCCGCCGGGCTTCACGCACCGCAGCGAGTGCCGCCAGGTCGCGGCACCGACGTTATCGACGACGACATCGACGCGGCCGGGCAGCTTCGCCCCCGATTCGAAGACCTCGCTCGCGCCGAGGCTGCGCGCGGTTTCGCGTTTGGCTTCAGTGCGGCTCGTCGCCCACACGCGGGCGCCCATCGCGTTCGCGAGCGCGATCGCGGCCGAGTTCACGCCGCCGGTCGCGCCCTGGACGAGAACCGTCTGGCCGGGGCCGACGTCCGCGCGGCGCAGCATCCGGTAGGCGGTTCCCCACGCGACCGGCACGCACGCGGCCTCGGCGAAGGAGAGGTGGGCGGGCTTGTCGACGAGGCAGCGCTCGGGTACGTGAACGATCTCGGCAAAGGTGCCGTCATGCCGCTCGGACAGCAGCGCACGCTCGGGGTCGAGGGTCTCGTCGCCGCCACCCCGGTCGGCGTCGGCGATGACGGGCAGGACCATGACCTCGCGGCCGTCGTCGGTCACCCCTGCGCCATCGCAGCCAAGGATGAGCGGCAAGCCGTTCGGGTCCTGACCGACGCCACGCAGCGTCCACACGTCGTGCATGTTGAGCGACGCGGCTTTCAGGTGGACGCGGGCCCAGCCTGCCGGCAGCGGCTTCTCCTCGGTTTCGGTGATGTCGAGGGCAGCCAGGGGCTCATCGGGGCGGTGCGATCTCACGAGGGCAGCACGCATCGGTGCTCCTTCCTTTACGGTGGTCGGATGCGCCCATCATATGAGCGATCTCGACCCGGACTTCGAGACCATTTCGCGTGCCACATCGCGGAACGCTGGTTGACTCCGGGGCGTTCTCATTGTTCGGCACGAAAGGCGGGAACAAACCGTTTCGCAATGTCATGGTTGAGGTGTGACAGCGCACATCCGTGCTCGTGACGACGAAGGAGTTGAGTCCGCATGACGATATCACCCGAGGCAGAAACGACCGCTCCCGCGGCCCCACCGATCGGGAAGCTCACGCGCCCGGATAACCTCTCGACAACGCTCGACGTCTCGACGATGGTCGACCCCGACGGCGGCCTCGTCGATCGCGGCATTTTCACCGAAGAGGCCGTCTACCGCCAGGAGATGAAGCGCATATTTGCCCGGTCCTGGCTGTTCCTCGCGCACGAGGACCAGTTCAAGCGGCCCGGCGATTTCTTCCAGACCTTCATGGGCGAAGACCCGATCCTCGTCTCCCTGAATCGCAAGCGCGAGATCAAGGCGTTCCTCAACTCCTGCCGCCACCGCGGCGCCCGCGTGTGCCGCGCCGATTTCGGCACCACCAAGAACTTCACCTGCACCTACCACGGCTGGTCCTTCGACCTCGACGGCAACCTCGCGAACGTGCCCAACGAGTACGCCTACGGCGAGAACTTCGACAAGAAGGACTGGGGACTGGTCGAGGTCCCGAATGTCCAGTCCTATAAGGGCCTCATCTTCGGCAACTGGGACCCCAACGCGATCCCGCTTGAGGAAGCCCTCGGCGACCTGAAGTGGTACCTCGACGCGTTCATCGACCGTGACCCGGAGGGCACGACCGTCGTCGGTGGCGTCATGAAGTGGGTCCTCGACGGCAACTGGAAGCTCGCGGCCGAACAGTTCGGGTCAAGTCCCTTGTAGTGGTGTAACGGCGTTTTCCTCTCGTTTGGGGTTTTAGCTTGCTAGTGCGGGCGTGTCGGTATCGGTCATGGTCGT
>NZ_MQVR01000089.1 GCF_001907295.1 Bowdeniella nasicola
CCCCGATCTAGTCGAGGCGTTCGACGCGTGCCACACTCTGTGCTGGAACGCCGACCCCGACCGGTGGCACGAGACAGTGACCACCTGGCTCAAGGCCCGCGTCCTGCACTGATCGGGAACACACATCGACCACTCTCGGCACCTGTCTCGTTCGGCCACGCCCGGAGAAACCCAACTCAAGCCGTACCTCCACCGGTATCATCGTGAGTGCTGGCCTGACTGGGCCATAGAACGAGGGAGGACCAACGTGGCTGAGCCGTGGCTGTCCGCTGACGACATCGCCGCCCACCTCGGGGTCACCAAAGACACCGTCTACACCTGGATCGCCGAGAAGGCCATGCCCGCCCACAAGGTCGGACGCCTCTGGAAGTTCCAAGCCAGCGAGATCGACGACTGGGTGCGTGCGGGCGCGGCGGCCAGCGACGACGAGACCGCTCAGCGGCCCACGCAAATGTCAGCGGTCACTCCTACGATCGTGACGACGAGCACGGGAAGGGGAGACGATGACGCTGAGTGAAGCCCAGCGCTTGGTGAAGTCTAAGCAGCGCGTTGCCGATCACGGCGAGGTGTTCACGCCGGGGTGGATGGTCGAGGACATGCTCGATCTCGTCAAGCATGAGTCCGAGCGGATCGACTCTCGTGTGCTCGAGCCCGCCTGCGGCTCCGGCAACTTCCTTGTCCCAGTCCTAGCTCGCAAGCTCGCCACCGTCCAACTTCGCCACGGCAAAAGCGAGTTTGAGAGGCGTCACTACGCTCTGTTTGCGCTGATGTGCACGTACGGCATCGAGCTCCTCGCAGACAACGCCGAGGAGTGCCGCGACAATCTCGCCGAGGTATTCAACACCTTCCTAGGTATCAGCGACGACGACCAGTGGGCGCAAGCGGCACGCGCGGTCCTAGCCGTGAACATCGTGCAGGGCGATGCCTTGACCATGACCGTGCCAAGCGGTCAACCGATTACCTTTCCTGAGTGGGGCTACCTCGGCAAGGGGAAGTTCCAGAGGCGCGACTTTCGCTACGATGACCTCACTCAGCGCGCCTCGTACGAGGGAACCCTGTTCGACGAACTCGACGACGATGACCTGTTCGTTCCCGCGCAGACCTATCCGACGATGACCGTCCGCCAGATCGCCGAGGCGGCCGTATGACCCTTGCACCATTCACCCTACGAGGGCACAACCCGGATGTCCTGACCTGCATCGCAAACCTCTCGAACGATGAGGTCTTCACCCCGCCCGAGTTCGCGAACCAGATGCTCGATACGCTCACAACCGCGTGGGCAGACGCCAACGACGGCGCGAACATCTGGGCTAACCCCGATGTCACGTTCCTCGAAGCTTTCAACCCGACTTGGATACAAAATGGCGGCACACTCGCGTTGGCTGCGTGAGTGGTTCAAATGAGAGATGATTGGTTCATCCCACACGGTCGCACCTTCCAGCGCCGTCGGCCACGTGATCAGGAGGGATGAGTATGGTATTTTCGCCGATCCACCGTGCATTGGGCCTTCCGTCTGGTGAATTCTCGCTCCCCCTCATCGAACAAGCAATTAAGAGCGGGGTTGAGGAGAGCGTCGATCTCGACTGGAAGCAGCAGCTCTACGATCCTAGGAAGCCCAAATGGGACGAGGAAGCCGCGAAGGACATCGCCGCTATGGCAAATAGCGGTGGTGGCTGGATCGTTTTCGGGGTTGCCGAAGACGGAGAGCGCAACGCTGCATCTGAACTCACGCCGGTGCCCTGGTCCGCTGACATCCAGCAGCGAATTCTGCGGGTTGCATACGCAAAGATCGGCCCACCTGTCCTGGGGCTGGAGTTCCACGCCCTCGCCACGGAGAGTGGCAATGTGGTAGCTATGCGAGTTCCCGACTCGCCGGACGCCCCTCACTTCGCCCGAAAAGGCGACGATGCGTTCATCGCACCGCGTCGTAATGGTCCGCACACGGTATTCATGAGCGACCGCGAAATAGAACGTGGGTTCCGCGAACGTTTTCAATACGCCGATGATCAAGAACGAAACCTTCAAGAAAAGTTCGTGCGTGCATCACAGGCTTTGACGCCAGGCGACGGTGTGTTTATCGCAATTGCCGCCCTACCTCTGCAACCTACGATGCACGCAAAGTCTCCCACACAAGAGACCATCTACCAGCTCACCACTCGGCAACCTATCCCCGAGTTGGTGTTCGGCCAGAACCAGCCTCGCACGTGGGAGCGAGGGCAGGTAAAGATCGGCATGCGTCAATGGATTGTTCGTAGCTACCCGGATGAGCGCGCTCAGTATCGGACTTATCTATACGACGATTCCACTGTCCTTGCGGCATACAGGCTCGGCAACCTTTCGGATGGCGAAGGTGCCAAACCCTATTACCCGGTGGGGCTACCAAACCACTGCATGTCTCGGGACGTTGAGTCGGCGGTCATCAGCTTCATCACACTGCTTCGAGGGCATGCTGAGGAACGCCAAGCCAACGGAGGGTTCAGAATCCGAGCTGGACTTGTTGGTGCCAGCGATGAACCAATCTGCATCCGAACCACGGAGGGCAGAACAAACCTTCTCCTGTCGGAAGAGTATGCAGAACCCATTTCGATGTTCCAACCTGTCACTGTCGAATTTGACCCGCTCGCCGCGCCCCTAGAGATGCTCCCTCATGTGAACGATCTTGCGCGCGATCTCATTAACCAGGGCGGGGTTCAATTTCTGAAGATCATGGCCGAGCCAAAAGATCACGAGCAAGAGTTAGCCCCGTAGTCCGGCTCGTTCCCCAGAGGATCGAGCCGAGTTCTCAGCAGTGCGTGGTCGTCCCGTCCCTGAACGTGAACATGATTGCGCCGGCGGTTCCCATTTCGGCGTGGTCGAGGAGGGTGTGCCATAGGTATGGGGTGAACTCGATGTGGTCGATGTCGAGTTTGTCGAGTTCTTCCCGGTAGTGGCGGTAGGCGGCTTGCCGGCTCTCAAGGTCGCTGATCTGGGTTAGGAGTTTGTCGTAGTCGGCGAGTAGCCGGGCATGTTCGGTGTTGAGTTTGTCGAAGCGGCGCTGGTATTCAGTCTGGTCTTGGGCGACGCGGGCGTTGCGGGCGATCAGCGCGTCGATCGCTTCGGCGGCGGCACCGACACGGGCGAAGAGTTGGTCGGCTTCGATGTGCAGGTCGGTGGTGTCGAGCTCGGCGCGCACGGCCTTGTCGACCAGCTCGTCGACCTGGTCCCGGTTGGCGAGGAGGTGGTGGACGGCGTCGAGGAACGCTGTTGTGATCTGCTCGTCACTGACGTGCGGCGTGGCGCATGGGATGCGGCCTGCGTATTTGTGGTTGCACCGCCAGATGCGTTTCTCGTATTTCGAGCCTGCATGCCAGGTTTTCGACCCGTACCAGGCGCCGCATTGCCCGCACCTGATCTTGCCCGAGAACGTCCGCTGCCGGGATGTGGAGCGCCTGCCCGTGGCGGGGGCAGTCAGTTCTGCTTGGACGAAGTCCCACACGGCTGGGGCGATGATCGGCTCATGGTTGCCGGTGACGTAGTACTGGGGTACTTCGCCTTCGTTCTTGACTAGCTTCTTGGTGAGGAAGTCGGCGATGTAGGACTTCTGCAGCAGCGCTTCACCTTTGTATTTCTCGTTGGTGAGGATGCTGCGCACCTGGCGGGCTGACCAGTTCGGGTTCCCGGACGCGGTCTTGTGTCCCTCTGCTTGGAGTTGTTTGGCGATTCCCGTGAGGGAGCCGCCGTCGAGGTAGAGGGTGTAGATGTAGCGCACGAGCTTGGCTTGTTCCTCGTTGATGACGAGGTTGCCGTCCTCACCCCGGTCGTAGCCGAGGAACCGGCTGAATGGAACGGTCACTTTCCCATCCGCGAACCGTTTCCGGTGCCCCCACGTGACGTTCTCGGAAATGGAACGGGCTTCCTCCTGCGCGAGCGAGCTCATGATCGTAATCAGCAACTCGCCTTTGGCGTCGAATGTCCAGATGTTCTCCTTTTCGAAGTACACCTCCACTCCGGCGTCCTTCAACTGGCGCACGGTGGTGAGCGAGTCGACGGTATTGCGGGCGAACCGAGAGACGGACTTGGTGATGATGAGGTCGATCTTGCCCGCGAGTGCGTCGGCGATCATGGTTTGGAATCCGACGCGGCGTTTGGTGGAGGTGCCGGTGATGCCTTCGTCGGTGTAGATCCCGGCGAGCTTCCAGCCAGCGTGTTCGGTGATGTAGCGGGTGTAGTAATCGACTTGCGCCGCATAGGAGGTGACCTGGTCTTCGTGGTCGGTGGACACGCGAGCGTAGCCTGCGACGCGTTTGATCGCTGGTGCGTTCAGGCTGGCTCCGCTGTAGAGCTTGCGGGTTGCTGGGATCGTGGTGATCGTTCGTACCACGTCTTATTCTCCTACCTTGGTTGTGCGCCTGGAGCCTTTCATCGCCTCTGTGGTTGAGGCGCGATAGTCGGGATTGGCCCAGTGGTCGAGCATTTTCCGTCGTTTGCGCTCAGCCACGGAAGGATCAGCAGCGATGGCTTGCTGGGCTTTGCGTGAGCGTTCCCGGCGGCCTTCTTCTCCCAGCTGGGCGTTGACCCGTTTCGCGATCTCGGATTGTCGTGCGCGACGCTCGGGCGTCCATGCAGCCTTCGCCCTGTTTGACCGTGAGATTTTCTTTTCGGCGGGTTCTGCTTGCCTGGTTTTGGAGCGCTGCTTACTGATGGTGGCGCGCTCTTCATCGGTGAGGTTTGCCCAGTATGCGCGTAGTTTTTGGCTGTGGCGTTCTCTGTAGCCGGGAGTGTTCCAGTGGTCTTTGCGATACGACGGGTAATGCAGCGTGTGCGTGGAGGTGGTGCCGTTTTTCAAGACCACGATTGCGGTGTCCGAATCGGGAACATCGATGCGCTGGACCAGCTTGGCGAACACGTCCTCGTTGAAGGCTTCGAGGTTGAGGGCTTCGCAGACGACTTGTTCGAGTGAGGGTTGCGGGATGCGTTTAGAGGCGCATCCGTGCCCTTTTTCTCGGTTCGTCGCGCACACCCATTTACGTCGGCGCGACCCGTCATAGGCAACATTGACCGAGGAACGGTAGTACTTCTCGCATGCTAGGCAGTACACCATGTGGGTGAAAGTAGTCGTGGGGATCGCTTTATTTGCTCGTGCGCCGAGGGAGCGTCTGCGGGTGCGTTCTTCCTGGACGGCTTGGAAGGTCTCGTGGTCGATGATCGCTGGGATGGCATTTTCGACCCGGTACATGTCGGCTTCACCGGTGTTGGGTTTGGAGTGTTCTCCCAGTCGTCCTTTGACCCATCTGCCCAAGGTGAGGGTTCCGGTGTAGGTTTCCATGCGCAGCCACGAACGCAATGTTTCAGGCCTGATGGGCTCACCGGCGCGCGAGCGCACACCGTCAGCCTCGAGTTGAGCGGCGGTTTGTTCGCAGGAAATGTTGGCTAGGTAGTTGCGGTAGACCAGACGCACCACCTCGGCCTCGGCCTCGACGATCTCCACATCGGTGGCGTCGGCGGAGTCTGTGTAGCCGTAGAGGTGGAAGCCGTTGGCTTTGCCTTGCTCGAAGCCTTTGCGCACCCGCCATTTCACGTTCTGGCTGATCTGCTCGGATTCGGCTTGCGCGAAGGAGGCGAGCAGGGTGAGCACGAGTTCCCCGTCGGCGGAGAACGTGGAGATGTTCTCCTTTTCGAACCTGACTTCCACGCCGAGGGTTTTCAACTCGCGGATGGTTTCCAACAGGTCGACGGTGTTGCGGGCGAACCGAGAGATTGACTTTGTGAGGATCAGGTCGATCTCTCCGGTGCGGGCACAGTCGAGCATGGACTGGAATTGGGGTCGGTTGGTGGTGGTGCCCGAGATGCCGGAGTCGGCGAACACGCCGGCATACTCCCAGCCGGGTGTCGATTGGATCAGTTCGGAGTAGTGGGAGATCTGTGCCGACAGTGATTTCGGGGTCCGGTCGGTTTCCATCGAAATCCGGGCATACGCCGCGACCTTTCGTGTCCCCGCTCTCTGGGGTGGCGGGGTCACCCGCTCCATCATCACCATGGACTGCTTTTCCTTGTCTGACTAGGGATTTTGTATCCTTTGCACATCTATACATCACTCTGATCGACCGCGAAGTCAACCAAGGTTTGTGCCTTCAACGCCCCGATTTCCGCACCCGCATCAGCAGCGATCCTGGTCGCGACACTGGCCGCCTGCGCTGGCGTGAGGACACCGGATCGTGTGAGGTTGTCGAGTCGGGCGAGCGCGAGTGCCGTTGTCGTTTCGGCACGAAGTTGGGTAGGTGTCATCGGCGGCCACCTCGGGTGCCGAACCTGTGGCGGATGTAGCAAGCGTGAGAGCAGTACACGCGTGTCTTGTTGCCGTAGGCGGCGAATCCCTGCCCGCACTCGGGGCAGGTGAACTCATAGAACGCGCTCCGTTGCCCTGCTTCGGGGTGAGCGTGCCACCACGAACGCCGACACGCCTCACAGCAGAACTTCGCCGGACGGGCAGACGCAATCGGTGCCCCGCACGACAGGCACCACACCCCGACTGGATCAACGACCTGCGGAACAGACGTGTCGGGGGTAATTCCGGCACGGCGACACCACGTCTTGACCGTGTTGGGGTTTATACCGATGTGAGTGGCGATGTTCGCGTAAGTCACCCCGGCTCGGCGCATCATCGTGATCCGTTCCTGCTGGGTTGATGTCACTGCAGTCATTGGCTGGCTCCTTTCCATCCGAACCACCCAGGCGGGCGGCTTCATCTGTCAGGCACCAGCGGCCGTGAAGCCGGACGGGCCGCGAACACCTGCTCACCCATACGCCCCCGACACCCGCCGAATCCGGACGGCTGAGAGCAACCTCCCCAGAGACGACGAAAAGCCCCGCCACCGCCCATGACGGGTAGCAGCGGGGCTAAGTTTCGCCGGAGCAACGTGGGGTTAATAGCCGAGCTTGGCGTTGACTCGTGCCTGGACGGCGCTGTAGAGGTTGCCCAAGCGGCGCTTACGTTCCTCACCATTGCCATAGTCGCCGCGGATCACGGCGTCAGCGAGGGCATCAATGTTGGGCCCTGCTGGCTTCGGGGCGGGCGCGTTGCCTAAGAGCTTTTCGTTCACGCGAGCCTGAACAGCGGCATAGTTGGTTCCGAGACGTCGCTTACGTTCATCACCGTTGCCGTACTCGCCGCGAATCACTGCATCGGCGAGAGCGTCGATGTTCGGTGCTGCAGGAGCGGGTGCAGGCGCAGGTACAGGTGTAGTAGCAGTGCCGGTCATCTGGTCATACCAAGACTGTGCGCGGGCCATGTAGGCGGCATGCTGGGAACCAGCAAGAGACGCTGGGCAAGCAGTTGCAGAGAAGTCCTTGTGTCCGAACACGTTCTTACCCCAGGCCGGTCGGCCAAGACCGTAGAACTTGCAAACGGCCGCGACGAGGTGCGCTCCGTTATCAAGGCAGGCCTCGGATACAGTCCATGGATCACTGGCCATGTCGGCGTGTTCGATGCCAATACTGGTGGTGTTGGCGGCAAAGTTGCCCGCATGCCAGGCGGTATCACGGTCCCACACGAGCTGGCCGACGCGTCCGTCAGTTTGGACTTGGTAGTGGGCGGAAGCAGGACGGGACTGCCACACGTCGTAACATCCCTTGATGGTGAGGTTTCCGGCGTTGTGGTGGATGATGACCTTATCGATCCGCCTACCGTTACGCCCTGGCGTGTAGTGTGTGTTCATGATGAGGTCGATGTCGGCCTCCAGCGCGAGCCAATTCTTCATCAGTGAATCTCCTTATCTGTTGGGTTTTCAGTGGTTGTTGGTTCGGTCAGGGGTGGTCGTGTTTCGGCGCGGTTAGCGATCGCATCGAGCGCGCCACGCATCTGGACAGGGACGGGCAGTCCCAAGCGGGTGGCGTTCTCGATCAGCGAGATGCCTTCGTTGGACAGGTAGAAGAAAATGACAGCCGCGCGAAGCACACCGGGAGCGCCGAGAATATGGACGTCGATCAAATGGGCTAGTCCGACGAGAGTGAAGATGAGGATCTTTCGGCTGATACCCCTAAAACCAACTGCGCTGGAAAGGCGGCGTTCGTTGATGGCGGCCAGCACGCCGGTGATGTAGTCGGCGATAGCGAAGACGATCAGCGCGTAGACGAGGCCGTCGAGGCCGCCAAGATAAGCGGCGAGCCAAGCACCAATACCAGCGATCCCGGTTTGGATGGCGTGCCAGATGGCGTTTAGAGACATGGATATTTCCTTTCGTGGGCATAAAAAATTGCCCACACCCATCTGGGGTGAAGGCATCAAAAATTGGTGTAGCGCAGCGTGTTACAGGGTCGGGTCGGTAAGCACCTCCAAGATCGGCAGGCTCAAGTCGAACGAGGCCGCCTTGGGCGCTGGGAGTTCTTGGGCTTCGATGGCCTCTGCTGGTGGTGCAGGCGTGGCATCAGATTCAACGGGGATGATCGGAAGCTGAACCTCATCCGGGGTCGAGCTGTCGTCGACTGATTCAGTCAACTCAGTATTTTCTTCCTCGGTGGTCATTGGTTGTCCTTGGTGATGGCGTCGTAGAGGACGTCGTAGGCCTCGGCCGCTTCGCCAGACAGCTCACCCTCATAGCCGTCAAGAAGTGCTTTTACGTCCTTGTCGTGGTCGTCGTAGGTGGGACCCGAAACTTCAGCAACAGATGCCAGTAGTGCGTGGCGTGCGTCGAGGAATTCACTGGCTTTGTCGGGATCGGCGAGGACGAAGGTGCCGTCGTCTGCGAACACTGGTCGACTGTGTTCATCGAGGGTCGCGTAGTGGGTGACGAGGTCGTATTCGTCTTCCCCGAATCGCGCGATCGCTTCCTTCACTAGCGTGAGGAGTTTGGAGCGAGCACGGGACTGAGCGGCCTTGAGCGGCATATTGGTGAGTAGGTCTGCGATGGGTTGGAGGTGCTGGTTGGCGAGCATGATCTTCATGAGTGGTTCCTTTTACTTATGCGAGGGTGGTGGACATGGCCGACAGGCCGGTGTTGGAGAAGTACTGCCACGTGATGTTCGACCCAGACCCGGAGATGGATTTGATCCAGCCTTGATTGAGCAGGCTCAGGATTGCGTTCATCCGTGACATCAAATCCTTGGTGCGATCAAAGAGACGGGTCATGTTGTAATACGAGCCGTTAGTGACGACCATCAGGTCGTAGGTGTGGAAGACGATCTTGGACAGCCCGCTTTGTCCCACCCAGCCCGAATAGGTTCCCTTGCCCGTCAGCGTGCAGTCCTGCAAGGTCACGTTGGATCGCCCCGAGTTTGGTGGAGAGTTCATAGCGGTACGTCAGCCACCACTGGCCGACTGGTTTCAGTGTAGTAGTGTTCCTCGAACTGCG
>NZ_MQVR01000009.1 GCF_001907295.1 Bowdeniella nasicola
AAACAAGCACTCGCCCAACTCGCAGCCGCCTACCCAGACCGTATCAACCCCTACTTGTAACCAATCAACTTACACAAAAAACTTGACAGGCCCGGCCGAAGCGGTCGCTGCGGGCGTGGGACGATCGCACGCTGATCTACAACGAGAACACCGCCGGGCGGCACCTGGCGAACATTCGAGCTGGCTCGCCCGCCGCAGTCGCGGTAATCGACCGGGAAACCCTCGACGGCTACCGGTTCGTGGGAACACCCCAGGTGCATGACGCAGGCGAGGTGTTCGACGCGGCAGTCGCCTTCGCCGCCGAGCGCGGCATGCAAACCCCGACCGCAGCCGTCCTCATCCACCTCCAAGAGGTCCACGCGCTCGCCCCGGGCGGCACTGCCGGAACGAGGATCGCATGAGTGCCGCAACCGACACCGTCTTGGACGATGCCGGGGTGAGCAACGATCACCACCCGGAACGGGTGCAGGTCGTCTCCACCGACGACGATGGCCGCAGCTGGCAAGGTCGCCCCGGTCAGTACCATCCCCGACCCTGCCGAGCTCAATCTCGACGAACTCGACCTCCCGTAGGACGACCCCGACCGACTCTGAGCATCGACACGGCCCGGTGGCAGCAGGAGATGGCACACCGTGACAAGCATCTCGCGCAGTTCCCCGGCCTGCCCGGTGCGATCCGTGCCGTCCACGACCGGTCGCGAACATCGCCCACGACGCGGAAGTGACCACGATGGTCGGCCCCGGCGGCGACCCGCACACCTGCCAGCCCTCCACCAAGGACATCGAGACGATCCAGAACGCCGACGTGGTGCTGTGGAACGGCCTCCACCTGGAGGCGCAGATGATCGATCAGCTCGAAAGCCTCGGCGACAAGCAGCTTGCCTTGGGCGACGCGCTCCCCGAGGATCTGCTGCTGTCCTGGCCGGAGACCGATGACGAGGGCAACCCGCTGCACGACCCGCACGTGTGGAACAGTCCCGAGGCGTGGTCGCTCGTGGTCGGCTACGTCGCCGACAAGCTGGGCGAGATCGACCCCGGGAACGCCGAGGAGTACTAGGCGAACGCCGACGCGTATCTCGGGGAGATCGAGGCGGCCGCCGCCGAGGCCGAGGAACTGCTGGCCAGCGTCCCGGCCCCGCGCATCCTGATCACCGGACACGACGCGTTCAACTACTTCGGCGACACCTATGATCTGGACGTCTACGCCACCGCCTTCGTCTCCACCGAGGCGGCCCTCAGCGCCGAAGAGTTTTCGGAGCTCGCGAAGCTGATTGCGGACAATCAGGTGCCGGTGATCTTCCAGGACAACCAGGCCAACCCGCAGGCGATCACCAGCCTGCGCGAAGCCATCCGCGCGCTCGGCTGGGAGGTCGAGATCTCCGACCAAGAGCTCTACGCCGACTCCCTCGGCGCAGATGCCGGCGTGGATACCTACCTCGGCGTGTTCACCCACAACGCGAAGGCCGTCGCCGACGCCCTCGGAACGGAGTAGGCATGACCGCGCCCGTAACCGACCGCGCCACCGTGATCGACCCGAACGCCGCGCTCGCGTGCGCCACCGAGAACCTCTCGGTGGCGTACCGGGCAGAGCCCGTGCTGCGCGGGGTGAACTTCCGGGTGCCGAAAGGCGTCGTGATGGGGATCGTCGGCCCGAACGGGGCCGGCAAGTCCACCCTCATCAAAGCGATGCTCGGCCTCGTGAAACCCCTCACCGGAACGAGCACCTTCTTCGGACAGTCCCTCGCCAAGGAGCGCAAGCGAGTGGGGTACATGCCGCAGTCCACCAGCGTGGACTGGGACTTCCCGACCACGGTTCTGGACGTGGTCACGATGGGCACCTACGGCGCACTCGGCTGGGTACGCCGGCCCGGGAAGACCGAGCGCGCCCGCGCCCCTCGCGGCGCTGGAGCAGACTGGCATCCCCGATCTCGCCGACCGGCAGATCGGGGAGCTCTCCGGTGGGCAGCGGAAGCGGGTGTTCCTTGCCCGCACCCTCGTGCAAGCGCCCGAGCTGTACTTCATGGATGAGCCGTTCCAGGGTATCGACGCGAAGAGCCAGCAGGCGATCGTCACCGTTCTGCACGCTCTCCGTCAGCATGGCAAGACCGTCGTCATCGTGCACCACGACCTTGCGACCGTGCGGGACTACTGCGACCACGTCACGCTGCTGAACCGCCGCATCGTCGCCTCCGGCCCCGCGGAGGAGTCGTTCACGAAGGACAATATCCGCACCGCGTACGAGGTCACCGCGGACGACGACGCGTTCCTCGAGTTCGCGTCATGAGCCTGATCGAGTTTTTCGGCAACCACACCTATCGGATGGTGTTCTTCGGCGCCATGACCATCGGGCTGGTCGCCGGCGCGCTGGGGAGTTTCGCGTATCTGCGCAAGCAGTCCCTCATCAGCGACGTCATCTCCCACGCTGCCCTACCTGGCACGTTGCTGGCGTTCCTCACCGCCGCCGTCGTGCTCGGCACCGATGGACGCAACATGATCGGGCTCATCATCGGCGCGGTCGTCGTCGGCACGATCGCGGTGCTGTTTGCCAACGGCGTCACCCGTACCTCGAAGATCCGCATCGACACGGCGATGGCCGTCTCACTCGCGATTTTCTTCGGCGCTGGGATGCTGCTCATGCGGATCATCGCCAACGGTGCGTTCCCCGGCAAGGGCGGCATCCAGGACTACCTGTTCGGCAACGCCTCCGTGATCACGATCGCCGACCTGACCACAAGCATCACCGTTGGCGCTCTCGCGCTAGTGCTGATGCTGGTGTTCTGGAAGGAGTTCGCGCTGCGCACCTTCGACCCTGACCACTCCACCGTGCTCGGGTTCCGGGCGCGCACCATCGACACGCTCATGTTCACCGCGATCGTGATCGCCACCGTGATCGGCGTGAAGGCCGTGGGTCTGGTCCTCATGGTCACGTTCGTCGTCACCCCGCCCGCGGCCGCCCGCCAGTGGACGCGCACGCTTCCCGGCATGGTGGCCCTCTCGGCGGTGTTCGGAGCGGCGGGTAGCGGTACCGGCGCCTACCTGTCGATCGTGCTCGGCAAGGTGCCCACCGGACCGCTGATCGTGCTTACCCTGTTCGCGATCTTCCTGGTCTCGCTGCTGGCCTCGCCCAGGCGCAGCGTCATCACCCGCATCGTCACTCGCAGCCGTGCCCGGGCCGCACTGAAACGCGAGCTCATCCTGGAAGGAGCGGCCAGATGAGCTTCGTGCTCGGCACTACCCTCCTCGCCGTCGTCACCGCCCTGGCCTGCGCCCTGCCGGGCACCTTCGTCGTGCTGCGGAAGAACTCGATGCTCGTCGACGCGATCAGCCACGCTGTGCTCCCCGGCATCGTCGTCGGCTACTTCTTCACCCACAACCTCGACTCGCCTCTGCTGATCATCGGCGCCGCCCTCGCCGGCCTTGTCGTCGTGCTCGGCAGCGAATGGCTCACCCGCACCGGCCTGCTCACCGGCGACGCCCCCCAAGGGCTGATCTTCCCCGCACTGTTCAGCGCCGGGGTGATCCTGGTGACCCTGAACTTCGCCAACGTCCACCTCGACACCCACGCCGTCCTCGTCGGCGGCCTCAACCTCGCCGCCTGGGATCAACTCGTCATCGGCGGCACCTCCTGGGGGCCGTCCTACCTGTATGTGATGCTCGCCGTGCTCGCCCTGAACGTCGTCTTCCTCGGCCTGTTCTACTCCAAGCTCAAGGTCACCACCTTCGACGCCCAGTTCGCCACCAGCCTTGGCATCCGCACCGGCCTGGTGAACACCGCGTTCATGTTCCTCGTCTCGGTCACCGTCACTGCCGCGTTCAACGCCGCCGGCGCGATCCTCGTCATCGCGCTGATGATCGTGCCGCCCGCCACCGCGTACCTGCTCAGCAGGTCTCTGCCGGTCATGATCGCCCTCACCGCGATTATCGCCGTTGCCGGCGCACTGGCAGGGTTCTGGATCGCGTATGTGCTCAACGCTGCGACCAGCGCGGGCATGGCCGTGTTCTACGGGCTCGTATTTGTAACCGTGCTCGCCGCCACCCGGCTGACACAACGTGCACGGCAACGAGAGAAGCGACGCACCCCGGCGGTGGCGCCCGCCTGACCGGGGCCCGGGCGGGAGGGAAGCGCATGCGCGAGACGACGGCGACGCAGTACCTCAAGACGATCTGGTGCCTCGAAGAACGCGGATTTACCCGCGTGGGCGTCACGACTCTCACGGAACGCCTCCGCAAGTCACCAGCGACCGTCTCGCAAGCCGTCCAATCCCTTGTCGCGACAGGCCCTGATCACCCACGAACGCTACGGTCCCATAGCCCTCACCCCTCCTGGACGCAGGGGCGCGGTCGCCGCGATCCGTCAGGAGCGCATCGCCCGCGCGTTCCTCCACCAGGTGCTCTCCTGGCCGTGGCCGAACGTCGGCGAGGAAGCCGCAACGCTCAGCCCCGCTCTCAACGACGAGCTCGCCGAACGGATGCACCGCACCGCAGGAGCATCGGGCGCAGACCCGTATGGGCACCCCATCCCCGACCAGCAGGGAAACATCGCACGGATCAGTGACCGTCCACTCAGCAGCTTCGCTGCGCCCATAAACGTCAGGGTCACTCGCGTCGATGACCACGACACGCGCATCCTCGAACGGCTCCATACGCTCGGGCTCATCCCTCACGCAGCGGTTCAGATCAGCAGCCTCGACAAAGCCACCGGCGTCATCACCCTGACCACACTGTGCGGTCCCACGAGCATCGGACTGGGCAGCGCCGAACACATCGCCGCGATCGCCGCACCCTCGACGCGTACGCCCTGACGGCTACGAGACCGGCGTCACCCACACCGCATCTGTCGCCGACCGACCCAACGACAACGGTGCCTCACCCTCCTCGGTCACCACCTCGATGGTGTCCGAATAGGGGGCGGCCGGTCGCGTCTCCAGCACAGTCCCGTACCCGACACCATGATCCGCGAAGAACTGCAGCAACTGCGAGTCCTCGTCCGAGATCCGCTCGACACGAACCCGCCGCCCTGCCTCCAGCCCCGTCAACAACACCGCATCAGGCCTGGAGACCGTGCCGTCCGCGCCGGGGATCGGATCCCCATGCGGGTCGCGGTCAGGATGCCCGAGATGCTCATCGATTCGGTCGATCATGAAGTCCGACACCGCGTGCTCCAGCGTCTCCGCCTCATCGTGCACCTGATCCCATCGGTACCCAAGCACCTCCACCAGAAACGCCTCGATCAGCCGGTGCCGACGCACCATCGCGACCGCGTGCGCCCGCCCAGTCTCGGTCAACGTCACTGCGCCATACGGGGTGTGCTCCAACAAGCCCTGATCGGTCAGCTTCCTGACCGCGTCCGACGCCGTCGACAGCTTCACCCCCGTCCTCGCAGCTACTGTCGACGCTGTCACTGGCTCATCAGACCACTCCCCAAGGCTCCACACCGCCTTGAGGTAGTTTTGACTACTCGCTGAAAGAGCTGAAACCGTCACGCGAAGAGAGTACCAAACATCAAAATACGATGCGCCGAACTTTCGGTCCGCTCCGGAGATTCCTTTGGCAGCCGTGACTGGCCCGAGAGCTCATTATCTCCTCCACACGTCTGGCAATAAGAGCGCGGGCCGCGCGCTGCGCGCGCACCTGACCCCCGAGATCGCCCCTCCCGTGACGGTCTCGGGGAGGGGCCGTCGTGGTGATGACCATCCGGGTCATGTCGTCCGGCAAGGGCTATGAGTACCTTCTGAAATCGGTCGTCGTTGGTGACGGCGACTGGGAGACGAGTAGCCCGCTGACCCGCTGGGGGAGTAGGTGATTAGATCGCGGGGAGGAACCGCGTGACCATCGCCGCGATGTTGGGTGCGGCCGAGTAATAGATCCAGTTGCCACGACGCTCACGGTTCACGAGCTTTGCCTCATGCAAAACCTTGAGGTGGTGGCTCACCGTGGGCTGTGTGAGATCAAAATGTGCGGCGACTTCGTTGACGCACGACTCTTGATTCTCCGCGGCAAGGATCACCGACAAGATACGCAGGCGCACGGGATCGCCGAGGGCCCGATGGCACGCTGCAAGGTCAGCGGCTTTGGCAGCGCTAAGGGGAAAAGTGTCTGGCATTTATATAGCTTGGTAGCTTTGGAAAAACCGCACAACCGCAGAGATTTGAGTGATATGCGACAAAATACATAGATGTCTATATTGGCGAAGGTCACAGAGTTCTGGCAGGGTGATTGTGGCGGTTGACCATTGAGCTGTTCTGGCAAGCTTTTGGCTCTGGTATCAATACCGCCGCGGTCCATCCTGGGGACTCCAGAACCTCAGGACAACATGGCCCGCGGCCCGACGCACCCCGAGTGCGTCGGGCATCTTGCTCGATATCCGTGTTAGGTTCGACACATGCGAGTTGACAACATCATCCAGAAGAAGGGCACCGAGGTCGTTACCCTGTCGTCCGAGTCTTCGATCTCCACGCTGCTCGCCACGCTGGCTAAGCATTCGATCGGCGCTGTCGTCGTCGTCGACGGCGATAAAGTCGTGGGAATCGTCTCCGAACGCGATGTCGTTCGACACCTGGCCGACACCGAAAGTGTCGAGGGCCAGATCTCATCCATCATGAGCCGCGACCTTCAGACCTGCGGACGCGACGATGACATCCGGCATCTCGCCGCGAAGATGACCGAACGGCGGATCCGTCACCTGCCGGTCATGGACGGCGATGAGCTCGTCGCCATCGTCTCCATCGGAGACGTCGTGAAGTCCCGGCTCGATGACCTCGAGGCCGAACGCGATCACCTGCACGACTACGTGCACGGATAAGTCTTAGTAGACGATCTCGGCGCGCTGCCCGACAAGACAGACGTGGTAGCGCGACGCGTCATCATAGTGCGCGTTCGCTTTATCTAGCGCGGCGTACGCCTCGAAATCATTCGTCCCACAATGATGCTCGACGACGGTGCACTCTTCGTCCTTGTTGTAGACGAACAGGACCTGGGAGCGGAGAGTAAACAGGTCCACGGCTAGCGTTTTCGGTACAGGCTCTTGACCTGGAAGACGGGCTCGCTCGTGACATTGACTCCGAGGTTACGGAAAATGCCTTCATCGACCGACCCCAAGATGGTCGTCGTGTGCACCTCGCATCCGCGCAGGTTCTTCAGCTCCGCCAGAGCGCGGCTCGCATAGGGGGAGGAATCCGCCGAGACCGACAGGGCGATGAGGACCTCATCGGTATGCAACCGCGGGTTCCGGCTGCCCAGGTGCTCCGTCTTGAGCGTCTGGATCGGCTTGATCGACTCTGGCGCGAGCAACTGGACTTCATCATCGATGCCAGCGAGGACCTTCAACGCGTTAAGCAGCATCGCTGCGGAGCATCCGAGAAGCGGCGTCGTCTTTCCCGTGACGATCGTGCCATCGGCGAGTTGCGCGGCGGAGGCCGGGCCCTTCGTGCGCCGAGCAACCTCGAGGGCGGGCGGTACGACGGCACGATCCGTGCCCGATACGCCCACCTTGCTCATCAGGAGGGCGATCCTGTCCGAGATCGTCGAGTCGAGTTCGTCGCGGCGTTCGGCAACGAGCGCCTTGTAGTAGCGTCGGATGATCTCCTGCGTCGCGGCCTCACGGCAGACGACATCGTCGCTAATGCAACTGCCGACCATGTTGACGCCCATGTCCGTCGGGGACTGGTAGGGGCAGGAGCCGGAAATCTCATCGAGCAGGACCTTCAGCAGGGGGAAGACCTCGGCGTCGCGGTTGTAGGAGACTGCCTGCACGCCGTAGGCGGCCAGGTGGAAGGGGTCGATCAGGCTGACGTCGTCGAGATCGGCGGTGGCCGCCTCATAGGCGAGATTGACGGGATGGTTGATCGGCAGGTCCCAGATCGGGAAGGTTTCGAATTTGGCGTACCCGGACTGAATGCCGCGTTGGTGGTCGTGGTAGATCTGCGACAGGCACGTGGCGAGCTTGCCGGAGCCGGCGCCGGGTGCGGTAACGATGACGAGGTCGCGGCTGGTCTCGATATTGTCGTTGCGGCCAAAGCCCGCTTTCGACACGACCGTTCGGGTGTCGGCCGGATACCCCTTGATCGTGCGGTGCCGCGAGACCTTCAGACCGAGCCGTTCCAGGCGTGTGCGGAAAGCGCGCGCCACGGGATTGTTTTCATCGAGCTGGGTCAGCACGACGTTTTCGACGAGGAAACCGCGTTCGCGAAAGACGTCGATCAGCCGCAGCGCTTCGTCTTCGTAGGGGATACCAAGGTCGGAGCGGAACTTCTTCGCCTGCAGGTTCTTCGCGTTGATGACGACGACGATCTCGATCTCGTCTACGAGCTGCTGGAGCATCGCGATCTTGTTATCCGGGGTGAAGCCCGGCAGCACCCGCGAGGCGTGCATATCGTCGAAGAGTTTGCCGCCCATCTCGAGGTAGAGTTTGCCGCCGATCGTTTGGCGGCGAGCGGCGATTTGCTGAGACTGGAGTTCGATATAGCGGGCTCGGTCAAAACCAATGGCATGGGGCGGCACGGCTAAGAGTCTAGTGGATAGTCTCCGGCTCAGTGGGGAAGTTCTGGAGGCGAGGCTGGCCCCGCGAGGCTTTCCGGCAACTGGGGGTGGTGCGGGGCGCGCACGATCGCCCACAGGTAAAAGATCAGTTCGGCGAGCTCGGAGGTCAGCTGCCAGCGGATGCTGCCCTGAGTGGAGCGTCCGACGATCTCGATGACCTGGTCGGCAACGACGGAGCAGTAGTCGATCGCTCCCCAGGCCCAATAGTGGATACCGCTGGGGGAAGCGAGGTAGAAGCCGAGCGGGGAAATCGCGAGGGCGCCGCCTTCGCCGCGAACCCAGCGTGGCTGCATCGCCCGTTCGGCGGCCTTTTTCCGCCGGGCGTTACACACCGCCTGACCCGCCATGACGCCTGCGGTCAGGGCGAGGCCAATCTTGCCCGTGCCAAGGAACAGCCCCCGGCTCTTCGCGTAGCTGCCATCGGAGGTGGCGACGAAGGCGCGCAGCTCATAGGACGACATCGCGATGATCCGCTCGGTCGCGGGGTCGCCCTGCATGGCGAAGGGGACTCGCACCATCGGCAGTTCCTCACCCGCCATGACCCGGCCGACGAGGGCGCGAAGCGCGGCAAGGCGTGGCGTCTCGTCCATCGCGGCTCCTTTCTGGTCGGCTGCATCTTTCCTATCATCCGTGATCGGGCCGACGCGCGCGCCTGCTCGGTCCGTGTTTGGGTAGACGTATGAGCACCCACGACCAGTTGACGTTCCAAAATCCTGTGACCCGCTACGAAAGCATTACACCGCCGAAGCAGCATCAAGAAGAACCCGGGCTCGACGCGGAGCTCACACCGACAGCCGACCGCGGCGAGGAGACCTACCGGGGGACCGGCCGCCTGCAGGGGCGCAAGGCCCTCATCACGGGCGGGGATTCCGGGATCGGTGCCGCCGTCGCGATCGCGTTCGCGCGCGAAGGCGCCGACGTGGCCATCGGGTACCTCCCGGCCGAAGAGGTCGATGCGCACCGGGTCAAGGAACTCATCGAGGCGGAGGGCCGCACCTGCGTTCTCATCCCCGAGGATCTGTCGACCAAGGAGGCGTGCGAACGCCTCGTCGCCGCAGCGGTCGAGGGACTCGGCGGCCTGGATGCCCTGGTGAACAATGCCGGCAAGCAGATCGCCATCGAGGACTTCGCCGACCTGAGTGACGAGCAGGTCACACAGACCTTCGACGTCAACATCATCGCGATGTTCCGGACCTGCCGGGCCGCACTTCCGCACCTGGCGCCGGGCTCGACGATCGTGAACTCGACGTCGATTCAGGCCTATTCGCCCTCCGACCACCTGCTCGACTATGCCGCGACCAAGGCCGCGATCAACAACTTCACGAAGGGCCTATCGCAGTCGCTCGCGCCGAAGGGCATCCGCGTGAATGCGGTCGCCCCGGGGCCGGTGTGGACGCCGCTGCAGGTTTCCGATGGGCAGCCGAAGGACGCGCTTCCCGAGTTCGGGAAGAACACGCCCCTCGGCCGCGCCGGTCAGCCGACCGAGATGGCGCCGTGCTATGTCTTTTTGACGTCGCCGGAGTCCAGCTACGTCGTCGGGGAGACCCTCAACGCGAACGGCGGGCAGGTCTCGCCTTAGGCCTGGGTATCGGCCTCGAACGGGCCGATCGCATCGGCGAGCGCCGCGACGAGCGCGTCGGCGGTCTCGTCGAAGGACTCGGGGAGCTCGAGCGTGCCGTCCTTGACGTAGCGCATCGCGAACGGGATCGCGACGACCGGGTGCACCGTCTTCATGTTGAGGGCGAACATCACTGGGGTCAGGGCATTGACCGCGCGCAGGCCGCCGGAGGCGCCGCCGTAGGAGACGAACCCGACGGGCTTGTCGTTCCACTCCTTAAACAGGTAGTCGATCGCGTTCTTCAGCGGAGCGGTGAACGCGAAGTTGTACTCCGGCATGACGAAGACGACGGCGTCCGCGCCCACCACGGTCGCGGCCCAGTTCTTCGTGTGCTCGTGCTGGTAGTCGCCGAAGCGCGGGTGGCGCGGCTCGTCAATGAGCGGGAGGTTGAGCTCCCGCAGGTCGACGGACTGCACCTCGAACGCCTCATGGTTTCCCGCGCGCTGCGCGAACCACTCCGCATAGTGGTGGCCAATCCGCGTGGGACGGGTGGAGGCGGCCACGATAAGAATCTTTTTTGTCATGTCACCAACCTAGCGCCAAATCGCCCGGTTACGCAGGAAGCGGGCACAATGGCTGCCGTGACGTATTCATCGGATCCGTATCCCGCCACGCCGCGCACGCCGTGGGCCCGCCGCCTCATCGCGCCCGCCGCCATCATCGTCGCGATGTGGGTGGTCTATATCGTTCAGGTCATCGTCGGCCCGGCCGGGTGGCGACACCTCGGCCTGCCGGCAGGACAGTGGGATCACCTGTGGGCTGTCGTCACCTCGCCGTTCCTGCACGGCGGCATCCTGCACCTGATCAACAACACGATCGCGTTCTTGTGGCTCGGGATGCTCACCGCGGTGGAAGGTCCCCGCAGGTTCTGGCTCGTCACGGCCATCTCGGCACTCACCGCGGGTATCGGCGTGATCGCGCTCAGCGCGCCCGGCTCGGTGACGATCGGGATGTCTGGCGTGATCTTCGGGTATTTCGGCTATCTGCTCGTGGCCGCGTTCGTCGAGCAAAACCGGCGACAAAAGGTCGCGCGGATCGCCGCCGTCACCGTGATTTTCCTGTGGTGGGGCACGTCGTTTTTCGCCGGACTCTTCCCGCGCGGCACGATGAGTTGGCAGGCGCATCTCTTCGGTGCCATCGGGGGAGCGATCGTCGCGGTTGTCGCGCAGCGGAAAGAAGCGCGCGGTGCCTAAGGTCTCGATTCGGCGACCATCTGGACAGATCGCCGGTTTTGCGCCATTCGTGGGCTAGAGTGTGACCAATCTGCCACGAAAGGACTTGCCATGTCGAGTCACGATTCGACAGCCGAGAACACCGCGGCTGTCCGCACCCCTAAGGCCACTGGCTCCGGCACCCTCCTCGGCGCCATCTTCCTTATGGCTACGTCCGCTATCGGACCCGGTTTCATCACCCAAACCACGAACTTTACGATCACTATGGGCGCGGCCTTCGCGGCCGCGATCCTCATCTCGATCCTCGTCGATATCGCCGTCCAGTTGAACGTCTGGCGCGTCATCGGCGTCTCCGCGAAGCGTTCGAACACCCTCGGCAACGAGGTCCTGCCGGGTCTTGGCTGGGCGATCGGCGGAATGGTCGCCCTCGGCGGCCTGGTCTTTAACGTCGGCAATATCGCCGGCGGCGGACTCGGCCTGAACGCACTGTTCGGGCTGGACGCGAAGATCGGTGGCCTCATCACCGCCGCGATCGCCATCGGCGTCTTCCTCTGGAAGGCCGCGGGCAAGGCCCTCGATACTCTCGTCATCGTTCTCGGCTTCATCATGATCATCCTCATGATCTACGTGACGGCCGTTTCCAGCCCGCCCTACGGCGAGGCCCTGAAGCAGACGGTGATTCCCGATCAGTGGAGCTTCGTCGCGGTCACCACCCTCATCGGCGGCACCGTCGGCGGCTACATCACCTACTCCGGTGCCCACCGCATGATCGACACGGGCATCACGGGCCCGGAGAATATCTCCCGCATTTCCCGCTCGTCCATAGTCTCGATCCTCGTCACAGGCGTCATGCGCTTCCTGCTCTTCCTCGCGATCCTCGGCGTCGTCTCCACCGGCGTGGACCTCACGAACGAGGAAAACCAGGCGGCCTCCGCCTTCCAGCACGCTGCCGGCACCCTCGGCCTGCGACTGTTCGGCATGATCCTGTGGGGCGCGGCGATCACGTCGGTCGTGGGCGCGGCGTTCACCTCCGTGTCGTTCCTGACGAAGCAGGGCGCCTCGGTGTGGACCCGCAATATCGTCACGGTCGCCTTCATCGTCGTCTCGTCGATAGTCTTCACGTTCCTCGGCAAGGCCCCGACGACGCTGCTCATCATCGCGGGCTCCGTCAACGGCCTCATCCTGCCCGTCGGTTTCGCGCTGATCCTATGGGTCGGCTGGCGCCGCCGCGACCTCATGAACGGCTACGTCTACCCGGTCTGGCTGCTCGTCATCGGAACCGTGACGTGGCTGCTGACGATCTACCTCGGCTGGCAGGCCCTCGGCGGCATCGCCAAGCTCTGGCAGGGCGGATAGTCATGAGTACGGATGTTGCCGCCCTGACGCCGGCGGAGGCGCGCGCCCGCTTCCGGGACGGACTGCACGTCCCGACGAGCGGGTGGTGCGCCGGCTATGCGCAGGCGAATCTCATCATCGTGCCGAAGGACTACGCCTTTGACACGTTGCTGTTCGCACAGCGCAACCCGAAGCCGTGCCCCATCCTCGGCGTGCTCGACGCCGGGGAAACGACGGGGCCGCTGCTGCGTGGCGGCGACATCCGCACCGACCTGCCCGCGTACACGGTCTACCGCGATGGCGAACTGGTCGAGACGGTCACGGACCTGAGCGAGCATTGGCGCGATGACCTCGTGACGTTCATCGTCGGGTGTTCCTTCACGTTCGAAGCGCCCCTGTTGCAGGCGGGGATCCCGATCGCGCATATCGACCAGGGCTGCAACGTGCCGATGTATCGCACGTCGATCCGTTGCGAGAGTGCCGGCCGGATGGCCGGTCCGATGGTCGTCTCAATGCGTCCGATCCCCGCGACGCGGGTGTCCGATGCCGTGCGCATCACGTCGCGCTATCCGGCCGTCCACGGCGCGCCCGTGCACGTCGGGGATCCGAGCCGGATCGGTATTTCGGACCTTTCGCGGCCGAATTTCGGGGAGCCCGTCACGGTTCCCGATGGCACGATCCCGGTGTTTTGGGCGTGCGGCGTCACCCCGCAGGCGGCCGTGATGGAGTCACGCCCGCCGATCGCGTTCGGACACGCGCCCGGGTGCATGCTCATCACGGACGCGGCCGATACCGACTACCTCATTCCGTAGCGAATTGCGCGAGCAGGTCGTCGAGCGCGACCTTATCGCCGACGGCGACCTTGAGGGATTCGATGGTGCCTGCCCGGTGGGCGGGCACCGGGGTCTCGGTTTTCATCGCCTCGAGTACGACGATGGGATCGCCCTGCTCGACCTCCTCACCATCGGAGACGAGCACCTTCAGCACGCTGCCGGCCATGGGGGAGCGTAGCTCGTCCGGGTTTGCCGTCTCCTCTTGCGCGGTCCCTTGGAGCGCCTCGAGCCCTGCGCCCCCGCCCCCGGAGACGAGGGCCCGCATGAATGCGGCCGGGACACCGAGTTTGGCGTTCTTCCCGTCGACCTCGATCATCATGCGGACGCGTTCTTGGCTCGGCACTGCCTGCCGGAAGGCCGGGTCGCCTTCGATGCGGGCGGCGAACTCGTTTTCGATCCAGGTCGTATAGACGCCAAGGCCCTCATCGCTCGTGAAGGCCTCTTCTTCCAAGACCGCGCGGTGGAACGGCAACACCGTCGTGATTCCGCGGATGCGCAGCTCTTTGAGGGCCCGACGGGCCCGCCGGATCGCGTGCTTGCGCGAGATGCCCGAAATGATGACTTTCGCGAGCATCGAGTCATAGCGGCCCGAGATGACCGAATCGGTGTGGACACCGGTATCGACGCGGATGCCAGGGCCCGTCGGTGGGTCGAACACGTCGACCGTGCCCGTCGCGGGTAGGAAGCCGCGGCCGACGTCCTCGGCGTTGATCCGGAATTCGAACGCGTGGCCGGTCGGCTCGACGTCGCCTGCCAGCGGGACGGGCTGGCCGTCGGCGATCTGCAACTGCGCGAGGACCATGTCGATGCCGGTGACCTCCTCGGTCACGGTATGTTCGACCTGGATGCGGGTGTTGACCTCCAAGAACGAGATCGTGCCGGAGGCACCGAGGAGGTATTCGACGGTGCCGACGCCGATATAGCCGGCCTCGCGGCAAATATCGCGCGCGGAGTTCACGATGAGGGACTTTTGTTCGTCCGTGAGGAACGGGGCGGGGGCCTCTTCGATGAGTTTTTGGTTGCGGCGCTGCAGCGAGCAATCGCGGGTGCCGAGCACGAACACGTTGCCGTGGCTGTCGGCGATGACCTGGGCTTCGACGTGGCGAGGCCGCTCGAGGAACTGTTCGAGATAGCACTCGCTACGTCCGAACGCGGCCTGGGATTCGCGCACCGCCGACTCGAAGGCCTCCTCGACATCGGCGAGCTTGTGCACGACGCGCATGCCGCGGCCGCCGCCGCCATAGGCTGCCTTGATCGCGATCGGGAAACCGAGCTCTTCGGCGATGGCGCGCGCCTCGCGCGAATCCGAGACGTTGCCGTCGCTGCCTTTGACGAGCGGCGCGCCGACCTTCTGGGCGATCTTTCGGGCCGCGACCTTATCGCCGAGCAGCTCGATCGTCTCAGGGTTCGGCCCGATCCAGGTCAGGCCCGCGTCGATCACGGCCTGGGCAACCTCGGCACGTTCGGCGAGGAAACCATAACCGGGATGGATAGCGTCGGCGCCACTGCGCTTCGCGATCGCGAGGATCTTGTCGACGTTGAGATAGGTGTCGGGGACCGCGTCGCCCTCGAGCGAATACGCTTCGTCGGCGACGCGCACATGCAGGGCCTCCGCGTCGGGGTCGGCGAAGATCGCGACGGAGGAAATCCCCGCCTCGGCGCAGGTGTGCGCGATGCGGACCGCGATCTCACCGCGGTTGGCGATCAGAACCTTCTTCATGAGTGGTCTCCTATGGCGTCGTCAGCGACGGAGGGCAGGTGGTAGAGGCGGAACCGGATCTTGGAGCCGGGCGGCAGTTGGGCGAGCACGTCGAGATCGTGATGGGGGACGACCCCAATCACGGGATAGCCACCGGTCACGGGATGGTCGCGCATGAACACGACGGGTTTGCCCTCGCGCGGGATCTGGATCGCGCCGGCAACGGTCCCTTCCGAGGGCAGTTCGCCGAGGTCGCGCGTCGTGAGGGGCTCGCCATCGAGCCGCAGCCCGATCCGGTTCGAAATATCAGTGACGGTCCACTCCTGGGACAGCAGCAGGTCGATCTGGTCGGGATCGAACCACTCGTCGCGCGGCCCCAAAATCACCGAGACCGACACGAGGTCGCGCGGCAGCGTCGGCGCATGCTTCGGATCGGAGACGAACGACGGCCACTGCGGGGCCCCCACCCGCACGACGTCGCCCGCGGCAAGGGGCGCCGGCCCTTCGCCCGAGAGGAGGTCACTCGAGGTCGAGCCGAGGACCTCGTCGGCCTCGATACCGCCTCGCACGGCGAGGTAAGAGCGCAGCCCGCGGCGCGGCGCACCGATCGCAAGGCGCTGGCCCGACAGCAGCGCGAACGGCCGGTTGATCTCCGGCGTGTACTCGCTGACGTCGCCGCCGAGCGGCTCGCCCGTGATCCGCAGCGGAACGTCAGCGCCCGCGACCCCGGCAACGAGGTCGCCGATCGCTTCAATCGTGAGGCCGCCCATGAGGTTTTCGATGACCGTGCCGCCCGTCGGATTCCCGACCAGGAGATTCGCGCGGCGCGCGCTACGCAAATCCATTGCGCCCGAAGCCGAGACCCCCAGGTCGGCAAAGCCGACGCGGCCCTGGTCCTGGAACAGCGACTGCAGGCCCGTTGCGACGACGCGAAACCCGTAGTCAACGGGCGGGGCCTCGCCTGTGGGGCGCTCGGCGAGCTGGATCAGTTCCGGCACCGCGCGATAACGCACGATATCGCCGGGGGCGATGAGCGAGGGGCGCTCGCGGGCGGTATCCCACATCGGCTCGGCGGTGCGGCCCAGCAACTGCCAGCCGCCCGGCGTGGCACGGGGATAGACGGCCGAGAAGTTCCCGGCGATCGCGACTGCGCCGGCGGGCACGGCCGTACGTGGGGAGGAGCGACGCTCAACGTCCAGCGAGTCGTTCTCTCCGACGCAGTAGACGAATCCCGGCGCGAACCCGCCGAACGCGGCGGTCCAGGCCTGCGAGGTGTGCGCCTGGATGACGGCCTCGCGGCTCATCCCGACGAGGCGGGCGACATCGTCGAGGTCTTCGCCGTCGTAGCAGACGTCGAGGGTGATCTCTTCGGAGTCTCGCGTGACTGGCCCGGTGACCTGTAGTTCGCGGACATGGCGCGCGAGCTCGATCGCGGCGACCGGCGAGATCGCCCGCACGAGCACGGTGCGCGCGGCGGCGAGGCATTCGAGCATGCCCGTGGGCTTCGAGGTGACGAGCTCCTGGTGGAGGGCGAGGACATCCTCGAGCGAATCGAGTTCGACGAGGAAGGCCAAATCCCCGCAGGGAACGATCGTGCGGTTCATGCGAAGGCTTTCAACTCGATGCCGGCGGCGGTCAGGGCCTCGCGGACCTGCTGGGCGAGCGAAACCGCGCTGGGCGTGTCGCCGTGGACGCAGATCGATTCGGCTTCGAACCGCACATCGGACCCATCGATCGCCTCGATGACGCCGTCGGCGACAAGCCTCACCATGCGTTCGGCCGCGACGTCCGGATCGGTAATGACGGCGCCCGCTTCGCGTCGGGAAACGAGCGTGCCCTCCGGCGTATAGGCCCGGTCCGCGAAGGCCTCCACGACGGGCCGCAGCCCCGCGCGGTCGGCAGTATCGAAAATGACCGAGTTCGGCAGGCACAGGATCGGCAGCGAATCGTCGAACTCCTTAAGCGCCGCAACGACGGCTTTCGCGTGCGCCTCGTGGGAGATGATGGCGTTATAGAGCGCACCGTGTGGCTTGACGTAGCGGATTGAGGTGCCCGCCTTCGCGGCAATCGCCGAGAGGGCACCCAGCTGGTAGAGCACGATATTCGTGAGGTTATTGGCGGGCACGTCGTGGAATACCCGACCGAAGTTCGCAAGGTCCTGATACGACACGTGGGCGCCGACCGCGACGGAGTTCTCGGCGGCAAGGCCCGTCGTCGTCCGCATCACGGAGGCATCGCCCGCGTGAAAACCGCAGGCGACGTTCGCGGAGGTGACGATGCGCATCATCGTCGCGTCATCTCCCATAGGCCAGTTACCAAAGGACTCGCCGGAATCGGAATTCAAATCGATGGGCATGATCGTCTCCTTGCGGATTTCTCGCGGGTTGTTCCATCGTAATCGGGCGATGAGACAATCGAGCCATGAGTGAGCTACGTGAGATTTTCCGAGCGATCTTCCGTCGACACGTTGCGGGCGTGAGCGTCATTACCTTCACGCTCGAAGGTGAACTGGGAGGCCTCACGGCAACATCGGTGATCTCGGTCGCTGCGGCTCCTCCGACGATCGCGTTCGCGGTCTCACGCCACTCCGGGGCCGGCCAGGCGATCAAGCGCGTCGAGCGTGTTGTCGTGAACTTCCTCGACGACGGCCAATCCGAACTCGCTGGCCGCTTTGCCTCACGCGGCACGCCGCGCTTCGATGTCGATTCCTATCACCTCACCGACGCTGGCCTACCGGTCCTGCAGGCCGCCTCCGGCTGGCTCGCCGCGCGCATCGTCGCGCGGCACGAGGTCGCGGATTCCTTCCTCGTTGTGGCCGAAGTCGAAAAGATCTGGGTCGATGAAGACGCCGAGGTACGGCCGCTGGTCTACCTCGACCGGCACTATCGCGAACTCGCGCCGATCACCAAAGAGACATAACCGCGCCGTCGGCGAGCCGCAGCCGCCACGCGCCGACCGCGCCCGAGTCGATCGCGCACATATCGCCCGCGATATTCCACTCCGCGTGGGCGGTCGCGCCCAGGCGCAAGCACGGGACGGAAAACAGTTCGTCGCCGTCGAGCGCCATCATGACGATGCGCCGCCCGGCGCGGTCGAAGGTGAGCATGTGGGCGGCATCGGGGGAGAAGCACCCAGGCACGACGTCTCGACGCTGCGGGCACGCCGTAGGCCCGTCGATGCCGTACCAGCGCGCCACCTGGCTGCCATCTGCCTGCTTGAAAGTCACCGCGACGCGGGTGCCGTCGGGTGTGAGGCGGGCGCTCGTCGGGGTATCGCTCGAGTCCAGGTCGATGGGCGTCGCTTCCTCGCTGTCGACGCGGTAGAACGCCGCGCGGCCCGTGCTCGGGGAGAATGCGAACACCGTTTGGCCGTCGGTCGCGGTCGTCGCCTGATAGTCGAGGGGAGCGGCCGCATCCAGGGGGTGCACGCCGGTCATCCAGTGCCGGAAATACAGCCCGCAGGTGCCGCGCCGCTCGTGGTGGGCGAGGTAGGTGACGCCGTCGTGGTGGACATGCAATAGGCGGTGGCTGATCCCGGCGCCGTGGGCGAGCAGGTGGAAGCCGTCGAGGCCCGCCGGAATCTGGGTCGCGACCATGTTGAGCAGCGAGAGCTGGCGCGCGGTCTTGGCGCCCCAGTCGTGTTCGACCACGATCGTGCGGTGGCCCGGGATATAGCGGCCCGTGCAATCCGATTCCAGCAGCGTGAGGATCCGGGGCTGGCCCTTGCGGCCGATCTCCAGGAGCTGGTGCGGGCTCGAGGGGGTGCGAAGGAGCACGCGCCCCTCCAAATCGATGTCGAGGACACGGGGAGTGCCGCCGACGGTCAGTGCCGCCATCGCTTCGGATGTGTCCTGCGTCATAGGGTGATTGTGTCATGAATATCTGGGGGCGACTGGGACCAATGTTCTAATAGGTCCCGTGTTCCACATCGTCTTTCACGAACCCCGGATTCCGGGAAACACCGGCGCCGCGATCCGCTTGGCCGCGTGTACGGGGGCGACGCTGCACCTGATTAAGCCGCTCGGTTTCGATTTTTCCGACGCGCACTTAAAACGCGCGGGGCTCGACTACCACGACCTGGCGGACCTCGTCATTCACGAGGATCTCGACGCGATGTTTGCGGCGCTGCCGGGCGCGCGCGTCTGGGCGTTTTCGGGTAAGTCGGAGAGCTACTACGGTGACGTGTCCTATGAGGCCGGGGACGTGCTGCTCTTTGGTTGCGAACCCACGGGGCTACCCGAGCAGGTGCTTACCGACGCGCGGCTCGCCGACGTCGTGCGGATCCCAATGATGGCGGGCCGTCGCAGCCTCAACCTCGCGAACTCTGCGTCGATTGCGATCTACGAAGCCTGGCGCCAGCACGGGTTTACCGGCGGCGTCTAGCGAGCGCGCAGCGCGTAGAACGCGACCGCGGCCGCGGCGGCCACGTTGAGGGAGTCCACGCCGTGAGCCATCGGGATTCGCACAACGTCATCGCACGCCGCGATCGTCGAGCGGGCGAGCCCATCGCCCTCGGTCCCGAGGACGACCGCGAGCTTGTCGTCGCCGCGCGCGGCGAGCTCGTCAATCGTCAGCGAGTCATCCGCGAGGGCAAGCGCCACGACGCGAAAGCCGAGCTCCCGCAATTGCGTAATCGCGCCGGGCCACGGGGAAATCCTCGTGAACGGCACTTGGAAGACCGTCCCCATCGAGACGCGTACGCTGCGCCGGTACAGCGGGTCGGCGCAGGAGGGCGTGACGAGGACGGCATCGAAGCCGAGGGCAGCCGCGGATCGGAAGGCCGCGCCGACGTTCGTGTGGTCGACGATGTCCTCGAGGATCGCGACGCGCCGCGCGCCCGCGAGCGTGTCCGCAAGTGAGGGGAGTCCCTGTCGGTGCATCGCGGCGAGCGCCCCGCGGTGGACGTGAAAGCCCGTGAGCGCGCGCAGCGCGTCGTCGCTGCCGAGGATCACCGGGATGTCTCCGCCATCGGGTGCGCCCGTCGCCGCCTCAATCGTCTCCGTCATCGACTCAAGCCAGCGGTCGGCCATGAGGAAGGAGCGCGGCCGGTAGCCGGCCGCGACGGCACGCTTGATGACCTGGGAAGACTCGGCCATGAACAGGCCGCGCTCGGTCTCGAGCTTCTTGCGCAGCGCAACGTCGGTCAGCCGCGTGTAGTCGGCGAGGTCGCCCGCCTCGCTGATCCGCAGCAGCACTAGCTGTGAGCGGCGGCAATCGCGAGCTTCAGCGCGGTGCCGAAGTTGGACTCGCGCTCTTCGGCACTCATGTCCTTCGAGCCGTCGAGCAGGTGGTCGGAGACGGTGAGGACCGTGAGGGCCTCGCGTCCGAACTCCGCGGCAATGCCGTACATTGCGGCGGCTTCCATGTCGACGCCGAGCACGCCGTAGTCGGCGAGCTTTTGGATCTGGCCCTCGATCGCGAGGTAGAAGTGGTCGCGCGAGATGATCGTGCCGACGTGAACGTTATCGGCGCCCTCGGCGGCGTCGACGGCTGCGCGGGCGAGGTTGAAGGAGGCGACGGCGGAGAAGTTCACGCCGGGGATGCGCTGCTGGTTCATGTTCGAATCCGTGTGGGCGCCCATCGCGACGATGACATCGCCGACGGAGACGTCGCGGGAGATACCGCCCGTCGTGCCGACGCGGATGACACGCTCGACGCCGTAGAACTTGAACAGTTCGGTGACGTAGATCGAGGCCGACGGCTGGCCCATTCCCGAACCCATGACGGACAGCGGCTTGCCGTTCACCGTGCCGGTGTAGGCGAGCATGCCCCGCACCTCGTTGACCAGTCGCGCGTCGGGCATGATCTGCTCGGCGATGCGCTTGGCACGCAGCGGGTCTCCGGGCATAAGGACGGCGGGGGCGAAATCTCCTGCTTCGGCAGAAATATGCGGCGTTGCCATGGGAATCTCCTTGTTGTGTCGGCTCCCGATAAGCCTACCGGTGCAACTGGTCCACCGTGACGAAGGTGAAGCCCCGCTCCTTCAGGCCCGTGATGACGCCCTCGACGGCCTGCACCGACGTGGGATGGATGTCGTGCATCAAGATGATGCCACCGGGCTTCGAGCTCGCGAGGGCGCGTTTAATCGTCGTCGCAGGGTTGCGATGCTTCCAGTCGAGGGTGTCGACGCTCCACAGGATCGAGGACTCGCCGCGCGAGCGCAGGACGGAAAGGACGCGCGCATTCTGAGCGCCATAGGGCGGGCGGACGAGCGTCGGGCGCTTGCCCGTCGCCTTCTCGATCTGGGCGGCGGCCCGGTCGAGCTCGCTTGCGATCTCGTCGTTCGATAATTTCGTCAGTTGCGGGTGCGTCATCGTGTGGTTACCGATGGCATGCCCGTCCTTAGCAACGGCCGCGGCGATATCGGGGTGGGCCGCAACGGAATTGCCGAGCATGAAGAACGTGGCATGCACATGGTGCTTGCGCAGGATCGGCAGCAGCGTCGAGGTCGACGGTACGGGTCCGTCATCGAACGTGAGAGCGATGCACTTGGCCTTCGAGCAGTCGACACCATCGCCATCCGGCTTCGGCTTCGGTTTCGGGGGAGCGGGCAGCGGCGCGAAATCTTCCTTGTCGGATACGGCCTTGGAGATTTTCAACCCGGCGGGCGTCAACGCTTCGTCGGAGGCCGGAAGCGGGTAGGCCCCTTCGTGGCCGACGACGAGCGGCTCGCCAGCATCCGAAAAGCGGACGTCTTCGGCGGCAGTGCCGAGGCGGTTCGTGGCGCGGTCGCGCGCGGCGTTGGTGAGCAGGCGCTGCCCCTCGACCGTCTCGCCCTTGACGGTGTCGACGAAGAAGCTCTTGGTTTCGGTGCGCGAGTGGTCCGCATCCGTCACGGTGGAGACATTCACCGTGATGCCGAGGTAGGGGCCCGTCGCGGTAATGACGTCCCACGCAACTTTGAGTTTCGCGCCGGTCGCACTCTTGGCGTGGGCTGCGAAATCGGAGCGCACCTTGGCGATGTACTGCGCGATCGGGTCGGTCAGTTGCGAAGCACCGGTCGCCTTCGGCTCGGAGATATCGATGCTCGCACCTTCCTCCGTCACGGAGTCGTGGACGTCGGTGAGGTTGTCGATGCTCGTCGTGCCACGCGTCGGCGGTGGGGAGACTAGCGGTTCAGGTTCCGGGGTCGGGCTCGCGCTCGGAGTAGCAGTCACCGGCGGGGAGGCAGCCTCCGGACGGTGGGTGCGCACCCACCAGGCGTTGGTCAGCGCTAATCCCACGACAAAGACAATGGCTAGCGCGACAGCAGTAACTGCCCATCGACGCTCACGAGTCATATGAATACTCCTCCGCGAAATGATCTACCGGTTTTCTACCCGAGCCACGTTAGTGGCCGTCGTGGGCGAAATCGTCCCCCACAAGTCTGAGGTGTCGTCCTTCTGGGATAGCATCGCCAGTGTGACTGACAAACGAGAACTTGCCACCCGGCCCGCGCCGAAGATCGTCGCATTCGACCTCGATGATACGCTGGCCCCGTCGAAATCGCCAGTTCCCCCTGAGGTCGCCGACGCGCTCAATGAATTGTTGCGTCGCGTCCCCGTTTGCGTGATCTCCGGCGGCCAATTCGGCCAATTCGAAACCCAGCTGCTGCCTGCCCTGCACCTGGGAGACGAGGCCGCCGACCGGCTGCATCTCATGCCGACCTGCGGGACGCGCTACCTACGCTGGGATGGCACGAAGTACGCCGAGATTTACGCGCGCAACCTGTCCGATGAACAGCGCGCACGCGCGATCGAAGCGGTGGAAGCGACGGCTCGCGACCTCGGCCTGTGGGAAGCAGATCCCTGGGGCGACATCATCGAGGACCGCGGCTCGCAGATCACGTTCTCTGCGCTCGGGCAGGAAGCGCCCCTGGAGGCGAAGGTCGCGTGGGATATGAGCGGCAGTAAGAAGAACCTGCTGCGCGATACCCTCGCCCCGCTACTGCCGGATCTCGAGGTCCGCTCCGGCGGTTCGACATCGGTCGACATCACCGCCCGTGGAATCGACAAGGCCTACGGGATCAAGGAGCTGGAAAAGGCGACGGGCATCGGCCTTGCGGACATGCTCTTCGTCGGCGACCGGCTCGACGAACACGGCAATGACTATCCGGTCAAGGCGCTCGGCGTCGCCTGCCACGAGGTCGCGAGCTGGCGGGATACCGCGAGCTACATCCACGACGTCGTTGCTCGCCTTGACGAGGACCACTAGCGTGCCAAACTTAAGGTATGAAGGCCACCGATCCTGAGCCCAGTTCCGCTAAAAACCCGTTCAAGCTGCCCGGTGACTCGTGGCTGCCCTGGATCGCGCTGGCGCTCGCGCTGCTCGTCGTCCTCATTCAGGCGGCCTTCGCCTATTCGACGGGCCGATCGCTTGCCAGCGGTGACCAGACCGCGGCGTCGGTCCTGCTGTTCATCTCGCTGATCGTCTCCCTCATCGTCGTGGTCGTCGCGGTCGTTGCGCTGGCGCAGCGGCGTGCCGCGACCTGGGCGTCCCTCATCGCGCTCGGGATTGGGAGTAACGTCCTCATCGTCTCGATTGCCTCGTGGCTCGGCTCGTTAGCATCCACGAGCCCGTAGCGCCGGGTTCGCCCACTACCCGCTGGTGGTGGTCCCTGCCGGTCGCGGCGCGGCGGAGCATCCGCGCTGGCTTAGCGCTGCTCATTGTGCTCATCGTCTCGCTTGCCACCGGGTGGGCGACCGCGCGCGTTAACACCGAAATCGGCCCGCACAAGGCCGTCATCCACACGACGGCGAGCAACGATATTCGCGTCGGGCTCGGCCCCCTCGGCTCGGTCGTCCTCGACTCCCCGCTGCCGGCGCCGCTCGGGATCCAGATCGATATCCACGAAGTGCCAGCCGCCGATATCACCCAGGATCTGCAGACCCAGCTGTCGGCCAACCTCAACGCTTACCTGCAACTGGCGGAAAACCCGGAGGCTGCGATCCGCGGCCCGCGCGATGCCCTCATCCGCGATGTCCTGTCCAAAGCCGCGATCACATTCGGGTTCTCGGTCATGGGGATCGCCGCGCTGCGCCTCGCTACGGGTGGGCACGCGCGCCGCACCCTCGCCAACCTGCTGCGCCGCCCTGGCGTACGGCCGCTTGCCATCAGCGTCGCGGGGGTGAGCGCCCTGCTGCTCATCGTGCCGCTGCTGCGCGCCCCCGTCGAAGGCGCGCGACGGATTTCTGCCCTCGCCGACACCCCGTTTGCCGACGTCGGCGTCGTCGGCCAGCTCGGCCCGCTGCTCGAACTCGGCGCCGATGCCGCCGTCGGCCAGTACACCAAGACGATGGATTTTTACGCGCGGGCCGACGCCGCAATCGCGGCCCAGCTGCGCCCGGCACCCTCACATGTCGTCTACCGGCTGCTGAACGCCGATGGCACGCGCGGCAAGGCCGTCGAAGCGAGCGGCGACGATATCGTCACCGCCGTCTTCGCCACCGACCTGCACTGCAATATCGCGCTCGCGGGCTCGATCGCGCGGATCGCCGACGCGGCGGGCGCAGACCTCATCATCAACGGCGGCGATACGACGACGAACGGCACCTCAGCTGAGCGGTTCTGCGTCGACGCCTTCGCGACCGCGTGGAAGAACTATCCCGTCGTCGTATCCGATGGCAACCACGATTCCACGACGACGACCGCCCAGGAGCGCGAGGTCGGCTGGCACGTCCTTGCGGGGGAGGCCCTCACCGTCGGGGGCCTGCGAATCCTCGGCGATATCGCCCCGACGATCACGAAGCTGGGTCAGGGCACCTTCGCCAAGCGCGAGGAGTCAAAACCGGAGATGGCGCAGCGCCTTGCGACGCTCGCATGCCGCGCCCCGATCGATCTCATGGTCGTCCACGACCCGTATACGCAGCGCGTGCCCGAAAACACCGGCTGCGCGCCCATGTGGATTTCCGGCCACGTCCACCGCCGCGTCGGCCCCGAGATCGTGCCGGGCGCCGACGGCGCGCAAGTGCGCTATACGAACGCGTCGACCGGTCGCGGCCTGAAGGATGACACCGTCATGGGCGCGATGGGCTCCGACGCCGAGATCACGATTTTGCGCTTCGATACCAAACATCGCTCGCCGATCGATTACCGCGTCGTCTCCATCCGGCCCGATGCGAGCGTGGGAATCACACCGCTGCGACCCTACTATCAGCTTCTGGCGTCCGAGGCGATCGCTAGAGTAGAAGAATGACCCGCAACCGTCGCGCCCGCCAGGTCTTCGGCGCCACCCAGTATGGACTCGTCCTCCTGCTGTGCGCCGTCGTCGGCCTCGGTGCGAGCCTCGCGCTCCTCAAGGCCGAGCTCACCCAGCTCAAAGACCCATTTTCGACCCCGACGTGCGACGTCAACTCGCTGATCGGTTGCGGCACCTCACTGCTCTCACCGCAGGCGCACCTGCTGTTCGGGTTCCCCAATTCCGCCGTCGGTGCGATCGCGTTCGGCGTCCTGATCCTGATCGCACTCCTGCAGCTGTCGAAACTCACGTTCCCGCGCTGGCTGTGGCTCGCTCTTGCTGCCGGCTCGCTCGGCGGCCTGGCCTTCATCGGCTATTTCGCCTACCAGTCGATCGCGGTCTTTGCGGCGCTCTGCCCCTATTGCATGGTGATTTGGGCGGCGACGATCCCGATCGCGGTCTTTACGATCGCCCGCGCCATGGCCCTTGGCCACCTTCCGGCCCGCAGCCTCGGCGCCAACCTGTGGACGTTCCGCTGGCTTTATACCCTCGCGCTGTACGCGATCATCGTCCTCGTGGTCGTGATCGGAATGCGCGACCAGATCGCGAGCGTCCTTTAAGACGGACGTCCGCATTTCGAGTCCCACGCCACCGTTAGAATGCGAATCATGACATCCGAGACCATGCCTGACGTTAGCCTGCCCGCCCACCGTTACACCGCGGAGCTTGCTGGCGAACTCGAATCCGCCTGGCAGCGCACCTGGAGCGAGCGCGGAACGTTCCATGCCGATAATCCCGTCGGCGACCTCGCCGGTGAGGGCGCGCAGCGCGAGCCGTTCTTCCTGCTCGACATGTTCCCCTACCCCTCGGGCAAGGGCCTGCACGTGGGGCATCCTCTCGGATATATCGCTACGGATGTCGTCGCCCGCTACCAGCGGATGAAGGGCAAGAACGTCGCCTACACCATGGGATACGACGCCTTCGGCCTGCCCGCCGAGCAGTACGCGGTCCAAACCGGCCAGCACCCGCGCATCACGACCGACGAGAACGTCGCGAACATGCGACGCCAGCTCGCCCGCATCGGGCTGTCGCACGACCTTCGTCGCTCGGTTGCGACGACGGATGAGGAATTCGTCCGCTGGACGCAGTGGATCTTCCTGCAGGTCTACTCCTCCTGGTATGACCCCGAGGCGACGCGTCACGACGGCAAGCAGGGCAGCGCCCGCCCGATCAGCGACCTCATCAAAGAGTTCACCTCCGGAGAGCGCACCACGCCCGATGGCCGGCCGTTTACCGAATACACGGAGGCCGAGCGGGCCTCGCTCATCGACTCCTACCGCCTCGCCTACATCGACTACGCGCCGGTGAACTGGTGTCCGGGCCTTGGCACGGTGCTGGCCAACGAAGAGGTCACGAGTGACGGCCGCTCTGAGCGCGGCAACTATCCCGTCTTCGCCTCGCGCCTGCGCCAGTGGATGATGCGGATCACCGCCTACGCCGACCGTCTGGCCGACGACCTCGATACGATCGATTGGCCGGAAAAGATCCGCTCGATGCAGCGCAACTGGATCGGCCGCTCCGACGGCGCGACCGTCGCCTTCACCGTGCCCGCCGGCGATGGGCGCGAGGCGAGCGATCTGCAGGTCTTCACCACGCGCCCCGATACGCTGTTCGGCGCGACGTTCATGGTCATCGGCCCGGAGCATCCGCTGCTCGGCGAGGATAGCGACCACCCGCTCGTTCCGGCGCTCTGGCCCGCCGGCACCCGCGAGGCGTGGAAGGGCGGAGCCCTCGACCCCGCCGAGGCCGTGCGCGCCTACCGCGCCCAGGCCGCGAACCGGTCGGAGGCCGAACGCCAGGACGAGGAGCGCGTCAAGACCGGCGTCTTCACCGGCATCTTCGGCATCAACCCCGTCAACGGCAAGCAGGTCCCGATCTTCGTCGCCGACTACGTCCTCATGGGATACGGCACCGGCGCCATCATGGCCGTGCCCGCCCACGACGAGCGCGACCACGCGTTCGCCAAGCGCTTCGACCTGCCGATCACCGCGACGATCGACTCCCCGGACGGCGCCGAGGACGCCGCCTACACGGGCGATGGCATCATCATCAACTCGGCGAACGATGAGCTGAGCCTGAACGGCATGAATAAGGACGAGGCGAAGGCCGCGATGACGGCCTGGCTCGAAAAGAAGGGCCTAGGCAAGGCGACGACGACCTACCGTCTGCGCGACTGGCTCTTTAGCCGTCAGCGCTACTGGGGCGAGCCGTTCCCCGTCGTCTACGACGAGGTCGGCCGCGTCCACGCGCTGCCCGAGGACATGCTGCCCGTGACGCTGCCCGAAATGGACGACTTCTCGCCGCGCACCTTCGACCCCGAGGACGCCACGAGCGCACCCGAGCCGCCGCTCGGCCGCGCGACCGACTGGCTGAACGTCGAGCTCGATCTCGGCGACGGGCCGAAGACCTACCGTCGCGACACGAACACGATGCCCCAGTGGGCCGGTTCGTGCTGGTACGAGATGCGCTACCTCGACCCGAACAACGACGATGCGTTCATCGCGCCCGAGAACGAGGCCTACTGGATGGGCCCGCGCACGCCCGGCGGCGCCGGCGGAGCCGACCTGTACGTCGGCGGCGTCGAGCATGCCGTCTTGCACCTGCTCTACGCCCGCTTCTGGCATAAGGTCCTGTACGACCTCGGCTACGTCTCGAGCTTCGAGCCCTTCCACCGCCTGTTCAACCAGGGCTACATCCAGGCCTATGCCTACACCGACGCGCGCGGCCAGTACGTGCCGGCCGACGAGGTCAAGGGCGATGAGACCACCGGATTTACCTGGCAGGGCGAGGTTGTCACGCGCGAATACGGCAAGATGGGCAAGTCCTTAAAGAACATCGTCACTCCTGACGACATGTGTGAGACCTACGGCGCCGACACCTTCCGCATCTACGAGATGTCGATGGGCCCGCTGGACCTATCCCGCCCGTGGGAAACCCGCGCCGTCGTCGGCTCGCAGCGCTTCTTGCAGCGGCTGTGGCGCAATGTCATCGACGAGAACACCGGCGAGGTCACCGTCACCGACGACCCCATGGACGAGGTAACCGAGCGCCTGCTCGCCCGCACGATCGCGGACGTCACCGAAGAGCTCGACAACCTGCGCATGAACACCGCGATCGCGAAGATGATCGTGCTCAACAACCACCTCACGTCGCTTCCCGCCGTGCCGCGCGCGGCGATCGAGCCGCTCGTGCTCATGGTCTCGCCGCTCGCGCCGCATATCGCCGAAGAGCTGTGGCAGCGCCTCGGGCATGACGAGTCGCTCGCGCGCGAGCCGTTCCCGGTCGCCGACGAGTCCAAGCTCGTCGAAGAAACCGTGACCTGCGTCGTGCAGATCGCGGGCAAGGTGCGCGACCGTCTCGAGGTCCTGGTGGATATCGCCGACGACGAGCTCGCCGCGAAGGCGATCGCGTCGGCGGGCGCGCAGCGCTACCTGCAGGGCCGTGAGCCCATGAAGGTCATCGTGCGCGCCCCGAAGCTCGTGAACCTCGTGCCGCCGCGCGACTAGCTACCGGCGGCGGGTGCCGAAGATCGAGCGGGTGATCTCCCGCGTGATCGTCCGACCCGCCGTGCGGAGCATGTCCTCCATGACGCGCGAGCGCTGAGCCGCCGCCTTCTCGGCCGCGCGCTGCTCAGCCTTGCGGGCCGCCTCGGCGTCCTTTTCGGCCTGACGGCGCATCCGCTCGTATTCCTTCGCGCGCGCCTTCGCCTCCTCGGCGGCGGCCTTCTCGGCCTCCTTGGCCGCGGCCTCGGCTTCCTTCGCCTGCTGCGCGGCCGCCGCTTCGGCGGCAATCCGGGCATCGAGCAGTTCGAACGCCGACTCGGGGTCGACGGGATCGCGGTAGCGCGCGAGCTTCGCCGACGCGTCCACGTGCGCCTGCGTGGCGCCCGCCGATGCCTCACCCATATTCGCGGCCGGGGCATACAACCGCGTCGGCGCGACGGGCGTGGGGCGGCCCTGGCGGTCCAAGACGGTCACGACGGCCTCGCCGGTGCCGAGCGAGGTGAGAATTCCGCCCAGATCGTACGGCGAGGACGGGAACGTCGAGACCGTCTCCTTGAGCTTCTTCGCATCATCAGGCGTGAACGCGCGCAGCGAATGCTGCACGCGCGCACCGAGCTGCGCGAGCACGTCGGCGGGCACGTCCTTCGGCGTCTGGGTGACGAAGAAGATGCCGACGCCCTTGGAACGCACGAGCCGCACCGTCTTCACGACCTCCGAAAGGAACGCCGACGTCGCGCCGTTAAACAGCAGGTGCGCCTCGTCGAAGAAGAACACGAGCTTCGGCTTTTCGGCGTCTCCCACCTCCGGCAGGTTCTGGAAGAGCGAGGCGAGCAGCCACATGACGAACGTCGAAAACAGCGTCGGCTGATCGTGCACCGACGGCAATTCCAGCACCGAAATCGTGCCGCCCTCGGGCGTCGTCGCGAGCAGGTCCGCGGTATCGAAGGCGGGCTCACCGAAGAACTCGGTGCCGCCCTCGGCCTCGAGAGCCGCGAGCTTACGCAGAATCACGCCCGCCGTCGCGGCGGAGACGCCGCCGATCGTCTTGAGCTTGTGCTTGCCCGCATCGCTCGTGAGGTAGGCGACGACGGCGCGTAAGTCTTTCATGTCGATGAGCGCGAGCTGCTCGGAATCCGCCCAGTGGAAGATGAGCTGCAGCGCGCTTTCCTGCGTATCGTTCAGCTCGAGAACGCGCGAGAGCAGGAGCGGGCCGAAGTCCGTGATCGTCGTGCGGATCGGGATGCCCGTCCCCTTGTCACCGAGGCGGTACAGCTCGACGGGGAAGGAACGTGGCTGCCAGTCCTGGCCGAGCGCCGCAGTGCGGGCGGCGAGCTTGTCGGAGGCCACCCCGGGCTCGAGCAGGCCGGTGAGGTCGCCCTTGATATCCATGACGAAGGACGGCACGCCCGCGGCCGACAGGCCCTCGACCATGAGCTGGAGCGTGCGCGTCTTGCCCGTGCCGGTCGCGCCGGCGACGAGGCCATGCCGGTTCATCATCGCGAGCGGTAGGGAAATCTTCGCGTCGGGAACTACCTGATCGCCATCGAGCAGGACGCCGAGCGGCAGGACCTCGCCGTCGAACGTGTAGCCATCGCGAATGGCAGCGGACTGTTCGCTGAGGTCAGCGGGCGCAGGCGCAGCCTCAGGTTCCGGCGCGGCTTCGGGTTCGGGCGGGGGAGCGGCTTGGCCAGCACTAGCGGCTTCGAGGGCAGCCTGCGCGGCTGCGGCTCTCGCGGCGGCTGCTTTGGCTTCGGCTTCGGCGGCTTCGGCAGCGGCCTTGGCCGCGGTGGCCTTGAGTTCGGCGAGGTGATCAGCGTCGGTCATGAAACCATCCTAGGCTTGTGGCATGTCATTTTCGATCCTGACCGATTCCTCGTGCGCCCTACCGGCGACGCTCGGCCAGGGTTTTTCCGCTGGCGATACCCCCGTGTTCCAGGTCCCGCTCGAGGTGAGCGAGGTCGGCGAGCGCGTGACGACGTCCCAGCCGAGCCGTCAGGCGCTCATTGCCGCGCTCGATGCCGCTAGCGACGGTGGTGCCCGTCGCGTCATCGCGCCGGTGTTGTCCTCGCGCGTTTCCGGCACCGGCGCAGCGCTGAGCGCCATCGTCGCCGAGGGGGACTACCCTTGCGACATCATCGATACCCGCACGGTCGGGGGAGCGATCGGACTCGCGGTACTCGCGGCGACGCGACAATCCGATGCCGCCGGCGCCCTCGCCGTCATTCGAGAGCTCGTAGCCAAATCACGCACTGCGATCGTCGTTGCCGATCTCAAACCGCTCGTCGCGGGCGGACGGCTGCGCGCACCCACCGCGAGCATCGGAACCGCCCTCGGGATCGTTCCCGTCATCGAAATGCGCGACGGTGAGTTAAAGCTGGCCGACGCGGTGCGCGGTCAGGCGCGCGCCCGCAGCCAGATGATCAGCCGGGTCCTGGGGGCGCGCCAGCGCGGCGGGATGCTGGAGGAGATCGACGTCGTGTGCCACGAAGGCGCCGAACACCTGCTTGCCGACGAGTTCGAGCAGTCCTGTGCGGCCGCAGGCGTGCGGATCCGCCATCGCTACGACCTGCCCCTGCCCGCGGTCTTGGAAGCACACACAGGTGCGTGCTACTGGGGGCTGTGCGTCACGCCCGTGCTGGCCGGGGATATCCACCCGGTGGGCTCCGCTACCTAGCTATCCCCACCCCGCGGTAGGCACCCTGCTTCCGCCATGCCGCGCCGCCCTACGGTGGCCGCATGGCTGGCTCATCCGATCGGGCAATCGAACGCCGTCGCATCCGCGTGCTGATGGCGCCGCGCACCGTGCTCGCGCTGATCGTCGGCATCGTCATCGCGGCCCTGGCGGCGACGGCGTGGCACGTGATGAGCGGGACCGGCAGCGTCGTGAAAAAAGACCCGGCCGCGCCCTCACCACCCCCAATCGTGGCGGAGGAACCGAGCGGCGTGCCATCGCCAGATGCCACCGTCGTCGTCTACGTCACCGGTCAGGTCCAAGCGCCCGGGGTCTATACGTTGCCCGCCGGCGCCCGTGTCACCGACGCGATTGCCGCCGCGGGCGGGATGCTGCCCGACGCCGATGCCGCCGCCCAAAACCTCGCCCGGCATCTCGCCGACGGTGAGCACGTGCACGTTCCCACGCCGGGCGAGCCGCCCCCGTCAGATGCGCAGCCTGGGGGTGCGGCCAAGTCGAGCTCGGGCGTGAACGTCAATACCGCGAGCGCGACTGAGCTCCAGGAAATCCCAGGCATCGGCCCCGCGCTCGCGCAACGCATCGTCGACCATCGGGAGACGAACGGACCGTTCGCTTCGATCGACGCCCTCGATGACGTCTCGGGCATCGGCCCGGCGCTCCTTTCCCGCATCCGAGATTCCGGTGCCACGACGTGATCCGCACGCTCGACCTCCGCCTCGCGCCGATCGCACTCGGAGCGTGGGCTGGCGCCTGGCTCGCGCTCAGCGCGCCGGCACCGATCACCGGCGGCATCGTCCTCCTTACCGCCCTGGCAGCGTTCATCGCCGCGCGCCGCCGTCCCGCTCGCCACAGCCAGGGGCACCGCTTCGCGCTCGTCATGCTCCTTGCTCTCGGCCTCGCCTACGGCGCCGCGTGTGCCGCCGTCGCGACGAGCACGCGTGGCGCGGCATTGCAGCAGCTGACTAGCGAGGTTGATTCGCCCCTCATCGTCGAGATCGAAGGGATCGCGCGCGTCGATCCCGTCGCCGTCGACGGACCGGAATGGGCAGAGGCGCGACACCGGATGATCGTCGAACTCACGCGAGTGTGCGCGCGCCAGCAATGCCACGCCAGCCGCGAGGTCGCGCTCGTCTACGGCGCGGCCCCCGACGTCCGCGCCGGCATGCGCCTGAGCGCCGTGGGTCGCCTTGCCGCCGCGCCACCGGGCGGAGAGGCCGTCGCACAGCTCACGGCCAAGCGCATCGAAGTAACGGCGCCGCCGCGTGGAATCGGGGCGGTGACCGACGCGATTCGTTCCTCGTTTCGCGACGTCAGTACGCAGCTTTCGCCGCAGGGCGCCGGGCTCGTACCGGGAATCTCGATCGGCGATCGCCGGGCGATCCCCTCCGACCTCGACGACGCCATGAAGGCCGCGTCCCTCACCCATCTCACCGCCGTCTCGGGCGCCCATATCGCCGTCATCCTCGGCGCCGTCCTCGCGCTGACGATCGTGCTCCCGCGAGCCGCATCGCTCGCCTGCGGGGCGGCGACGCTCCTCGCCATGTTCCTGCTCGTGGGGCCGCTGCCGTCCGTCAAGCGGGCCATGGTCATGGGCCTCGTTGTCCTCCTGGCACGCCTGCGAGGCAGGACACCGGCGGGCGTGCCCGCGCTCGCCGTCGCGGTCATCGTCGTGATCGGGCTGTGGCCGCATTCCGCGCGTTCCTATGGCTTCGCGCTCTCCGTGACCGCGACCGCCGGGCTCATGCTGCTGACGCCCGTGCTCACCCGGGTCCTCGCACGCTATGTCCCGCGTCGACTCGCTGCCGCCATCGCCGTACCCGTCGCCGCGCAACTCGCGTGCGCACCGATCCTCGCGCTGATGCTCGCCGAGTTCCAAAGCTACGGGGTCCTCGCCAATATCATCGCGACCCCCGCCTTCGTGCCCGCACTCCTGTTCGCGCTGCCCGCGGCTCTCCTGTCTCCGTTCCTGCCCACCGCGGCCCTGGCGCTCGCGAAAGTCTCGGCGTTCTTCACCTCCTGGCTCGCCACCGTCGCGACCACCATCGCATCCGCACCGCGCGCTCGGCTGCCCCTGCCCGAAGGCGCTCTCGGCGCCGGGCTAGTCCTGGTTGTCTGCGTCCTCGTCATCGTCCTCGTACTCGCGCTCGACCGTCGCCACCCACCGGACCGCAAGCCGCGCACCCGCCGCGCCGTGGCGTTGCTCGCCGCCATGCTCCTAGTCATCTTCGCGCCGCGCTTCTGGCCGCGCGGCGCCGGACCTTGGGACCTGTGGCAGTGCGATGTCGGCCAGGGCTCCGCGTTTCTCGCACGCACCGGCGACGACGAGGCCCTGCTGATCGACACCGGCAAATCCGGGGCCGGTATCGCCCGCTGCCTGGCAGACGCCCGCATCAACAGGCTTTCCCACGTCTTCCTATCCCACCCCCACGCGGATCACGTGGGCGGCCTGCCCGATGTCGTCTCCGTCGCCGACGTCGCCTCGCTCATTACTGGGCCGGCCAGCCACCCGGCAGCCAACGTCGCCGCGACTAAGACCACGGCCAGGCAGGCAGGACTCACCCTGCATGACCCCATCCGCGACGCATCGCCCCGCTCCGGCGCCGTCGGCGCCGCGACGTGGCAGATCATCGGCCCAAGCGCCGCACTCCTCGCAGCTGGAGATACCGAGGCGAGCGCTAACGACCTTTCCCTCGTCGTGCTTATCGAAACCGCGGGGATCCGCGCCCTGGTCTTAGGTGACCTCGAGGCGGCCGGGCAGGAATCACTCCTTGCCACCCTCAAACGCACGTGCCCCACGCCCGGCTGTCTCGCGATCGACGTTGTCATCGTCGCCCACCACGGCTCTGCCAGCCAGAGCCCCGAACTCGCGGCCTATCTCGCCGCACCCATTGCCCTCATCTCGGTGGGGGAGAACGAGTACGGCCACCCGAGCACGCACGCGATCGACCTCTACGACACGCACGGCGAGGTCTACCGCACCGACCGCGACGGCCACCTCACCCTCGCTTCGACGCCCGAGGGAATCGTGCTCACGAAGCGACCCAGTTCATGAGAAAGTGAGTAGGTGCCTCCACGTCGGAAAACTGCCAACCCGGGCCTTTCCTGGGACAAGGCCGAACTCGCCCCCATCGTCCTCATCAAGGGCCCCGAGACCGTCCTTGCTGACCGCGCGCGCCAGCGCCTGATCAGCCAGGCTCGCGAGGTCGACCCGGACACGGAAATCACCCAGGTCGATGCCGCCGCCTACGCGCCCGCACAGCTCGGAGTCCTGTCCTCCCCGTCCCTGTTCGGCGAGCGGCGCCTCATCCTCATCGACGGCGCCGAGCACATGAACGACGCCTTCTTAACCGACATGCTCGCCTACCTCTGGGCACCCGAAGACGAGTGCTGGGTCATCGTGCACCACCGCTCGGGCCAGCGCGGCAAAAAACTCATTGACGCCATGACCAAGCAGGTGCCGGTCATCGCTTGCGACGAGATCAAGACCGACGGCGATAAAGCCCATTTCCTCCAGCAGGATTTTAGGCGCGCCCGCCGACGCATCGAACCTGACGCCACCACCGCGATCGTCGAGGCGGTCGGCTCTGACGTCGCGGAACTCGCCGCGGCCGCCACCCAGCTCATTGCCGACACCGAGGGCACCATCACGATGGAGACGGTGCGCCGCTACTACGGCAGCCGGGTCGAGGCCTCCGGCTTCGCGGTTGCTGACGCGGCACTCGCGGGAGATGTGCCCAAGGCACTCGCCCTCGTACGCCACGCGATCGAAACCGGCACGTCTCCGGTCCCGCTGGTGGCGGCGCTCGCGATGAAACTGCGTACCCTCGCGAAGGTGGCAGGGATGCAGCCGCGCGGCCTCACGGCACGCGATCTCGGCCTGGCCCCCTGGCAGGTCGACCGCGCCCGTCGCGAGTTGCGCGGCTGGCGCCCGGAGGGAATCGGTCAGGCGATCATCGCCGTCGCCGAGGCCGATGAAGGTGTGAAGGGCGCAGCGAAGGACCCCGTTTATGCGATCGAAAAAGCGATCCTGAGCATCGGCCGCGCGAGAAGCGGGCGGGGCAAGTAGGGCACAAAAAACCGCCGATGACGTGATGTCTCGGCGGTTTTTGATGTTCCGGGATGCTCCCGGCGCGAACCCCTTAGAGGGAGTTCACGGTGCGAGCGAGCCGGCTCTTGCGGTTCGCCGCCTGGTTCTTGTGAATGACGCCCTTGGAGTGCGCCTTGTCGAGCTTGCGGCCGGCGACGGCGAGCGCCTTCTCGGCAGCTTCCTTGTCGCCCGCTGCCACAGCCTCACGGACACGACGGACGTACGTCTTGAGCTCGCTCTTCACAGCCTTGTTGCGCTGACGAGCCTTCTCGTTCGTCTTGTTGCGCTTGATCTGAGACTTGATGTTAGCCACTTGTGGTGAACTCTTTCGTTGTTCGCTTACGCGATCGGATTCGGTCAGTGAGGGAGTCGCCGGAACCGGGACTGGGCCGTGGGGATGGCACGTGGTTGGCTCCGACAGGTGCTCCGCACGACCATGCGGTACACCGGGGATCTACACTACCACGCGCTCGGCGGTGTCCAGCGTGTGAATCCTGGCACGTCTGCGCGGTTTCTTCCCTGTGGGGGACGCCGCGCAGTTCTCGCGTTCGAGATTAAGTCCGAGGCCAAAAGCCGCATCAAGCGGGCGACCGTGGGCCTGTGGAACCGCTATAGCGCCGGCACCGGCCGCTCCATGCTCGTCACGCGTAATGGCGAGGTGCGCGGCCGTCTCGAGGACATGCAATCTCCGCGAGTCCCGCTCTTTATTAGCGACTACGACCCCGAGGAAGGGACCGACGAAGAAAAACCGGCGAGCAGTGGTAACCGGGCGGTGGAGCCCGCGCCGTTTATCGATATCGACGTGAACTTTTTTGGCGAGCCGCGCTCGGTGTTTTACCGCTGGCCGTCGAAGTCCGCGACGGCGCTGTTCGACGTGCCCGCTGGCTCGCCGGCAGCACGGCGATTCGCGGCGATGGAAGCCTCTCCCATCAAACGGCTCGTCTTTCCGATCATCGCAGGGATCGGGAAGGTCAGCTGGGCGCTGCTCGCCCCGATTCTCAAGGCATTCTTCTCCTGGCTGTTCAGCTTCCTGCCCGAAATCAATATCCCCTGGCCCCAGATCAATATTCCGTGGCCGGAGATCAACATCCCCTGGCCAGACATCAATATCACGTGGCCCGAGATCAACATCCCTTGGTCGGAGCTGCCCGAATGGGTGGTGTGGCTCCTTGGGCACCCGAAACTGTGGATTCCGATTCTGGTCGGGATCGTCGCCGGCATCATCGCGATGCGCCGGGCTCGCAAGTCGAAAAAGACTCGCGAGGCCTGGGAGGCCGCTAAGCGCGATGCAGCTCAATCAGAGCAGCAGTCACCGCATCAAACACGGGCTTATCAAGACGCCCGCCCTCGCGGCGAATAGCCTCGGGAACCACCCAGAGCAGCCGGTCGAGCCGCACCTCCGAGGGGCGGCCGCGCTTATCCCACGCGCCCGATCCAATATCGAACCAGTAGCGCCCGTAGCGGGCTTCCTGTTCGGCGTCCCGATCGTGGTCCTTGCTCGTCAGCTGGGCGACGACGAACTGCCCTACCTGATGCGCAAGAACCAGGACCGGACGGTCCTTGCCCTTGCTCGGGTCCTCCTCGTAGGGAACCCAGGTCCGCACGACCTCGCCGGGATCGGCGTCGCCATCGGGATCCGGGGCGTACTGGAATGCGGGCAGGCCGCGTGTCAGGTCGTACTCGCCGATCGTCGCGGACTTTTCGGTTTGGGGAACCTGATAGCTCAGCGACTTGCTTTTGATGGCGTCGCGGGCGATGTACTTAACGAGGCGCAGGCTCCGAGAAAAAATATCGGACACGGCCCTACCCTACGAAATGAGCAGCGCGAGTGCGCACACCATGAACCCGGTCAGTGCGATCGGCAGGGCGAGCGCGGTGCCGAGGAAGGATCCGACGACGAGGCGCAGATCGTGTTTGAGGTAGGGCGCATAGACGACGCCGCCAGCGGCGCGAATGAGGCCGCGCTGCGCCGCCTCGATGCGGGGGAAGTACTTCGCGGTGCGGAACGTCGTCTCGCGGTAGGCCTCGCCGAGGGCTTCGGACTCATCGTGCAGCGACGAGCGCAACTCGCTCGAGGAGCCGTCGGTGCGGGCAACCTCCGCGTCATGGGAGACGACATTGCCGTCGATCACGACCGCGCTGGAGCTCGCTTGCAGGGCAATATCGTTGACGTTACGGCGCAGGAAATCCCGAAAGTAGGTAAAGGCTCCGATGAAGATCCACAACAGGCCTGCGACGACCAGCGGCAGGTAGCGCATCGGGGAGGTGCCGGAAGCGATCACCGCGATCGACATCAACGTGAAGAGGGCGTTCGCTGCCGCACTGGCGGCAAGAAAGACGCCACCGGGCCGGTGCGCCATGCGCAACAGCGTCGGAAGGAGCCGCGATACTGCCTGGGATGCTGCCATATTTCTACTGTGACACCGCAACGCGGCAATGGCACTCGTGAACGTGTCTCGTTCGTCGTCGGCGCAACTGGGAAGCGGTGCTTTGATCGTGCGACAATGACCGCTAGGACAAGCGTGAAACGAGGAAAAAGTTCGTGCCCATGAGCAATGAGTCGGCCATGAAGCGGATTCGGCCGGCAGCCACCGATCCGTCGCTGCTGCGCAATTTCTGCATCATCGCGCATATCGATCACGGTAAATCGACGCTGGCGGACCGGATGCTGCAGCTGACCGGGGTCGTCGACGAACGCGCGATGCGCGCGCAGTATCTCGACCGGATGGATATCGAACGCGAGCGCGGCATCACCATCAAGTCGCAGGCCGTTCGCATGCCCTGGATCGTCGGAGATCAGGCCTACGCCCTCAACATGATCGACACGCCCGGCCACGTCGACTTCTCCTACGAGGTCTCCCGCTCGCTCGCCGCATGTGAGGGAGCCGTCCTCCTCGTCGACGCCGCCCAGGGCATTGAGGCGCAGACCCTCGCGAACCTGTACATGGCGCTCGAAAACGACCTCACGATCATTCCGGTCCTGAACAAGATTGACCTGCCAGCCGCGCAGCCCGAGAAATACGCGGAAGAACTCGCCGGCCTCATCGGCGGTGAGCCCGAGGACTGCCTGCAGGTCTCCGGCAAGACCGGTGTCGGCGTCGCCGAACTGCTCGATCGGATCGTCGACGAAATCCCGGCGCCGCACGGGGACCCGAACGGTCCGACGCGCGCGATGATCTTCGACTCCGTTTACGACACCTATCGGGGCGTCGTCACCTACGTCCGCGTCGTCGACGGCCATATCGAGCCGCGCGACCGCATCGAAATGCTCTCGACGAAGGCCCGCCACGAACTGCTCGAAATCGGTGTCATCGCGCCCGAGCCGACCCCATCAAAGGGACTCGGTGTGGGCGAGGTCGGCTACCTCATCACGGGCGTGAAGGATGTCCGCCAGTCGCGCGTCGGCGATACGGTCACGACGACGGCCCGCGAGGCAACCGAGCCGCTGTCGGGCTACCGCGATCCGCAACCGATGGTGTTCTCGGGCCTGTATCCGATCGACGGCTCGGACTATCCGGCCCTGCGTGAGGCGCTCGACAAGCTGAAACTCAACGACGCGGCGCTCGTCTACGAGCCGGAAACCTCCGCGGCGCTCGGCTTCGGCTACCGGTGTGGCTTCCTCGGACTGCTCCACCTCGAAATCGTCCGCGAACGCCTCGAGCGCGAGTTCAACCTCGACCTCATTTCGACGTCCCCGAACGTCGTGTACACCGTCGAGATGGAAGACGGCACGACCCTCACCGTGACGAATCCGTCAGAGTTTCCCGACGGCAAGATCCACGCCGTGCACGAACCGATGGTGAAGGCGACGATCCTGCTGCCGAGCGACTTCGTCGGCGCCGTGATGGAACTGTGCCAGACCCGACGCGGCAACCTGCTCGGCATGGACTATCTCTCGCCGGAGCGCGTCGAGCTGCGCTACGAACTGCCCCTTGCCGAGATCGTCTTTGACTTCTTCGACCAGCTGAAATCGAAGACGAAGGGCTACGCCTCCCTCGACTACGACACGACCGGCGACCAGGTCGCGAACCTCGTCAAGGTCGACATCCTTCTGCACGGCGATACCGTCGACGCCTTCTCCGCCATCGTCCACCGGGACAAGGCCTACGAATACGGCGTCGAGATGGCGGGCAAGCTGAAGAACCTTATCACGCGCCAGCAGTTCGAGGTGCCGATCCAGGCGGCGATCGGCTCGCGCGTCATCGCCCGCGAAACCATCCGCGCGCTTCGCAAGGACATGCTCGCCAAATGCTATGGCGGCGACATCTCGCGTAAGCGCAAGCTGCTGGAAAAGCAGAAGGAAGGCAAGAAGCGCATGAAGGCCATCGGACGCGTCGAGGTACCCCAGGAAGCGTTCGTTGCCGCGTTATCCTCGGATGCGCCGACGGGGAAGAAATGACCGAACTTGGCTACCTTGAGACCGTCTGCCTCGCGCACCCCGTCCTGACGCTCGTTCCGGGTCCCGTTGGGATCTCCGCGATCGACAAGCGACCGACGTCCGAACCGGTCGCGATCGGCGAGCTTGGCCTGCGCGGCGATATCCAGTGCAACCGCAAGCACCACGGTGGCGTCGACAAGGCGGTTTACGTCATGGACTCCGCCGAGTTCACGTACTGGGAGCGCGAACTCGATACCGAATTGCCGTATGGCCATTTTGGTGAGAACTTCCGGATCTCATCGCCTGCCCGCTGGGGCGCCGACGACGCCGAAATCGGGGAGCGCTGGCGCATTGGATCGACGGTGCTCGAGGTGACCGGGCCACGCAACCCGTGTGCGACATTCGGCTATCACATGGGGATCGACCGCTGGGCGCGTACCTTCCGCGACCACGGCCGCCCAGGCGTGTACTTGAAGGTCATCACGCCCGGCGAGGTCCGGACCGGAGATACGGTCGAACTCATCGACCGGCCCGGTCATGGCGTCTCGGTCGCCCGCTGGTTCCAGCACAACGACCCGGCGGACGCGCGCGCCATCCTCGCGATGCACGATCGCGGCGACATCACGGTCGCGCACTATACGCTGAAGTATCTGCTCGCGGCCGTCGCACGGGAGGAACACGCATGACGGAAGCTCGCCACTTCGCCCGCACCACGTCCTTTGTGCGGCGCGGAGACAGGATGACGCGCAGCCAGGAGGCCGCCTGGGAACGCTACCGCGACGACTTCGTCCTCGAGATCGAACGCTCCGGCGGCATGACGAGCGTCGCGCCGGACCAGCTCATCGATCTCGACACCGCATTCGAGGGCGTGACCGGCGACCTCATCGTCGAAATCGGCACCGGCACCTCGGACCAGATCGTCCACGCAGCTAGCGAACGTCGCAACGACCGGTTCCTCGGGTTCGAGGTGTGGCGCCCCGGCATCGCGCAGGGCCTCATCAAGGCCAACCAGGCCGGCGTCAGCAATATTCGTTTCATTCAGGCCGACGCGGAACAGGGCCTCATCCAACTCATTGCTGAGGGAGCCGCGGCCGAGGTCTGGACGTTTTTCCCGGACCCGTGGCAAAAGGCCCGGCACCACAAGCGTCGCCTCGTCAAGGAGTCCTTCGCGACCGATGTCGCGCACGTGCTGCGCGACGGCGGCGTGTGGCGCCTCGCGACCGACTGGCGAGGATACGCCTCCCACATGATCCATGTGCTGAGCGAGCACCCGGACTTCGACGTGTTCAACGAGGGGCGTTATGAGGGCCGCACGATGACGAAATTCGAGTCGCGTGCCGAGGACGAGGGGCGATTCGCCTATGACCTCATCGCCTACCGGCACCCGCGTTAACGATGCCTGCATTCCCCGACGGCGAGCCCGCACCCGAAACCGGCGAGCTGCCAGCAGCGTCGAGTGACGGCGCCGCTGCACGCCCGTTCGCGGTCTACGTCCACGTCCCATTTTGTCGCGTCCGCTGCGGTTACTGCGATTTCAATACCTACACCGCGAGCGAACTCGGGCCTGGCGCCGACCGGCAGGACTTCGCGGCCACACTCGGTCGCGAGATCGCGCTCGCGCAGCGCGTACTCGCCGGTTTCCCGGCACGCCCGCTCGATACCGTGTTCTTTGGTGGCGGCACGCCCACCCTCCTGCCTGCGCGCGATCTGGCCGGGATGCTCGCGACGCTGCGCGACGCGTTCGGCCTCGCTTCCGGCGCCGAGATCACGACGGAAGCCAATCCCGACACACTCACACCTGCCTACGCGCAGGCGCTCGCAGCAGCGTGCTTCACGCGGGTGTCGATCGGGATGCAGTCGGCCGATCCGCATGTGCTCGCCATCCTCGACCGCACCCACAATCCGGACAATGTCGCATCGGCCGTCGCCGCCGCAAAATCGGCGGGCCTCGCATGTTCCCTCGACCTGATCTACGGCACGCCTGGGGAGAGCGACGAGTCGTGGCGACACTCGCTCGAAACAGCCATCGGCCACGAGCCGGACCATATCTCCGCCTACGCCCTTGGTATCGAAGAGGGCACGAAGCTCGGGGCGCAGGTACGTCGGGGATTGATCGACGATGTAGATCCGGACGTTCAAGCCGATCGTTATGAGATCGCCGACGCCGTCCTCGCCGCTGCCGGCTACGACTGGTACGAGGTTTCCAACTGGGCGCGCCCCGGCAAGGAATGCCGCCACAACGTGCACTATTGGAAAAATTCGGACTGGTGGGGTTTCGGCCCGGGAGCGCATTCCCATATCGGCGGCACGCGCTTTTGGAACGTCAAACATCCCCGTGCCTATGCCGAACGCCTCATCCGTGGTGTCTCGCCCGCCCACGCCCGCGAGGTATTAAGCCCGGAAGCGCGCGAAGAAGAACGCATCATGCTCGGCATCCGGCTGCGCGAAGGCCTGTCAATCCCACCGACGGGCAAGGATGCCATCCCCACCCTCATCGCCGACGGACTGATCGACGGCGCCGCCGCCATCAAGGGCCGCGTCGTACTCACCCTGCGCGGACGCCTGCTCGCGGACCGCGTCACCTACGCGCTCCTGGGTGTTCGATAGCTCAAGACGTCAATGTCAGTGGTCGATGATCGAATGAATCTATGACGGCCACGACGCACGACACCGAGCGTCTCGACCCGAAGGTCGAGGAGCAGCTTCGTGACGCCTGCCTCGGCTCCGCCACCGTCATGAACCTCATGATGGACGCCGAGATGGAACTGCTCGATTCGGCAGTCTTCAACGAAACCACGCCCCAGACGAATCTCCTCGCGCTGCAAGAGGCCAACCGCCTGTCCAACCGCGCCGATGCGCGAAAGCTGCGGTACCTGTGGGGCTGTTTCGACGATCCAAGTTTTGCTCGGCAAGACGAACACGGTGACCTCGACGTCAGGGCAGAAGCTATCGGCGCGGCCCTAGGAGCCACGCCCTTCATCGTCGCCCGGCTTCGGGAAAGTGCCGACGTGCTCTACTTCGGAATGCCTGCGACGATGGAGGCCTTCCACCGTGGCGACATCTCCCTGTCCCTGGTGCGGACGATTACGCAAAAACTCAAGGACCTGACGTCCGAGGTGTGGCTGGCGATTGACACTGCTCTCGCCCCTCAGCTTGCCCACCTGACTCCCACGGAGGCGACGCGTGAAGTCGATCGGCTCCTGGTCGAACTCAATCCTGACGGTTCTGATACGTCGCAGGACAACAATGCTCAAAGCCGCGGCGTTTCTCGACCGCGCGCGACGAGCCCCGGCATGGGCAGGATCGTGCTCGATCTTCCGATCGAGCAGTGCGTCTCGATTGACGTCGCGCTCGACACCGCGGCGAAACGAGCGCTCGGCGCCGGGGACTGCCGGACCTACCAGCAGATTCGCGGAGACCTCTTAGCCGAGGCGTTCACCCGGGTATTGCGCGACGGCTTCGAATCGGAAACGGATTGCGGCAAGGCATTCATCGTGCCCCCGACGAAGATATCGGTGACAATCCCGCTGGAAGTCCTCATGCGGGCGCACGCCGATTTCGACGTCGCAGCCCAGATGGAACCGCTTCCCGACGGTACGCGGCCGCGCCTGGACGCCGCATGGATCGAGGGATACGGCCCGATTGCTCCGTCCGTAGCGATCCTCATGGCTGCGGGCGGGACCTGGCAGCGGATCGTGACCGATACGCTGACTGGCGCCCCACTCGATGTGGGCCGCGAACGGTACCGACCGCCGGAAAACATCGTCTCAGCTGTCAAGAGGCGAGATAGATTCTGTCGAGCTCCCGGGTGCACCCGCCAAACAAACCTCGACATTGACCACATTGTCGAATGGCAACACGGCGGAAGCACCTCACTCGATAACCTCCAGCTCCTGTGCCGGCGCTGTCACCGACTCAAATCCGTCGGGCTCACCCGCGTGGCCCGCGAGGAGGACAGTGGTGCGCGCCTATGGGAAATCGGCGGAGTGAAATCCTGGGAGATCCCACGGGAAGCGAGGCGATTTGGTTACCTCACCGAAAAAGACATTCGGACTGACGACGGCCCGCCACCGTTCTAAACCTTGCTCGCGCGCAGTCGTCACGGGCCACTACTGGCCGTATTTATCGGCCAACACGAAATCGATGAGCTCTTCCATCCGTCCGATGAGCGAAGGCTCGAGGTCGGCATAGGTGCGCACCCGAGCGAGGATCGCCTGCCAGCCACGGGCGATATCGGCTTGGTTAGCATGCGGCAGGCCCAGTGCCTGAAGCGAACCGACCTTGATGCCGATATGGCGGGGAATCTCGGGCCACGCCGAAAGTCCCACCCGCTCGGGCTTAATCGCCTGCCAGACGTCAACGTAGGGGTGGCCGAGGACGAGAACGTGGTCACGCCCCGGCAGCCCGCGAAGGGCCTCATCGACGAGGCGAGTCTCTTTCGAACCCGGCACGAAGTGATCGACGAGGACCCCGACGCGTTTGCCCTGCTGCGGCTGAAACTCACGCAGCATCTGCGCGAGATTATCAACGCCCTCGAGGAGCTCGATCGCGACGCCGTCGTAGGCGAGGTCCTCGCCCCACACCTTCATGATGAGGTCGGCGTCTTGTCGACCCTCGACCCAAATGCGCGAAGGCAGCGCCACCTTGGCCTTCGTCGGGCCGGTAGCGACCGATCCCGAGGCCGTACGCGTAGCGGCCGGGGCGGGTTTCGGACCCGAACGCGGGGGAGTGAGAATGACGGGCTGGCCATCGATGAGGAAGCCGGGACCGAGCGGGAAGGTCCGGATCCTTCCGCGACGATCCTCCAGCTCCACCACGTGGACGCCTCCGGACTTCTCGACTCGAATCGCGGCGCCGACCCAGCCGGTCTCCACCTCTTCGACGACGTCCCCTAAGGAAAGCTCGTGAGAACGGGACGTCCGTTTCGCTCCGGCATGCGGGTCAGAGGCGAAAATATCAGTGCCATAGCGGTCAATCACGCGGACTAAGCTACCCCAGTTCGCCCGTGACGAACCTGACCACACCCCGCGGCTGACCGAATCGGACATGAGCGGTAGACTTGGCACTCGATAGGGGAGAGTGACAGGCTAGCCGAGAGGAGGGCATCCGATGGCGAGCGACCGCCGACTGCAGGTTCTGCAGGCAATTGTGCAGGACTACGTCAACACCAAGGAGCCCGTCGGCTCCCGCGTTCTTGTCGAGCGCCACCAGCTCGGCGTATCTCCCGCGACCATCCGCAATGACATGGCCGCGCTGGAAGAAGCCGGCCTGATCACCCAGCCGCATACCTCGGCCGGTCGGATCCCGACGGACCTCGGCTACCGGGCGTTCGTCGACCAGATCTCGCGGCTGAAGCCACTATCACCGGCAGAGCGACGCGCGATCGAGACACTCCTGCACGACGCCGTCGACCTCGAAGACATCATCGACCGGTCCGTGCGGCTGCTCGCGACACTGACCCAGCAGGTCGCGATCGTCCAGTATCCGTCGCTGCATCGCGCCGCGATCCGTCATCTCGAGATCGTCCAGCTCACGCCGCGCCTGCTGCTCCTTGTCATCATCACGGACTCGGGCCGCGTCGAGCAGCGCACCGTCGGGTGCCTAAGCGAACTGACCGAAGACGAACTGCATGCGCTCAAGACCGCGGTGAACGCCGCGATCGTCGGGAAGAAACTGCCCGAACTCGATAAGCCCCTCGGCGAGCTCGCGACGCTCGTTCCGCATGATCTCGAACCGCTGCTCGCGGCCATCAGCCAGGAACTCGTGCGAATCCTCGAAAGCGAATCGGTGGATCGCGTCGCACTCTCTGGTACGGCGAACCTCGCGCGTACCCCGTCGGACTTCCCGCGTTCCATCGGCCCCGTTCTCGAAGCGCTTGAAGAGCAGGTCATCTTGCTCAAGCTGCTTTCCGAAATGACCGATGATGCGGCCGTCACCGTGCGGATCGGGTCGGAGACGCATCATGATTCGCTCGCCGAAACCTCTCTTGTGACCTCGACGTATGCGGCACCTGCGGAATCCCTTGCGGCCCTCGGTGTCATCGGGCCCACGCGGATGGACTATCCCGCCACCATGACCATCGTGCGGGCAGTCGCCCGTTACATTTCCCGAATCCTGTCTGGAGAAGACGAGTAGTGAAGAATTACTACGACATCCTGGGCGTATCTCAAACGGCCAGCAGCGACGAGATCAAGCGTGCCTACCGCAAGCTCGCTCGTAAGCTTCACCCCGATGTCGCCGGCCCGGGTTCCGAGGACGAGTTCAAAGACGTCCAGCGGGCCTACGAGGTGCTCTCCAACGCCGAGAAGCGCCAAATGTATGACCTCGGGGGCGAATCGGCCCTCGGTGGCGGCGGGATGCCCGGTGGCGGCTTCGGAGGCTTTTCCGACTTCTTCGACACGTTCTTCTCGGCCGCGACCGGTGGGGCGGGCAACGGTCCGACGCCGCGCGGACGCCGCGGCCAGGATGCGCTGGTGCGACTCGATATCAGCCTCGACGAGGCCGTATTCGGCACGCCGAAGGACATCCGCGTCGATACCGCGGTCGTGTGCTCCATGTGTGACGGGTCCTGCTGCACACCGGGCACGAGCCCGATGACCTGCCGCACCTGTGGCGGCCGCGGCAGTGTGCAGCGCGTCGCACGCTCCTTCCTCGGCCAGGTCATGACGACCGCGCCGTGCCCGGACTGCCGAGGCCACGGCACCGTCATCGAAACGCCGTGTACGGAATGCTCCGGCGACGGACGCGTGCGCACTCGCACGACGATCACCGTCGATATCCCGGCCGGCGTCGACTCCGGTACCCGGATCCGCATGACCGGGCGCGGCGAGGTCGGACCCGGAGGCGGTCCCGCCGGTGACCTATACGTGGAAACGCACGTCATGTCGCATCCCGTCTTCGCGCGTCAGGGCGACGATCTGCACTGCACGCTCACTATTCCGATGACCGCGGCAGCGCTCGGCACCGTCATCACGCTCGAGACGCTCGATGGCGAACGCGAGTTTACGGTGAAGGCCGGAACGCCCGGCGGACACACCGAGGTCTTGCGCGGCCTCGGCGTCACTCACCTGCGGGCTGCGGGCCGCGGTGACCTCCTCGTCCACATCGACGTCGCGGTCCCCACGAGCCTGTCGAGTGAGCAGAAGGAACTGCTCGAGCGCCTCGCCGAACTGCGCGGCGAAGAGCGCGTCGAGCCGACGATCGCACCGGCGTCTTCCGTCTTTAGCAGGCTCCGCGAGAAGATCGGGCTGTGACCGCTCCCGTCTTCGTCGACCCGCAGCTGTCTGCTGCGCGCGTGGGGGAGTCCGTCGCCCTCAGCGGCGACGAGGCGCGCCATGCGATCGCCGTGCGGCGGATTCGCGAAGGCGAGATCATCCACGTCGTCAATGGGCGTGGCCTTCGCGTCATCGGCGAAGTGACGGCGGCGAGTAAACCCGACAGTCGACTCAAGCTGCGTGCGATCGAGGTCGTGACCGAGGCGGCCGCTGAGCCGCGTCTGACGCTGATCCAAGCCCTTGCGAAGGGTAGCCGCGATGAGGCTGCCGTTGAGATGGCGTGCGAAGTCGGCGTTGATGACGTCGTGCCGTGGCAGGCACAGCGCTCGGTCGTCACGTGGCCCGCGGCGAAGGCCGAACGGCGGCGGGAGCGTTGGGAGTCGATCGCGCTCGCAGCGGCAAAACAGTCGCGGCGTGCCTTCGTCCCGACCGTTTCCGCGATGGCGACCTCGCGTCAGCTGGCCGAACAGATCCGCTCCGGCGGCTGTTGGCTCATTTTGCACGAGAGCGCCACGCAGTCGATCCTCGATATCGACCTGCCCGAAACGGAGCAGATCGCGGTCATCGTCGGCCCCGAGGGCGGCATTAGCGACGAAGAGCTCGAGCTGTTCGCGAGCGCCGGGGCGACGCCGGTGATCGTCGGCCCACACGTCATGCGCTCCTCGACCGCCGGACCGGTCGCGATCGCTCACCTCGCCTCGCGGATCGGCCGCTGGAATAGCCGCGTAGACTGATACCAGCTATGACTGATACCAGCTTCCGGCAAGACACCATCACCATTCCCGACGACCTCGACCCCGTCGGCCTGTTCGGCATGCGCGATGAGGTCCTTTCCAGCCTCGAAAAGGGCTTCCCGCGCATCAGCCTGGGCGTGCGCGACCGCGTCGTCACGCTATCCGGACCCTCCGGCGACGTGACGACGGCGCTGCACCTGATGGAAGAACTCATCCAGATCGCGCGCACCGGAACGCCGCTCACCGCCGACGCGGTCGATCGCGCGATTTCGATGGTGCGCTCGCACGCGGGCCGTCCCTCTGAGGTCATGACCGAAGACATCGTCTCGGCGCGCGGCAAGACGATTCGACCGAAGACGCTGGGGCAAAAGAAGTACATCGACGCGATCGACCAGAACACGATCGTCTTCGGCATCGGCCCTGCGGGTACCGGCAAGACCTATCTCGCGATGGCCAAGGCCGTTGTGGCGCTGCAAATGCGCAAGGTTAACCGCATCGTCCTCACCCGGCCTGCCGTCGAAGCGGGCGAGTCTCTCGGCTACCTGCCCGGCTCGCTGACCGACAAAATCGATCCCTACCTGCGGCCGCTGTACGACGCGCTGCACGACATGGTCGACCCGGATTCGATCCCGTCCCTCATGGCGGCGGGCACGATCGAGGTAGCACCGCTCGCGTATATGCGCGGCCGCACGCTCAATGACGCGTTCATCATCCTCGACGAGGCACAAAATACGTCGCCCCAGCAGATGAAGATGTTCCTCACGCGGCTCGGCTTTAACTCGACCGTGGTCGTCACGGGCGATATTTCGCAGGTCGACCTCCCGCGCGGGACTGCCTCGGGGCTGCGCGTCGTGCAGGAGATCCTCACCGGGGTCGATGACGTCGAGTTTTGCTACCTCACGTCGGCCGATGTGGTGCGACATCGCCTCGTATCCGAGATTATCGATGCCTACGAACGGTGGGATGCCACGCGCCCGGCGGCGTCCCACCAGGGGAGGGATAAGCGATGAGCGTTGAGGTAGCGAACGAAACCACGGCCGATATCGAGCTCACCGAGTTTGCCGCGCTAGCCCGGTTCGTGCTCGACGAAATGCACGTGCACCCGCAGGCAGAACTGTTCTTGCATTTCATCGACGAGGCCGAGATGGCTGAACTCCACCTCAAGTGGCTGGACCTTCCAGGTCCCACCGACGTCATGAGCTTCCCGATGGACGAGGTTCGTCCCGGCAAGGACAGTGAACAGCTGTCGGAAGGCTGCCTCGGCGATGTCGTGATCTGCCCATCGGTCGCGGCGGCGCAGGCGCGCGATGCCGGGCACAGCGCGACCGAAGAGATGCTGCTGCTCGCCACGCACGGTATCTTGCATCTGTTGGGATTTGACCACGTCGAGGAAAAAGACGAGAAGGTCATGTTCGACCTGCAGCGCAAACTCCTCTTGACGTTCCTCGCTGGCCGATGAACGAGGTCCCGGTCCTTCCGCTCATCCTCCTCGCCGTCGTCGGCCTGATCATCGGCGCCATCCTCACGGCGGGGGAGGCCGCGCTCACCCGCGTGACCCGGGCGCACGCCGCCGACTTGATCGCCGAAGGCAAGCTCCGAGCCCGTAAGGTCGAGCGGCTCGTCGCCGACCGCCACAGTGCGATCCTCGGGACCGGATTTATCCGCGTCCTCGCGGAGATGACCGCCGCCGTCGCGATCACGCTCGTGCTCGCGACCCTCGTCAAAACGTGGTGGGCGGTGCTGGCCAGCGCGGTCGCGATTTCCGCCGTGCTGCTCCTACTCATCACCGGTGCCTCACCGCGCCGGCTCGGCCGTCGCCACCCCGCCAACGTCTCACACACGCTCGCCCCGATCCTTCTGGCCCTTGCGACCCTGGGCCGACCCATCTGGGCGCTGTCGCTGCGCTTTACGCCGAAGGCCGCCCGCACGCGGCGCGAGCAGAGCGCCGATACCGCCGAAGAGATGCGCGACATGGTCGACCTTGTCTCCGAATCGGAACACTTAGAGGACGACGAGCGCGAAATGCTCCACTCCGTCTTCGAGCTCGGCCGCACCATTACGCGCGAAGTCATGGTGCCGCGCACCGAAATGGTGACGATCGATGCGGGAACGACGCTGAAGAGCGCGATGAAGCTATTCGTGCGCTCGGGATATTCGCGGATCCCCGTCGTCGGCGATGACGTCGAAGACCTGCGCGGCATCCTGTACTTGAAGGACCTCCTGCGCCGCCTCGAGGCGCCCCACGGCGATGCCGAACCGCCGCCCGTCGAGCACGTCGCCCGCACCGCGGAATTCGTCCCCGAGACGCTGTTGGTCGACGAACTGCTCGAGCAGATGCAAACCCGCAGCTTCCATATGGCGATCGTCGTCGACGAATACGGCCTCATCGCTGGCCTCGTGACGCTCGAGGACCTCTTGGAAGAACTCGTCGGAGAAATGACCGACGAACACGATCACGCCGAACCCGAAGTCGAAGACCTCGGCGATGGCACCTGGCGCGTGCCGGCGCGCCTGCCCGTCGACGAGCTGGGCGAAATCTTTGACCTGCCCGTCGACGATGACGACGTCGATACCGTTGGCGGCCTGCTCACCAAGGCGATCGGCCGCGTCCCGATCGAAGGCGCCCGCGCCGAGGCCCAGGGACTGGAACTCATCGCGGAACGCGCCGGGGGACGGCGCCGTCAGATCGAGACGGTTCTCGCACGTAGACTATGGCAAGAAGACGAAGAGGAGTCATGAACTTTCCCAGCGACGAGGAGCTGATGTCCGGCGAGGACGTCACACCAGAGCATCTGATTGCCGAATACCCCGAGGACTTCCGTGCCGGATTCGCGTGCATGGTGGGCCGACCGAACGTCGGTAAATCGACGCTGACCAACGCCATGGTCGGCCAGAAGATCGCTATCACGTCGCTGCGGCCGCAAACCACGCGCCACACCATCCGCGGCGTCATCCACCGCGACGACGCCCAGCTCGTCCTAGTCGACACGCCCGGCTTCCACCGGCCCCGCACGCTGCTCGGAAAGCGGCTGAACGACGTCGTGCGTGAAACGCTCACGCAGGTCGATGTCATCGTCGTGTGCCTGCCGGCGACCGACGAGATCGGCCCCGGTGACCGGTTCATCGTCTCCGAGGCCGCGGCCACGAAGACGCCGATGGTCGCCGCGATCACCAAGACGGACCTGGCGGGCAAGGATCGCACCGCACGGGCACTGATCGAGGCTAGCCAGCTCGCGGACTTCGTCGACCTCGTCCCCGTCTCGGCCGTCTCCGGACACCAGGTCGACACGCTCACCGACGTCCTCATCTCGCACGTGCCGCTCAGCCCGCCGCTGTACCCCGCCGGGGACATCACCGACGAGCCGGAAAACGTCCTCATCGCCGAATTTGTGCGCGAAGCCGCGCTCGAAGGCGTGCGCGAGGAACTGCCGCACTCCCTGGCCGTCGTCGTCGAGGAGACGCGGCGCATGCCCGCGAAGAACGGCGGCGACATGCTCCACGTGTACTGCACGCTGTACGTCGAGCGCGACTCGCAAAAGGCGATCGTCATCGGCCGCGGCGGCTCGCGGCTGCGCGATGTCGGCGCGCGCGCCCGCCAGCAGATCCAGGCGCTGTTGGGCGAGATGATTTACCTAGATTTGCACGTTAAAGTCGCAAAGGATTGGCAGCGTGACCCTAAACTCCTTGGACGCCTCGGCTTCTAAGGACAAGGCGCGCACGCCCAAGAACGGGGCGATCATCGCGCTGATCCTGGTGGCCGTCATGGGCTTTACGCTGCTCGGGTCCATCTCCGGCCCCGGCTGGGCGCCCACGCCGCTGACGGCGAGCTTGACCGTCCAACGCGCCGATACCTCGATCGGCTCTCGCGCTCTGACGGCGCCCCAGGGCTCCTACGAGACGAGCGTCGAGGTCGTGACGATCAAACTGACCGACGAGGTTAGCGTCCTTGCCAGTGTCTACCGTCCGATCGGTGCGCCGGGCAAACGGCCGGGCATGGTCTTCCTGCATGGCGCCGGGACTGCGACGCACCGCCAGTTTGAGCCGCACGCGCGGGCGATCGCGTCGACGGGCATCGTCACGATCGTGCCCGATAAACGCCTCGATACCTACACGACGGCCGAGCGCGATTACGTCGCCATGGCGCGCGATTACCGCGCGTCTGGTGAATACCTGCAGTCGCTACCGGAGATCGACCGCACGAAGGTCGGGTACTACGGCGAATCTGAAGGCGCGTATATCGCGTCGATCATCGCCGGGAGCTACCCCGATAGCGCATTCCTCATCCTCGTCTCGGCGCCGGTCGTGCCGCCGCGCGAGCAGGCGACCTATGCGACCGATAACTACCTGCGCAATACGCACGTGCCGGAGCCGCTTCTGACGATCATCCCGCGCGGGCTCGGCCCCCAGATGCCCGGCGGTGTCCTGTCATATGCCGACTTCGATGTGCGTCCCTATCTCGAACGCGTCAAAGCGCCCGTGTTCATGGCGTATGGCACGGGCGATACGTCGATGCCGATCGTCCAGGGCGCCCAGCAGGTCATCGCCGATATCGCGAAGAATGGGAATTCCGCCTACACGGTGCGCTACTACGCGAACGCGAACCACGGCATCAAGGTCAACCAGCAGATTGTGCCCGCCTTCCTGCGCGACGTGTCGCGCTGGACCGCCGGCCTGCCGGATACCGCGAAGGCCGAACCCCGCGTCGCAGGCGAGCAGCCGGTCCAGCAGTTCCTCGCCGAGCCGCCGCCGAAACCGAAGTGGTATGCCGACGGGGACATGATCGTCATCGGGCTGCTCGCCGGCCCCGCCATGGTCGTGGCACTCCCGCTCCTCGGGCTCGCTACCGGTGGCATCACGCGGCTCGTGCGGGGCCGACGTGGCGAGCGCGCCATGGGGGTCTCGCGTGCGGCGACGTGGACACTGCTACGTACCTCGAGCGCCGCAGCTCTGGCGGCGATTGGGGCGTGGGTGCTGTATATCGCCTATATCGTGACGGTCGCGAACCTCGCCGTGAACTACCGGACGAACGCGCTTGCGGTCGATGGCGGCTGGGCGGTCACGCGCATGGCCGCGATCATCGCCGTGGCCGCGCTCATCTTTGCGGTGCGGGCCCTCATCCAAACTCACCGCGACCCGGTGCGCCTGCCGGTGTGGCTCGCGATCACCCTGCTCGGTCTGCTCGGTGGCAGGGTGTCAGGAAGTTTGTGTGTGAGGCTCTGATCTAGAAGGAGTTTCACCGATAATGACTACGGTGTCACCGAAGAAAAGCCACGACCCGGCG
>NZ_MQVR01000090.1 GCF_001907295.1 Bowdeniella nasicola
GTAACCCTGATTCTCAAGGGCCTCGACGCTGCTTAGCGCACGGACACGCCCACCACGAAACCAGACCTCACCCCACACTCAAGTCAGAAGAGCCCGATAACCACTGGTCCGACCGCGTTCGTGACAATCCGGGCCCGTTGTCCTGGGCGATCACGGTCGACGATATCGACGCCGCCCGCGAGGCCGCGCAAAACGTCGGCTTCGAGCCCGGCGACATCGTTGACGGCGCCCGCACGACGGAGGACGGGACCGAGCTGTCCTGGCGGATGGTGAACATAGGCGAGGGTCCATTCGACCCGATCTATCCGTTCCTCATCCAGTGGGATACCCCGATGCCGGACCTCGATCAGGGCCCGGTCCTCGTTGCGATGTGCACCGGAATCCCGGATCCCACCCGCCTCGACGAGCTCCTCACCGCACTCGACTTCCACGACGATGACGTCACCCTCGGCGTCAGCGAGGGCGAGCAGGGGCTCGTCTCGGCGACGTTTCGCACCCAGGAGTCGACCGCCGATGTGCTGGAGCTCGACGGTCTGACGGTCAACCTCCACTAGCTGTGCCCCCGCGCCTGCGGCCGGGCGCGCCTACAGTAGGAGTATGCGATCCACTCGACCTGTTGCCCTGATTACTGGAGCCTCCCGCGGCATCGGCCTCGCTGTCGCCAAGGAGCTGTCGACGAGTCACGACCTCGTGCTCGGAGCCTCGTCCCAGGACTCGCTCACGGACGCGCTCGCTGAGTTCCCGGATGCCGTGCCCTTCGTGGCGGAGTTGACTGATCCCAAGATCCTTCGTGCGGCGGTCGACTCCCTCGAGCTGGACAGGCTCGACGTAGTCGTCCATTCGGCAGGCGTGGTTGGCGGTGAGCACGTCAGCGATACCGCGTGGGAGGAATTTCAACGCGTTTTCTCGGTCAACGTGTTTGCGGTAGCCGAGCTGACGAGGTTGCTGCTTCCCGCCCTCCGCGAAGCGGGCGGCCAAGTCATCGCGATCAACTCCGGTTCAGGCTTTAACTCCGGGCCTGGCTCTGCGGTTTACTCGGGGTCAAAATTTGCGCTCCGGGCGCTCACCGATGCGTTGCGCGAAGAAGAGCGCGGGACCGTCCGGGTCACCTCGATCCACCCGGGCCGCGTCGATACGGACATGCAGGTGAGCCTGCAGGAGTCGATGGGCAATACCGATTACGACGGCTCGCTGTACGTCACGCCGCAGGCGGTCGCCAAGACGGTTCGACTCGCGATTGAGGCAACCCCCGAATCGATGATTGAAGAGCTGTCGATCCGGCCCGTCAAAAAGTAGCTATGTCGCGTTCCTTCCAGAGTGCCTGGTAGTACGCCAGGCGCTCGCGGTCGGGCTCCAGACCGTATGAGGTGACGAGGAGGTCCTCGTAGCCGGGGCCCTAGACGTGACAGTGGGGCGACAGGCACAGTGCCTGCCGCCCCACTGAAGCCGTGAACTAGGAGTTCTTCAGCTCATCGCGGGTGAACTTGGGGTGCGTCTCCTTGGAGAAGGCGACCGCCGCGCCCGAGATGGCGAAGAGGATGACGAGGTAGATTCCGACGCTCCAGATGCCATCGGTGTTGTAGACCTCGCCGTCCTGCAGGAAGCGGTTGGCGACCAGCGGGATGAGGCCGGCGCCGAACACGGAGCCCATCTGGAAGGTGAGGGAAGAGCCCGTGTAGCGGGCGTTGGTCTCGAACTTCTCGGACAGGAATGCGCCGATCGGGCCGTACATCGAGGCCTGGATGATCGGGTTGCCGAGGATGAACGCGAGGCCGACGAGCAGCGGCTTGCCCGAGGAGAACATCATGAACATCGGCCAGATCATGATCATCGAGAAGACGGCGCCACCGAGCATGACGGGCTTGCGGCCCACCTTGTCCGACAGCCAGGCGAAGAACGGGATCGTGAAGATGTGCAGCACCGAGGATACGGTCAGCATGAACAGCGCGCGATCGCGGGTGATGGCGCCGTCGGATGCGTGCACCACGTAGGGCACCATGATGACCATGAGCAGGGCCTGAACCGCGAGCGGTGCGGCGCCGGCGAGCGTCCCGGCGAGGACTTCCTTGGGGTACTTGGTGAACATTTCCTTCAGCGGCGTGGCCTTTTCAGTGAAGCCGTGGGTCTTGGCTTCTTCGAAGTCCGGGGACTCCGCCACGCGCAGTCGCAGGTAGAGGCCGATTAGGACGACGACCGCGGACAGCAGGAACGGGACGCGCCAGCCCCAGGAGAAGAACTGCTCATCGGGCAGGGTTGCGAACATGCCGAGCATAAGGGTGGAAAGGACGGCGCCCGTGGGTCCGCCGGTCACCGCGATCGAGGCGCCGAAACCGCGCGACTTCTTGGACGAGTGCTCCATAGCCATGAGCGTGGCGCCGGCCCATTCACCGCCGACGGCAAAGCCCTGGGTGATGCGCAAGAAAACGAGGGCGAGCGGCGCGGCGACGCCGATGGCGCCGTACGTCGGCAGGAGCCCGATGCCGACAGACACGAGGCCCATGAGCATGAGCGTAATGAAGAGCATGTTCTTCCGGCCGAAGCGGTCACCGAAGTGGCCGAACAGGAGGCCGCCGATCGGACGGGACAGGTAGCCGGTGAACAAGATGACGTAGGACAGGAACGTTCCCATGGCGGGAGACAGCTCAGAGAAGAACAGCGGCGGGAACACGATGCCGGCCGCGGCTCCGTACAGGAGGAAGTCGTAGTACTCGACGGTCGAACCGAGGAAGGAGGAGACCAGCGCGCGGCGGGACTCTTTTTTCTGCTGGGGATGGCCCTCGGGGGCACTCTCAACGGCTGTGTTGGCTGTGGTGGTCTCTGACATGGTGTCTCCCGGTGCAGGGGCCCTGGGGCCGGTAGTGGATGGGGGGTCCCCTGATTCTTCGGAAATCGGATACGTGCCGCTGGTCACGTTCCACCTAGCGGCACGTGACGGATGCCATAGCCAGTCCAAGGCAGATGACGAAACGCCCCGCATCCCTTAGCGGGCGCGGGGCGTTCGGGCGGAAATCTATCGCGCGGGTACGACGTAAGTCGTGACGACGTTGGTGAGCAGCTTGCCCAACTCGTCGCAGACCTTCGTGTCCGTGACGATGAGGGTGCGGCCGGCCCGCACAAGGGTCGCGGTCGCGATCGCGTGGCCTTCCTTCGTGTTCGACACGACGTTCAGGGAGGACTGGACGGCGAGCGGGAAGACGCCCTCGGGGGTGTTGAGCATCGCGAGCCACGTGCCTGCGACATCGGCGAGGCCGAACATCGAGGGTGCGGAGAACATGCCCGCGGGTTGCGCGATGGCGGGGCGAAGCGGCATCCCCACGACGACCTCCTCGCTCGTGCCCGAGATCGGGTAGAGCTCGAGGGTCACGGCGATATCGTCGAGGCCCTCATAGAAGTCATTCCAGCGGGCGATGAAGTCATCGCCGGCGGGGTTGTCGACCACGGTCATGGCTAGTGTCCCGCCCGCGTCTCGATGGCCCGCGGCTCCTTCAGCACCCAGGCCGGCTCGGCCGCGAGCAGCGACAGTTCGATATCGCCGTGGATCTCGACATCGACGACGTAGCGGTAGCCCGCGCGCTCACCGAAGTCGATCGCGGGGATATCGCCGGCCGGGACGGCCAGGACGATGCGGCGGCAGGCGGGGTCCTGGGCGAGGATCGCGTGGGTCGCGGCCCACAGCGCCTTCGGGTCATCGCCGTGCGGCTCGACCTCGAGGTCGCGCGCGCCGACCGGGTAGGCCTCAAACAGTCGTCCCGTCAGGGTGTGGCGTAGCGAGACCGAACCGATCTCGGTGCCGTTCTCGCTCACTGTGTAGTGGGTTTCCCACCCCTCGGGGGCCGGGCCCTTCGCGACAGAGTATTCGTCGCCGGGAGCGGCCTCTGGATAGAAGATTCCAGGGAGATCTTGCTGCGTCATCGCGGCATCCTTTCTTATTCCTGGACCTCGGCGGCGCCACCGGCCACCATGTCACGAATCGAACGTTTATCGAGCTTGCCGGAGGAGTTACGCGGCACGGAGTCGACGAAGACGACCTTCTTCGGCAGCTTGTAGCGCGCCAGGTGACGGTCGCAGAATTGGCGGATCTGCTCGATATCCGGCGTCGAACCGTCGCGCATCGCCATGACGGCGACGACGTTTTCGCCCCACTTAGGGTCCTTTTGGCCGACGACGGCGACATCGGAGCAGCCGGGGTATTCGATGAGGACGCGCTCGACCTCGGCCGGGTACACGTTCTCGCCGCCGGTGATGATCATGTCCTTGAGGCGGTCGACGATGAAGAGGTAGCCGTCCTCGTCGGCGTAGCCGATATCGCCGGAGCGGAACCAGCCGTCGTAGAACGCACTCTCGTTGACCTCGGGGGCGTTCCAGTAGCCGGGGGTGACGTTCGGGCCGCGCACCCACATCTCGCCGGTCTCGCCGGGCGTCGTCACCTCTTCGAGCATGACGGGGTCGACGAGCTTGACCTCGGTGTGCAGCATCGCGATGCCGCAGGAGCCGGCCTTTTCCTTCGTCATGGCCGCGGGCAGGTAGGTCGCGAACGGCGCGGTTTCGGTAAGGCCCCACGCCTGCTGGACGTCGACGCCCTTTTCCGCATACTTCGCGATGACGACGGGCGGCACGGGCGCGCCCGCGCAGATCGTGGCGCGCAGCGAGGAGATGTCGGCGTCGGCGAAGCCGGGCTGATTGCTCATGACGAGCAGCTGGGCGGGCACGACGAACGCCGAGTTCACCTGGTACTTCTCGATGTCCTCGAGCGTCTGGGCCGGGTCGAAGGCGCGGCGCACGAGGGTCGTGTTGCCGCGGACGAACGCGCGGATCGTGAAGGAGTTCAGGGCGCCGATGTGGAACATGGGGGCGACCGCGAGGTTCATGTCCCCGACGCGGGTGTCGACGGAAGTATCGACGTTCACAGCGTTCCACCAGATGTTGCCGAAGGTGAGCTGCACGCCCTTCGGAACGCCCGTCGTGCCGGAGGTGAACAGCAGCAGCGCAAGATCGCGCAGCCCTTCCGCCTTCGGTTCGGGCAGGTCATCGGCAATCTCGGTGAAAACCTCGCTCGCGCGCTGCCAGTACGGCGGGGCGTTCTCGGGCACCTCGACGGCCGGGTCGTCATCGATGAGGAAGATGTGGTGGCGCTGGGCGCCGTAGACGTGGGAGAGCACTTCGGCGTGGCTGCCCTCGACGACGATCGAGTGCGGCGTGCCGCGCACGAGGAGCTCGGAGATCTCGGCGGGCGCGAGCCGGAAGTTCAGCGGCATGAACACGGCGCCGAGCCACCAGGAGGCGAACATCGTCGTGAGGAAGGACGCGGAGTTCATGCCGAGGTAGACGATGCGGTCCCCATCCTTGACGCCCGTCGCGCGAAACCGGGTGGCCATCGCTTTGACGCGGTCGGTGAACTCGGCGTAGGTAAATTCCTGATCCTCGTAGATCACCGCGAGTTTCTCTGGCGTGAAGTGCGCGTTGCGCGCCAGGAAGCTGGCGGGGTTGAGGTCGAGCTCGTCGACCTGCCGGGTGAGCGAGTGATCGATCTTCATGAGTGGGCTCCTGCAATCGGGTAAAAGCCTCGGGCGGCGAGGCCACCATCGGCGCGGATAATCTCCCCGGTGATCATGGCGGATGCGCGGGGGTCGGCCAGCATGAGGAAGGGTGCGACGTAGGCGGACGGGTCCGTCGGGGCATCGGGGAGCGGGAGATAAGGGTTCGGCGGGCCGGTGTGATCGTCGAAGGTCGCATCGAGCCGGCGGTCCGAAAGGCCGAGGCTCGCGGGACCGGCCAGGCCCGTCTTGATGCCGCCGACGGCGACACCGTTGACGCGCACATCGGGCGCGAGTTCGTGCGCGAGCTGGGCGATCAGGCCCCGGCCGGCGAACTTGGACGCGGTGTACAGCACCCCGCCGCCGTCCGGGTAGAAGGCGGCGTTCGACAGCGTCATGACGATCGAGCCCCCGGACTTGCGCAGGGCGGGCAGCGCCGCCTGCACGGTCAGGAGGTAACCGAGGACGTTGATGCGCATGACCTCGTCGAAGGCATCCGAGAGCTGCGCGGGGCTGAGGCGGGTGAGCGAGCGGCGGTAGTCCCAGATGCCCGCGTTCGGCACGCAGATGTCGAGGCCGCCGAACTCGGATTCGGCGAGGGCGACGGCGCTCGCGAGCGCCTCACCATCGCGCACATCGGCCGTATGCGCGAGCAGCGGGCGGCCCGCGGCGTGGATCGCAGAGATATCGCGGTCGACGGCGACGACGTTCGCGCCCGCGGCAAGGAACGCGTCGGCTAGTGCAGCGCCCAGGCCGGAGGCCGCCCCCGTGATGAGGGCGGTCTTTCCGGCCAGGCGCGCAGTCATGGTGGCTAGAAGAACGTCGAGATGTTCTTGACCATGAGGACGTTGACGTCGAACAGGATCCGACGCTTCGCGACGAGGAAGGAGCCGTCCTCCTGCGCGCGCACGATGTCGCGGCGCTCGCCGGCGTACCAGTCCTGCTCGCGCTCTAGGCGGGAGCGCCACACGATGAAGTTGGTACGGCACGTGATCTCGTTCTCGCCGCTGTGGCGGGCGGTGAGGTTGGAGATCAGGTGGCGGGTGCGGCTCGGTGGGTCTTCGGCCCAGGCCATGCCGGAGTCGAAGCGGCGAATGCGCCACGCGAGCGAGTCCTTGGTCTCGTCGTAGAACGCGGCCTCGTTCTCCTTCGCGATCGACAGCGCCTGCTGGCGGCGGGTGCGGTTGGAGCGGGTCGGCGCCCAGTAGTGCAGGTCCTCGTCGAACAGTTCGAGCCAGTCGGCAAAGCGGCCGTCGTCGAGGAGTTCGGCCTCGTAGAAATAGAACTGTTGGAGGCGGTACCAGGTGTCCAGATCGACGAGGCTGCCCGCCAGATCATCGGTCACGACGGCACCGGCGGCGCCCACCAGGTGGTCGGCATTCTTCTCAGTCATCATGCTTCCTTTCAGCGGGCCAGTTTCTTTAGGTCGATGTCGGGGTTGGCGAGGTCGGCCGGATCGACGATCTTTCCGCGGTCGATGATGCGCCGCGCCGCGCGCACGGCCATCCCGCCGTCGATCGCGACCGCGCCGATGACCTTGCCGTCGTCGTCGATCCGGAAGGCGAGCTGCGGCTTGCCGTCCTTTTCGCGGATGACGGTGTGGCCGGGCTCAGTCATCGAGCCGATGCCTTCGACGTGGACGCCGTGGCGGTCGGACCAGAACCAGGAGGAGCCGAAGGTCGGGGGGTCTTGGCCGAGGATCGAGGCGGCGGCGGCCTTGCCGTCGTTGGCGGCGGATTCCCAGTGCTCGTGGCGGCGGGCGAGCGAGCCGTCCTCGTTGCGCAGACGCGCGACGTCGCCGATCGCCCAGATCTTCTCGTTGCTCGTGCGACCGCCGGCGTCGACGAGGATGCCGCCTTCCTGCTCGAGCTCGGCAGAGGCCGCGAGCGGGGAATAGGTGTCGATACCGATTGCCACGAGGACGAGGTCGGCCTCGATGAGATGCGGGCCCTCGGTGTCGTGGGCGCCGTCGAGGTCGATCGCGAGCGTCCCGCCCTCGGCACGGATCTGCGTTGGCAGGCCGGTGAAGCACGTGATGCCGCGCTCGGCGTGCATCGCGTGCAGCACCTCGGCGATTTCGTGGCCGACGGCGGGCACGAGCGGGACCGGAGCCGGGTCGATGAGCGTAACCTCGCAACCGTTCGTCACGGCCGTGGAGGCGACTTCCGCGCCGATGAGGCCCGCGCCGATGATCGCGACGCGCGTCCCTGCGGTGAGTTTTTCCTTCAGCGCGAGGGCGTCGTCCTTGGTGCGCAGCGTGACGATCTCGGCGAGGTCGCCGCCCGGGATCGAGAGACGTCGCGCCCGACCGCCGACCGCGAGCACGATCGCGTCGGGCGTCAGCTCGGCGCCAGACTCGAGGACGATCCGCCCGGTATCGGGCTCGATCCGGTCGGCCCGATCCGTGCGGATCTCGACGTTGTTGTCCTCGTACCAGGAGGCCGGCGCGAGCAGCGTGTCATCGGTGGAGAATTCTCCGGTGAGCAGCTCCTTGGACAGCGGCGGACGGTCATAAGGCAGCCCTTCCGGATCGATGATCGTGAGCTCGCCGGTAAAGCCGCCCGCGCGCAGTTCGCGGGCGCAGGAGAATCCGGAGATTCCCCCGCCGATGATGGCAACGGATGACACGCTCATGGGTTATGCCTCGTCTGCGGGCACGCCCGGGTAGAGGTAGACCTCGTCGTCCTTGACCTCGACCTTGTGGGTGCGCATGTCCTCGGTCGCGGGCATGCACAGTACCTTGCCGGTCTTCAGGCAGAAGCGGGCGGTGTGCATCGGGCACTCGACCTCTTCGCCTTCGATCCAGCCGTCGGCGAGCGAGGCCTCGGCGTGCGAGCAGGTGTCATCGAGGGCGTACCACTCGTCGTTATCGGAGTGGAATACGGCGATCTTGACGTCGAAACCTGACTCCTCGGGCTCCACGACGATGGCTTCGCCTTCTTCCACGTCGTCGATGGTGGCGACCTTAATGCCGTCAGTCATTAGTCTTTAGCCTTCCTTTTCGTGCCATGCCGGGGTCGACATGAGCTCTCGCCACTTACGGTAGAACGAACGGCCCGCGGCGTCCGAGAAAAGCTCGGACGTGGTGCCCGGGTAGTCCGGGTCTTCCTTCTCGGTGCCCATGCCCATCTGGTAGTTCAGGGCGACGCGGTTGGTGATGAAACCGCCCGCGATCGCCTGGCATTCGGACCAGTTTTCGCCGTCGTCCTGCTCGAAGATGCCGGACGGGCCGAACGTGCGCAGGTTGTGCAGTCGCTGGGCTTCGCGGACCTCTTCGGGCATCGATTTGTCGAGGACCGTCCAGGCCCACACTTCCATCTTGTTCGGGCCCTTGGGGTGCCAGACGCGGATGGAGCCGTTGACGGGCAGGTAGCTGAAGGAGGGGAAGACCGTGGCGTGGCCGTTGGTCATCGGGCCGGTGACGCGCTTATCGCCGAGGCGCTCGCGCAGGGCGTCGTAGTCGTAGTACTCGTGCACGACGGAGTTGTCGAAGCGGTTGCGCTCGTGGACCGGGAAGCCGGCGCCGTGCCCGTTGGGGGAGACGAACTGCTTGCCGGGGCGCTCCGCGATTTCCTTCTTCGGGCCGCGGCCGGTCGGGCTCATGACCATGAGGGCCGACGCGTGCGACATGTTGACGTGGTACCAGTCGGTCGCGAACTGTAGTTGAGTCCCTCATAGTGGTGTAGCGGGGTGGTCGTGCTGGACAGCAGGGCGGTCACCGCGTGATCCTCGAGTTCATCTTCTACAACTCAC
>NZ_MQVR01000091.1 GCF_001907295.1 Bowdeniella nasicola
CTGGATGGTTGCTTTGACACCACCCATCGTGCAGTCAGGGGCCCGTTCCTTCATCCCCGGTCGGTGACTACAACGTCATGACCCACAACAGCTAGACGGCTCCCCCGACGACGAGCGGGCTCGTGCCGGACTTGCGCATCTCGAGCAGCGAATCGACCGACTGCTCCACCATCGCGCTGACCACCTCGCGCGTGTAGAACGCGATGTGGGGCGTGACGAGCACGTTCGGGAAGGAACGCAGCAGCACGAGGTTGCGATGCCGGATCGTGCCGAGGCGCACGTCGCGGTGGAAGTACTCGAGATCGTTTTCGAGCACGTCGAGCGCGGCGCCCGCCAGGTGGCCCGACTCGAGCGCGCTGATGAGCGCCTCGGCGTCGATGAGATCACCTCGGCCGCAGTTAACGATCGTTGCGCCCTTGCGCATCTTGGCGAGCCGCTCGGCACCAATGAGGTGATGGTTCGCCTCGGACGCCGGCGCATGCAGCGTCACGAGATCGGACTCGGCGAGCATCGTGTCGAGGTCGACGTATTCGACGATGCCCTCGAGCTCCGACTTCGGGTACGGGTCGGTGGCGAGCACGCGTGTACCGAACGGCTTGATGAAGTTTGCGACCATCGCGCCGATGCGGCCGGTGCCGAGGATGCCGACGGTGGAGTTGCCGAGCTCCGAGCCCTGCGAGCCCATGAGCGAGAAGTCCTGGATCTGGGCGCGGTGCATGACGAGCTTCATCCGGCGCAGCGTCATGAGGATGAGCATGACGGTGTATTCCGCGACCGAGTTCGGCGGGTAGGTGACATGCCCGACGGTGATGCCGAAGTTCTTCGCCGCATCGAGGTCGATGTGATCGAAGCCGACGGTGCGCGTCGACAGGTATTTCACGCCGCGCTCGGCAAGCGCAGCCATGAGCTCCGCGTCGACGATGGACTGGCCGAGGATCGACACGGCGTCGGTCTCGGGCAGGTCGTCGATGCCGGCGAGCTCCAGGCGGGTGTTGCGGATGATGATCTCGACGCCGGTGCGGCTCATGCACGCATCGACATCACCGAGCTCATCGGGACGGACATCATAGGCGACGATGGGGTGGGTCATGAGTGGTCCTTATAGGTAGTTAGTGACGAGCTGGGCGTCTTCCTCGCCGCGGATGATCCGCAAGGCCCCCAGGGCGAGTGCCTCCATCTCGAATTCTCCCCCGAAAGCGTGGATCGGCGCGATCCATTCGACGCGCTGCTTGATCGCGGCGACGAGGTCGGTGGAACGGGCCATGCCGCCGGTCAGGGCGATGGCGTCGATGCGGCCGGACAGCGACGTCGCGAGGGTCGCGATCGTCTTGCCGATCTGCAGGGCCAGCGCATCGAAGATGAGGGCGGCCTTGTCGTCCCCGTCCTTGATGCGCGCCTCGATCTCGCGCAGGTCCGTCGTGCCGAGCAGCCCTGCGAGTCCGGCCGAGCCGCGCACGACGGACTTGAGCTCGCCGGCCGGCACGGTCTGCGCGAGCGCGACGAATTCCTTCAGCGGAACGCCGCCGCTGCGCTCGGCGGAGAACATGATCTCGTCATCGGATACGAAATCGATCATGGCGCCGCCGTCGATCGCGCATGCCGTCGATCCCCCACCGAGGTGGACGATGACCGTGCGCGCCGACTCGTAAGGAGTGCCGATCGCGTCGGCGAGTTTGCGTGCGACGGCCCGCATGTTGAGGTGGTGGCCGATCGATTTGCGCTCAATGCCGGGGATGCCGGTAATGCGGCACACGTCCGACATTTCGTCGACGGTGACCGGATCGTAGATCAGCGCGAGTGCGCCGTCGGCGCCGAGCCGAGACGCGAGCGCCGACGCGAGCGGCCCACCGAGGTTCGAGGCATGCTCGAGCACGGGGCGGTTCGCGATGATGTCGAGGAAGGCGTCATCGACGTGGTAGCCGCCGGGGGCGACCGGGCCGACGAGCCCGCCGCGCCCCACGACCGCATCGAAGCTGCCGGCCGGGAAATCGTTCGCCAGCGCCGCCTCGATATCGGCCTCGCGGCGCTCCAGCTGATCCATGATCGACGCTGCGCCCGCGAAGTCCTCACGCGAGTAGGTCAGTTCGTGGCGGAAGACTTCGCTCGCATCGTTAAAGACCGCGATCTTCGTCGACGTCGAGCCAGGATTGATGACGAGGATGCGGCTCATGCGCCCGCCCCCATCGCGATCGCCAGCTCGATCGAATACCGCTTTTCATCCGCGCCCGCGCTGCGGGACGTGAGGATGATCGGGCACGTGGCGCCGAGCACGACGCCCGCCATCACTCCCCCACCGAAGTAGATGAGCGACTTCGACAGGGCATTGCCGGTGACGATATCGGGCACAACGATGACGTCCGCATCGCCGCTGATCTCGCCCGGATAGCCCTTTTCCGCGCCGATGCCGGGCACGAGCGCGATATCCAGCGAGATCGGTCCTTCGACGACGTATTCGCGGCCGGTCTTCGCGGCGAGCTCGGCCTGCAGTTCGGCTGACGGCAGCCGAGGGATCACGGTCTCGGCTGCCGACAGCAGCGCCACCTTCGGGGCTTCGCGCCCGAGGGCACGCATGACGGCGACGCCGTGGTCGATGATCGCCTCGGTCTGCTCCGCGTTCGGGACGGTCACCATGCCGCCGTCGGTCACGGCGACGAGCCGACCGAGCTTTTCGGCCTGCAGCACCGCAACGTGAGAGAGGACCGCCGACGCCCGAATCCCGGTTTCCCGGTCGACGACGGCCTTGAGGAACGTCCCCGAAGAGACGTGCCCCTTCATGAGCGCCCCGGCCTTGCCCTCGCGGACGAGGGCAACGGCCTTGGCGGCAGCATCGGCGTCATCGCTCGCCGTCAGGCATTCGAAGCTGCCGGCGGGCAGGTGCTCGGCGGCTTTCGCTTCGAGCGCGTCGGACGGGTCAACCAGGTAGGGCCGGATGACGCCGGCCTCGGTCAGCTGCGCGAGCGAGGTGAGAACCGCGTCGTCGCACGCAGTGACCACGGCGATACCGACGGCCTGGTCGCGACCCGCGACGAAGTCATCGAGTTGAGCGAGCGAGGTAAGCATCGAATTCCTTACTTGACGTTGAGGTAGTAGTCCTCAGGCTTGATGATCGGAACCATCTGCGTGAAGACCCGGTTGAACAGGATGCCGAACGCGACGGGCGCGACGACGAACGCGATGAGCGCCTTGCCGATGTTCAGCGCCGTCCAGCCCTCGAGGCCGAAGTAGGCCAGCGGGCCGACGAGGCCGGAGAAGCCGAAGCCCGCCGACATCGGGGTGCCGGTGATCCCGAGGATCGCGCCGAGGATGCCACACAGGGCAGCCGAGCAGATGACCGGGAGCATAATCTTCGGTTTCTTCAGAACGTTCGCCATCGACATCTTGGGCGAACCGATGAAGTGCGCGAGCGACGTGCCGTGCGAGTTGACCTTCCAGCCGGCGATCGCGAGGCCAAAGCCCGCGGCGCAGACGCCGAGGTTACCGGCGCCCGAGCCAACCCCGGCGAGCGAGATCGCGAGCGCGATACCGACCGTCGTGATGGGCGAGACGATGAGGATCGAGAAGATCACGGCGATGAGCATCGCCATGATGATCGGCTGGAGCGTCAGCAGGCTCTCCACGCCCTGCCCGATCCAGTACGTAATCTGCTGGATATAGGGCAGGGCGAGGCGACCCGCGACACCCGCGATCGCGAGGACCGCGACCGGGATGACGAGGATCGTGTACGCCTTCATGGAGTTGCCGAGCCACAGGACGACGCCGGCCGCGAGCGCCGCGGTGACGCCCATGGTGATGACGTCGCCGGTGCCGTGCAGCACCATCTTGCCGTCTTCGAAATGCACCGCGCCGGCCGCGAACATGGTCGCGACGCCGACGGCGGCCGACTGGATCGGCGTGAACTTGAAGTTCAGGCCGACCATGAAGCCGATGACGAGACCCATGACGCCGTTGGAGACCTGGGTGGCCTGCAGGACGACGTCGAGCCACGGAGCATGCGGCAGGAGCGCGCGCACGAGCTCGCCGAGGAGGGCGCCCGGGATGAGGGCGACCACGGTACCGATCGCCAGCCCGTTGAGGACGTTCATCGTGAAGTCCTTCGCGGGATGCGCTGTCTGGGGCTGAATTTGGACAGACATGAGGGGTGCGTTCCTATGCGTGAATGGCGTGGCCGACGGCAGCCTCGGCCGCATCCATGATGGATTCATTGAGGGTAGGGTGCGCGTGGATTGTGGCTACGACATCCTCAGCACCGAGCAGGTTCACGACGGCGAGGCCGAGTTCTCCGATCAGTTCGGACGCATTGGGGCCGACGACCTGCGCGCCGAGCAGGCGGCCCGTTTCCTCGTCGGTGACGAGCCGAACGAACCCGACGGCCTGGCCGAGCGAGAGCGCGCGGCCATTGCCGCCGAGCGGGAACTTCGTCTTCTTGGCCTTGATGCCGGCGTCCTTCGCCTCGGCGGCCGTCATGCCGACGGTCGCGATCTCGGGCGAGGTGTAGCACACGGCCGGGATGGCGAGGTAGTCGACGGCGGCGGCCTGATCGCCCGCGATCGCGGCGGCCGCAACCTTGGCTTCGAAGCTCGCCTTGTGCGCGAGTGGCAGGCCCGCGGTGATGTCGCCGATCGCGAAGATCTGCGGCACGGCGGTCCGGCACTGCTCGTCGACCTCGATGAGGCCGCGCTCGGTCGTCGACAGGCCCGTCATCTCCAGGCCGATCTCGTCGGTGTTCGGCACGCGGCCGACGCACACGCCGAGGTAATCGGCCTCGATCTGGTGCTCGCCGTCGGTGCTTTCATACGTCGCGGTCACGACGTCACCGTCGACCTTGGTGGCCGTGAGCTTCGCCCCCGTGATGATCCCGATGCCGCGCTTCTTCGCCTGGCGCAGCACCGGGGCGACGAGGTCGGACTCGAAGGAGGCGAGGACGGAGTCCAGGCCTTCCAGCACGGTAACCTTCGAGCCGAGATCGGCATAGGCGCCCGCGAGTTCCATCCCGATATAGCCGCCACCGACGATGACGAGCCGCTCGGGAATCTCGCTCAGGTTGAGCACGCCGGTCGAGTCGAGGATCCGCTCGCCAAGCGGCGCCACCGACAGCTGGACCGAGCGCGAGCCCGTCGCGATGATGCAGTGCTTGAACGAGTAGGACTGGCCGTAGACGTCGTCGAAGACGACGCGCACGGTCGAGGCGTCGACGAAATGAGCTTCGCCGGAGATGACCTCGACGCCGTTCTTCTTCAGCAGGCCCGCGACACCCTTGGTGAGGCGACCGACGACGTCGTTATCCTTCCACGCCTGGGTGGCGGCGAAGTCGACGGTCGTGTTCTCGTTGGTGACGCCGAACAGGCCGGGCGCCTTCGAGGCGGCCACGTGGTGGCCGGCCTCGATGAGCGCCTTGGACGGGATGCAGCCGACGTTCAGGCAAGTCCCGCCGACGGCGTCCTTTTCGACGACGAGGACCTTCTTGCCGAGCTGCGCCGCCCGGATCGCCGCGACGTACCCGCCAGGGCCGGAACCGATGACGACGACGTCGACTTCGGACGCAAAATCTCCTACGACCATGGTCTAGCTCTCCGCAAACAGGTAGTCGGGATCGGACAGGAATGCCTTGAAGTCGTTCAGCGCGAGCTGGGCGGCAACACCATCGACGAGGCGGTGATCGAAGCCGAAGCTGATCTTCATGACGTCGTGGTAGACGGGGTTCTTGTCCTCATCGGGCAGGAATTCGCCCTCGATCCGGCCGATGCCGATGATGACAGCCTCGGGCACGTTGATGATCGGGGTGGACCACACGCCCGCGGTAGCGGCGCCACCGACGTTCGTGATGGTGAGCGAGCCGCCGCGCATGTCGGCGCTCGTGAGCTTGCCAGCCATCGCGAGTTCGGAAAGCCGTTCGACTTCGCGCGCGATGTCGAACAGCGAGAGCCGGTCCGCATCCTTGATGACGGGCACGAACAAGCCGTGCTCGGTGTTGATCGCCACGGACACGTCGATCGAATCCTTGTGGACGATCTCGTAGTTCGCCATATCGGCGTACGCGTTGAGGTCGGCGTGGCGCTTGAGCATCGCGACGGCGGCCTTGACCAGGTACGGCGTGTAGGTGAGCTTGATGCCGGCCTCGGCGGCGCGGGGCTTGAGGCGAGCGCGGTGGGCCATGAGCTCGTCGACGACGGCGCGGTCGAAGACCGTGACGTGCGGGACGGTCTGCTTCGCGGCGACCATGGCATTGGCCGTGGCCTTGCGCACGGGGCTCATCTTTTCGCGACGCTCCCCTGCCTGCGGCGCGACGTGCGCCGGGGCAGCCAGCGGCGCGGCAGGCGTGGCGGCCTCGGGCGCGGCGGGTGCTTCGGGCGCTGCGGGCGCGACAGGTTCGGCGGCGGGCGCCGGTGCGGCAGCAGCCGGGGCGCCACTCAGCGCGGCCTCGACGTCTTCCATCGTGATGAGGCCGGAGCGGCCGGTGCCCGAGATCGTGCGCAGGTCGATGCCGTGCTGGCGCGCGAAGTAGCGCACCCGCGGCACCGCGAGCGTACGGATATCGACGTCCTCGCCGTGGACGGCCGGGCGGTCGCCGGCGGGAGCCGCAGCCACCTCGGATGCCCCCGTCGCGGGGGCATCCGCCACGGGGGCCGCGTCGGTTTCTTCGTCGGCCTCCTTGATGGCATCGACGCCGGACTCATCGGCGGCGACATCGCTATCGCCGGCCGGGGCCGCCTCGCCATCGCCGGTGTCGATCTCGATGATCACGGACCCGACGAGGGCCTTATCACCCTCCTCGCCGATGATCTTCGCGACGATGCCGTCGACGGGGCTCGGCAGATCGGCCGTCGCCTTATCGGATTGGATCTCAACGAGCGTGTCGTCTTCCTTCACGTGATCGCCGACCTTGACGTGCCAGGCGATGATGTCGGCTTCGTGGGTGCCCTCACCAATGTCGGGCAACTTGAACTGATACATTCTGGCCCTCCCTTAGAACTCGTAAGCGGACTTGGCTGCGGCGTAGATGTCCTTCGCGTTCGGCAGCCACACGCTCTCGGCGGCACCGAACGGGTAGGTCGTATCCGGGCCGGACACGCGCGCGATCGGGGCGTCGAGCTGCATGAAGCAGCGCTTGCCCAGCTCGCTTGCGACGTAGCCGCCGACACCCGCGATGTTCTGGGCTTCCTGCGCGACGACGACGCGATGCGTCTTGTTGACGGAGGCCACCAGGGTCTCGAAGTCGATCGGGGCGACGGTGCGCAGGTCGATGACCTCGGCGCTGATGCCGTCCTTCGCGAGCTCTTCGGCGGCCTTTTCGGCTTCGATGACCATAAGGCCGTAGCCAATGATCGTTACGTCGGTGCCTTCGCGGCGGACGGCAGCCTTGTCGAGATCGACGGTGTAGTAGTCCTCGGGGACTTCGCCCTTGACCGTGCGGTAGAGCTTCAGGTGCTCGAGGAAGACGACCGGGTCGTTCGACTCGATCGAGGAGATCAGCAGGCCCTTCGCGTCGTACGCGCTGGACGGGATGACCACGCGCAGGCCCGGGATCTGGGCGAACAGACCCTCGTACGAATCCGAGTGCAGCTCGGGCGTGTGCACGCCGCCACCGAACGGGGTCCGGATCGTCAGCGGCAGGTGGCGCTTGCCGGCGTAGCGGAAGCGGTAGCGGGCAATATGCGCGACGACGGCGTCCATGCCCTGCAGGATGAACGACGAGAACTGGATCTCCGGCAGCGGGCGCATGCCCTGGTCGGCCAGGCCGATCGACATCGCGAGGATGCCAGACTCGGCGAGCGGGGTGTCGAACACGCGGTCGGTACCGTACTTGGCCTGCAGGCCGTCGGTGATGCGGAAGACGCCGCCGTTCTTGCCGACGTCCTCCCCAAATATCATCGTGTTCTCGTCCTTCTCGAGCATGACGTCGAGGCCGGAGGTTACGGCTTGGGCAAGAGTCATCTCACTCATGATTAGTTAGCCTCCTTCGCGGCGTAGGTCTCGATCTGCTCAGCGAGCGTTGCGGGTGGGGTTTCGTACATGACGGAAAGGAAGTCAGTGACCTTCTGCGCCGGGGTCTGGCCCATGAGCTTCAGGGCCTCCTTGATCTCGGCCTTGACCTCTTCGGCGATCTGCTCTTCGCGTTCGATTTCCCACTTGCCAGCGGCGACGAGCACCTCGCGCAGGCGACGCAGTGCCGACTTGTTCGTCCACAGCTCGACCTCGTCGTCGCCGCGGTAGCGGCTGGGCTCATCCGACATCGTGTGCGAGCCGGAACGGTAGGTGACGGCCTCGATGAGGACCGGGCCGTTACCGGCGAGCGCGTATTCGCGTGCGGACTTCACCGTGAGGTACATGGCGACGGGATCGTTGCCGTCGACGCGCACGGCGGGCGCACCCGCGGCGACGCCCTTCTGGGCGAGCGTGTGGGCGGCGGTCTGGTTCACGACGGGAACCGAGATGGCGTACTGGTTGTTCTGGATGAGGGCAATGACGGGGGCCTTGTAGACGCCCGCGAAGTTCAGGCCTTCGTAGAAGTCACCCTGCGAGGTGGCACCATCGCCGAGTAGTGCGAGCGCGACGCGCTTTTCGCCCTTGCGGGCCATCGCCATGGCCGCACCGACGGCGTGCATGGCGGTCGCGCCGACGATCACCTGCGGCACCCAGGCCGACACGTCCTCGGGGTAGGCATTGCCCTCGATGTGGCCGCGCCACCACAAGAACGCCTGATGCATCGGTACGCCGTGCTTGATGAGCGGCGCGAGGTCGCGGTAGGTGGGAATGAGCAGGTCGGTGGCATCCAGCGCCTTCAACGACGCGAACTGGGACGCTTCTTGACCACCGGCGGGCGCGTAGTTTCCGAGCGCACCCTGGCGGTTGAGCATGATGATGCGCTGGTCAAAGACGTGCGCCCACACCATGTCTTCCATAAGCTCGACGAGGGTCTCTTCGGGGACCTGATCTAGGGCCTTCTTATCGAGAACTTCGCCTTCTGGGCTGAGCACCGCATGCATGGGGAAGGCATCGCCATAGCTGGCGCTTATCTCCCCCCAGGGGATTGCGGCAAGCGAGACGTGATCCATGTGCAACCATCCTCTTCGATGAATTTTCCTGATCGCTACGTTCCCTAGCGTAGCGGATTTGAGGCTCTTCAGAGTTGAGTGTGGGCACGCCGATCGGGCAGGGGTGTTGGGGATAAGCATCGAGGTCCCTGATGATGAGTGGACTTTAACCCCCC
>NZ_MQVR01000092.1 GCF_001907295.1 Bowdeniella nasicola
GGCTTCCGGAACCTGACCCACTACATCGCCCGCAGCCTCCTCGAGGCCGGCGGATTCAAACCCCGACTACACCCTCGATTGTGAAGAGCCGGATTACCGCCTTGCGGGTCGCTGCCTCGGGCCGATCATGTATTCGGGCACGATGAGTGCCATCGTCATCGGCGGCTCGGCGACCGTGGGCGGCGTCGCGCTCGGCTACCAGTACGGCATCTCGGCGCTTTGGATCGTCACCACGCTTGCCACCGGGTTGCCGATCCTGTTGCTGTTTATCGCGGGCCCGGTGCGCCGCGTCAAGGTGTACACGATTAACCAGGTCCTTGCGCTGCGCTACGGCGACGGCGCCCCAGCCAAGGTATCTTCCCTCATCACGGTCCTGTACACGCTCACGCTCGCGATCAACTCCACGTCGGTTTATGCGACCGTCTTCGCGGTGATGTTCCCCGGCATGGGCCGGGGCTGGGCGGTCACCCTCGGCGGCGGTGTCGTCGTCCTGTACTCGGTGTTCGGCGGCATGTGGTCGATCACCCTGACCGACATGATGTAGTTCATTTTCATGACGGTCGGAATGTTCTTTATCCTGCTCCCCTTCAGCCTGTACCATGCCGGCGGCGTCGGGCCCTGGTCGAGGCGCTGCCCGAGACCTTCTTCTCCCCACCGGTATCGGGTTCCAAATGGCCATCACCTACTTCGTGACCTTCACCCTCGGCATGCTCATCGGCCAGGACATCTGGCAGCGAGTCTTCACCTCACGCACCCCCGCTATCGCGAAGTGGGTCGGGACCGCCTCGGCCATCTACGCCACACTGTACGCTATCGCGGGCGCGGTCATCGGCATGGCCGGACGCGTCGTGATCCCCGATGTGAAGGATGGCCACTACGGCGAGGTCTTTGCGCTGCTCGCGACCGGCTACGTGCCGTCCGTCCTTGGCGGCATCGTGCTCGCTGCCGGTGTCGCGGCCATGATGTCGACGGCCTCCGGCGCCCTGATTGCCGCGGCGACCGTGACGCGGGTCGATATCGCTCCGGTAGTCAAGAGCTTGCTGCGCGGCGGCAAGGAACAGGCCAAGGCCCAACTCCAGGATCTGTCGACCGCGGAGGCCATCTCCGAACACGATCAGCTGGCCGACGAAGGCGGCATTAACGCTGACCGCATCTACGTGCTGGTCTTCGGCATCTTTGTCACGTTCATGGCGGTCTTCCTCACCGACCCCGTCATGGGAATGGTCATCGGCTACGACTTCCTCGTCGGTGGGCTGTTCGTTCCGATCCTTGGCGGCCTGATCTGGAAGCGCGCAACGGCAACGGACGCGTGGACGGCAATGATCGTCGGGACGATCGCGGTCGTCATTGGGATGCTGACGTTCGGTGCGCTCGAAAATGAGCCGATCTATATCGGCCTCGGTGCCAGCCTCGTGACCTTCGTCGTCTCCCTGCTGACGCCTCAGAGCAGCGGACAGAGCGAGGCGCCGCCCGGGGTTCCGGGCGGCGCCTTACGCTATGGGCTACTACTTGCCCTGCAGGATCGCGCGAGCGAGGTTCGCGGTTTCGGTCGGGGTCTTGCCGACCTTGACGCCAACAGCCTCGAGAGCTTCCTTCTTCGCCTGGGCGGTGCCAGAAGAGCCGGAGACGATGGCGCCAGCGTGTCCCATGGTCTTGCCCTCGGGAGCGGTGAAGCCCGCGACGTAGCCGACGACCGGCTTCGTCACGCTGTCCTTGATGTAGGCCGCGGCGCGCTCCTCGGCGTCGCCACCGATCTCACCAATCATGACGATGAGTTCGGTCTCGGGATCCTCTTCGAACGCCTTGAGCGCATCGATGTGGATCGTGCCGATGACCGGGTCGCCACCGATGCCGATGCACGTGGTGAAGCCGATGTCACGCAGCTCGTACATCATCTGGTAGGTCAGGGTGCCGGACTTGGACACGAGGCCAATCTTGCCCGGGCCGGTGATGTCGGGCGGGGTGATGCCGACGTTCGACTTTCCGGGTGAGATGATGCCGGGGCAGTTCGGGCCGATGAGGCGAACGCCCTTGGACTGCGCGTAGGAGAAGAACTCCGAGGTGTCGGCGACCGGGACCCCCTCGGTGATGATGACGACGAGCGGGATGCCCGCGTCGACGGCTTCGATCACGGCGGCCTTGGTGAAGGCCGGGGGCACGAAGATCACGGAGACGTTCGCGCCGGTGGCCTCCTTGGCCTCCGCGACGGTGCCGAATACCGGGATTTCCTTCTCGCCGGCTTCGACCTTATCGGCCGCGGGGCCCGCGGGCACGACGTCGAAGGTAACGGAGGTGCCCGCCTTGCGGGGGTTCACGCCGCCGACAATGGTCGTGCCAGCTCCGAGCATGCGCTTGGTGTGCTTCTGGCCTTCCGAACCGGTCATGCCCTGGACGATGACCTTGGAGTTTTCATCGAGGTAAATAGCCATGAGATGCGCTCCGTCCTTACTTCGCGGCCAGCTCGGCGGCCTTGGCCGCGGCGCCGTCCATCGTGTCTTCCATGGTCACCAGCGGATGGTTCGCCTTCGCGAGGATCGCGCGGCCCTCCTCCACGTTGTTGCCATCGAGGCGCACAACCAGCGGCTTCTTAGCTTGGTCGCCCAGCATCTCGAGGGCCTTCACGATGCCGTTGGCCACCGCGTCACACGCGGTGATGCCGCCGAACACGTTGACGAACACGGACTTGACCTGCTCATCGTCGAGGATGACGTCGAGGCCTGCGGCCATGACTTCGGCCGAGGCGCCGCCGCCGATGTCGAGGAAGTTGGCGGGGCCGACGCCGTACTTTTCGCCCGCGTAGGCCACAACATCGAGGGTCGACATCACGAGGCCGGCACCGTTACCGATGACGCCGACTTCACCGTCGAGCTTGACATAGTTCAGGTCGGCTTCCTGCGCCTTGATCTCGAGCGGGTCCGTCGCAGACTTGTCCACGAGTTCCTCGTGTTCAGGGTGACGGAAACGCGCATTGTCGTCGAGCGAGACCTTGCCATCGAGGGCGATGATCTGACCGTCCTCGGTCTTCACCAATGGGTTGACTTCCACGAGGGTGGCGTCCTCACCGGTGTAGACGTCCCACAGCTTCAAGATGACCGCGACAACGTCGTCCTTGAGCTCGTCGGCGAAATTGGCCTGACCGACGATCTCGCGGGCCTTTGCCTCATCAATGCCGACGGCCGGGTCCACGGGCACCTTCGCGAGGGCTTCGGGACGCTCCACGGCGAGCTGTTCGATCTCCATGCCACCCTCGACCGAACACATCGCGAGGTAGCGGCGCTCAGCACGGTCAAGCAGGACGGAGAAGTAATACTCTTCAGCGATCTTCGCGCCTTCGGCCACCATCACCTTGTGGACGGTGTGGCCCTTAATATCCATCCCGAGGATGGCCTTGGCGGCCTCTTCGGCTTCTTCCGGCGAGTGGGCTAGCTTGACGCCGCCGGCCTTACCGCGGCCACCGGTCTTGACCTGAGCCTTAACGACGACGGTTCCGCCGCCGAGGTCTTCCGTGGCCTTGCGGGCCTCTTCAGCCGTGGTCGCGACGATGCCCCTGAGCACCGGTACGCCATGCTTATCGAAGAGATCCCGAGCCTGGTACTCGAAGAGATCCACGCTTCTAAAGTCCTTCCGTGTTCGGATAAAAATGCCTCGACATCAAGACATCTAAGGACAGCCTAGCCCCCAGCCGGGGGTGTTTGCAGAGATTCGTGCCGACTGTGGGCGGACCAACGTCCTAGGACGAGGTGAGCGTCGCACTGAGCTGCTCGAAGGCCGCTTTGACCGTATCGGCGTACAGGTGCGCGCCCTTGATGCCGGGGTGGACGCCATCGGCTTGCAGGAGGCCGCGATTGTCCGAGATTGCGCCATGCCAGTCCGCGACAATGACGTTTGCGTACTCATTAGCGATCGCTGCGATGTCGGCGTTTACGCTATCGATCCAGGTCGATTTGCCGTAGATATTCACGACGACGACAAGGCGGTCGGTGCCGAGGGCATCGAGCGCGTCGCGCAGCATGCTCGGGTCGGGAAGTCCGGCGTTCGTGCCGAGGGCGATGACGACCCCGCGGCGGACCCTGCCCGCGTCCAGGGCTTGGCGGATCTGCTGGAGTCCGGCGGGCCATTGCCGCGAGGACTTGGCATCGACGGCGATTCCGGGGAATCGGTCCTCCATCGCATGGATCGTCGTGACGAGCAGCGAGTCGCCGAACGCACTGATCTCCTTGCCCGTCGGAACGCCCGTATCGAGCGTGTCGGCGGCTTTTGCCGTATCGCCGTTTCCGGCACCGTCGTCGTGGACGCCATCGCCGGTCGCTTTCTCAGACGCTGTCACGGGGGCCGGAGTCGACTCGGTCGGGGCGGCTTCTGCTGGCTGCTCGTCCTGCTTGGCCTTTTCGGCCAAAAGTTTTTCGCCCGCTTCGATCTGCAGTTGGGTTTCCGACTTTTCGGGCGCTGTCGCGATCGCGACCGGCATGACTGCGAGGCAGGCTGCCGCAGTCGCGGCGATCGCCCGCGGCTGCCAGTGCTGGGCGGAGCGAACGGCGACGAGGGCGCGGTGGGCACACACCCTAAACCCGTGGCGCCGGATCGGGGTTTCGATGTAGCGGTAGGACGTGGCCGCGATAGCGAGCGTCAGCGCGCAGGCTATCGCACGCATCACCCAGGACGCAACGGAGTCGGGCACGACCGAAGGTGTCATCGCCGCGAGGATGAGAATGACGGGCCAGTGCCATAGGTAGATGCCATAGGAGCGCGCCCCGATCCACTTAACCGGCACCGATTCCATCACGGGCAGGAATGGGTGCCGCCCCGAAATCACCGCCGCAATAATGATCGTCGTTGCGAAGGACGCGAGAACGAGTCCGCCGCGGAAAGTCCAGACGTTGTCTTCCGTCACTACGCCGAGCAGAACCGCGAGCAGGGCGGTCGCCAGCAGGGAGGCGGGGATACGCCAGCGATGCCATAGCTGGGAGTCGAGGATCGAGTAGCGCGACCACATGAAGGCAAGCGCCGCGCCGAACATCAATCCAAACAGGTGAGTGTCGGTGCCGTAGTAGGCGCGCGTCGCATCGGTACCCGGGGCGACGTTGAACGCCATCCACGCGGCCGACGCAATACCGATGGCGCCGACGATCCGCACGCGGGTGCGCACGGTTTTCGTCGCGACCAAAAGGATTGCGACGATGATCGGCCAGAACAGATAGAACTGTTCTTCGACGGCGAGCGACCAGAAGTTTACGAATAACTGGGGCGAGGTGCGGGCGAAGTAGGAACTGCCGGCACCGATCTCCACCCAGTTAGTCGAAAACGTGAGCGCGCCGAGCGTTTGGCGTCCGATGCCCACGAGGAGGTCACCACCCACGAAGAAGGCGGCGGTGACGGAGACGACGACGCACGTGACGAGTGCCGGGATCAGTCGACGGGCGCGACGCAGCCAGAAGCTTTTGAGATCGATGGCCCCGTTGGCGGCGACTTCGCGCAGCAGGAGTGTCGTGATGAGGAAGCCCGAGACGACGAAGAAGATATCGACGCCGATGAAACCGCCCGTCAGGGTCGCGGGGCGCAGGTGATAGACGAGAACTGCAAGGATTGCGAGTGCGCGCAGTCCATCAAGTCCCGGGATGGCCTTCGGCCGATCCCCCGGTTCTATTCTTCTGGGCCCACCAGGCTGCCGAGCCGCACGCGGGGCGCGTGTGGGCTTCACACGTGTTGCCACGATTCAAGGTTAAAGCTGAACTTGAACATTATCGGTCTCGGCGCGCCGGGGCATTACACATCGAGTTTTGTCAGCGGCGCATAGCGCAGCATGAGCTTCTTGACCGCCCCGTCACCGAAATCGACACTAGCGACCGCGCGCCACCCCTGGCCGGTGACCTCGAGAACCGTACCCAGACCGTAGGAGTCGTGCAGGACGCGGACGCCCGCCTCCAAGGACGGGATCGTCTCCTCGTCCTTCTCCGTTGCGCGCACGGCTCCCGCCCGCTGGACCCGCCGGGTGTCGGAGGTCTTGGGCCGGTAGCCGCTGCCAAAGGAGAGCCGACTGGAGGTTTCTGACGTCGAGCGGAAGGCCTCGGCGCCGGCCACCTCACGACGCCAGTCAACGACCTCTTCGGGGATCGCGGCGAGGAAGCGAGAGGGCGGCAGTTGCTGCGGCATCCCCCATGCGGATCGGACGGCGGCACGCGTGAGGTAGAGCCGCTCGCGAGCGCGGGTGAGCGCCACGTAGGCGAGCCGACGTTCCTCGGCGAGCTGGCTCGCATCATCGATCGAACGGGCATGCGGAAATGTTCCGTCTTCCATACCGGAGGCGAAGACGACCGGGAATTCGAGTCCCTTTGCGGTGTGGACTGTCATGAGGGTGATCTGCCCGGCGTCGTCGTCGGGGATGGAGTCAGAATCGGCGACGAGGGCAACTCGTTCGAGGAAGTCTCCCAGATCGCCGTCGGGCTGAGTTTCGCGGAATTCTGCTGCAACGGCGTGCAGTTCGGCGAGGTTTTCGACGCGGGACTCATCTTGCGGATCATCGGAGGCGCGCAGCGTGGCGACGTACCCGGAGCGGTCGAGGACGGCGTCGAGGATCTCTGCTGGGGAGGCATCTGTGGCGAATTCGCGCACTTCGTTGAGCGTCGCATGGAAATCTCGCAGCGCGTTCATGGTGCGCGGAGCGAGCCCGGGGATGTCGCCGTCGACCGCGGCGGCGATGGCGGCCCCGAACGAGATGTCGTGGTCGTGGGCGTAGGCCGCGACCGTCGCTTCGGCCTTATCTCCCAGGCCGCGGCGCGGGGTGTTAAAGATCCGGCGTATCGATACGGAGTCGTCGGGGTTCGCGATCGCTCGCAGGTAGGCGAGGGCGTCTTTGATTTCCTTGCGCTCATAAAAGCGTGTGCCGCCGACGACGCGGTAGGGCAGGCCGGTACGGATGAAGATTTCTTCCAGCGCACGTGACTGGGCGTTCGTGCGGTAGAAGATCGCGACGTCCCCGGGCTTGACGTTTTCTGTTGCGAGGCTATCGATCTCAGAGGCGATGAACCGCGCCTCGTCGTGCTCGGAGTCCGCCGCGTAGCCGATGACCTTCGCACCATCGCCGGAGTCGGTCCACAGCCGCTTGGCGCGGCGCCCAGCATTCGCGGAGATCACGGCGTTGGCGGCGGACAGGATGTTTTGCGTCGAGCGGTAGTTCTGCTCGAGGACGACGGTGTGGGCGTCCGGGTAGTCCTTTTCGAACTCTTCGATATTGCGGATCGTCGCGCCGCGAAACGCATAGATCGACTGATCGGAATCACCCACCACCGTGAGTTCGGCCGGCGGCACACCCGCATCATCGTCATCGGCACCGACGAGGGCACGGACGAGCATGTACTGGGCGTGGTTGGTGTCCTGGTATTCGTCGACGAGGACGTGGCGGAACCGGCGGCGATAGGTGCGCGCGACCTGCGGGTTGTTTTGCAGGAGCTGGACAGTGCGCATGATGAGGTCATCGAAGTCCATCGCGTGCGCCTGCTGCAAGGCGTCGTTGTAGAGCCGGTAGGCCTCGGCGATCTTCTTCTCGAAATCCGTGCGCGCCTGCGCTGCCGCGTCCGCGGGCGTGATGAGTTCGTTTTTGAAGTCGGAGACGCGTCGGGAAAACAGTTTAGGGTTGAACTGTTTCGGGTCGAGGTTCAGCCGCTTGCACGTCAGCGCCATGAGGCGCTGGGCATCTTGCATGTCGTAGACGGAAAACGTCGAACGGATGGGCACGTCCCGATATTCGCGGCGCAGGATCCGCACGCATGCGGAGTGGAATGTCGAGACCCACATGCGGTTCGCCTGCGGCCCGACGAGGGAGCGGACGCGCTCGCGCATCTCGGCTGCGGCCTTATTCGTGAACGTGATCGCGATGACCTGATCCGCGCGGGCTCGACCGGTCGCGAGCGCGTAGGCGATGCGGTGGGTGAGGACCTTCGTTTTGCCTGAGCCCGCGCCGGCGACGACGAGCAGTGGACTGCCCGTGTGGGTGACGGCCTCGTGCTGCTGGGGGTTCAGTCCCGCAAGCAGCGCATCGGCGTCGGCCGAGGCCTCGGGGACCTCACCCGATTCCCACACCGCGGACGGCGGCAGCGGAGCGGACGCACGAGCGGCAGCGACGAGCTCATCAAACAGCGAATCCATACGTCCTCTACGTCATCCAGGCGGCCCAGCCCCACAGTGCGCTCAGCACGAGGGCAGCAAATAGCTCAACCAGGATAGCGAGGCCCACTGACTTCAGTGCGGCGAGGGGCGCCGCCCAGGCCTGTTGGGACGATCGCGAGCGGCGCCCCTCCCCCAGGTAGACACCGAGGATGAAGCCCAAAACTGCACCGATCACGGGGATGACGAAGAATCCGACGATGGCGAGCACGCCACCGAAGATCATCGAGGAGTTCGCCACACCGGCGCGCTTGAGCCTTTTGCCCGCGAGGAAGAACTTTCCGAGGGACGCCAGCGCAAAGATTACGACAGACGCAATCAGCAGCGAGATCCCCCACGTGCCACCGGTGACGCCGCCCCAAATCGCGACGGCGAGCGCGACGATGAGGAGGCCGGGATAGACCTGGACGACCGCACCGATGACACCGACGACGCACGCGATCGCGACGATGGCGTCGAGCTGTTGCATGAGTGGGCTAGATGTAGTTCCTTGGGACGTTGCGAACGGTCGAGATGAGATGAAGACCTCCGGCAGGATGTGGGTTACCACACTCGCATCCAGTCACCGGAG
>NZ_MQVR01000093.1 GCF_001907295.1 Bowdeniella nasicola
ACCATGACCGATACCGACACGCCCGCACTAGCAAGCTAAAACCCCAAACGAGAGGAAAACGCCGTTACACCACTACAAGGGACTTGACCCCGACCGCCAAGCACGCGGCAAAATCATGGCGCACCTACGCAACCTAGACCCGCACGAAACACTCCCCCGCGAACACGCCCTTACCATCGCCTCACCCGATACCTCCCAAGCCGAGCGCGCCATCACGAGCCTCCTAACCGATGGCCTCATCCAGGCCCACACGGACGGTTCGCTCCACCTAGCATCCTCCAGGTAAATTGCCTACCGTGACCAGCAACCAACCCCTCCCACCCGACGTAGCACAAGTCCGCGCCATCTCCACCACCCGCCTCACCCTCATCGCCGGCGTTGCCCTTGCCTTCCTCACCGGAGCGCTTGGCGCGATGCTCATTATGTCGACGCCTCACGATGCGCCCGGTCGTATGGCTCTATGGCTGCCGTCGCTCGGGCTGCTGGGTTCGCTCGTGATCGCGCTATTCGGGGTCTTGCTGCTATTCGCTCCAGAAGCGATCGCAGGGTTGGAGCGTCATCGCCGACTGCTGAATATCACGTGGCGGGTCGGCGCCGTTTTCATTGTCATCGCCCTGGCCGCCCTGCTGATCACGACGCCATCATCGTGGCTCATCGCATTGCTGGGCGCTGTCATCGCTGCGCACCCTGTCGCCGCTGCCTACGTGTTGGCGAGCCGGACTGCCCGTCGGCTTGATGCGAGGCCGCTCGGGCACCGCGACCGTCTCGCCGAGTTCTAAGTCAGATCGGCGTACAGCGCCGGGATCGCCTGAATGCCGGTCGCAATCGCGACCCCAAGCAGCAGGATCGCGAACGCCAATGTGAGAACCGAGCTCGGGACACGTTTGGTAAGCGGCCCACCGAGCATGCCACCGAGGGATGAACCAACCGCGAACATCGCGATGAGCGGCCAGTCGAAATGGATGTCCGCGCCGAGCCGTGAGGCGAGTCCCGCAAGCGAGGCGATCACCATGACGAACAGGGACGTACCCGAGGCTTCTTTCATTCCGAACGCCATCACGAGCACGAGCGTCGGGACGACCGCAAAACCGCCGCCGACGCCGAAGAAGCCTGTGAGGAAACCGGTGAGCGTCGCGGTCGTGATGAGCAGCAAAAGCCCATGGGAATCGCGCGCGGCCGCGGCCCAGGTTGCCTTGCGAACGATTTCGTCTTCGCGTCCGTCCGCAATGAGTTTTTCTTCCTTGCGGCCAAGCCTTGCCCTGCGCAGCATCACGAACCCGACCGCGGTGAGGAGCACGGCGAATAGGCTCATGAGCACGTCGGAGGAGACATACCGCGAGAGCAAACCACCGATAACAGAGCCGATGACGGACAGGGCACCAAAGACGAGACCATCGCGGATCTTCACATGCCCGGCCTTCATACGACCGGGCAGCGCCACGAGGGCTGTCACGCCGACGATGATGAGGGATGCCGCTGCCGCGTCGTGAGGGTCCTGGCTTAGGAGGTAGACGAGGATCGGAACCGTAAGAATGCCACCGCCAGCACCGAGTGCGCCGACGATGACTCCGATCGCAATACCGACCACAAAAGCCATGTCAAGAACTACCTTCCGTCCTTGGCCATTCTATTGCGGTGATGTTTCAACGACGTAGGACGTGTGGCGTTCGAAAGCTAAAGCGGCTTGACCAGCGGGAAAAGGATCGTCTCTCGGATTCCGCGGCCCGTCAGCGCCATGAGGAGGCGGTCAAGACCCATCCCCATGCCGCCCGAGGGGGGCATACCGTATTCCATCGCCTGCAAGAAGTCTTCGTCGAGCACCATGGCTTCGGGATCGCCGGCGGCGGCCACGAGAGCCTGCTGCTCAAAGCGTTCGCGCTGGATCACCGGATCGACGAGTTCAGAGTAGGCGGTCGCGAGCTCGAAACCGCGGACATACAGATCCCACTTTTCTACGACCCCCTCGCGTTCGCGGTGACCGCGCACCAGCGGGGAGGTGTCGACCGGGTAGTTCATGACGAAGGTGGGCTCGTAGAGCTTGCTTCCGGCGAGCTCCTCCCAGATCTCTTCCACGATCTTGCCGGGCGTGTAGTGCGAGGCGAGCCCGATCTCGTGAGCCTCTGCGATCGCTTCTAGCTTGGCGCGGTCAGTTGCGGGGCTGATCTCTTCGCCCACGGCCTCAGACAACGAGGTGTACAGATCGAGCTCTGCCCACTCGCCGGACAGGTCATATTCACTACCATCGGCGAGCGTGACAACCTCGGATCCGATCGCTTCCCGCGCGGCGGTCTGGATGAGATTGCGGGTTAGGATCGCCATCGTGCGGTAGTCGCCGTAAGCCTCGTAGGCCTCGACCATCGCAAACTCGGGCGAGTGCGAGGAGTCAGCACCCTCGTTGCGGAAGTTGCGGTTAATCTCGAAAACTTTTTCGATGCCACCAACGACCGCCCGCTTCAAGAACAGCTCGGGGGCGATACGCAGGTAGAGCTCCATATCGAACGCGTTCATATGGGTAACGAACGGGCGGGCGGCAGCGCCACCGTGAACGACCTGCAGCATCGGGGTCTCGACCTCGATGAAGCTCAGTTCGTCGAAGGTCTTCCGCAGCGACTTCACGACCGCGGATCGGGTGCGCACCATGTCACGGGCGGCCGGGCGCGTCACGAGGTCGACGTAGCGACGGCGGACGCGCTCCTCATCGGACAGGCTGACCTGCTCGCCGTCTTCGGTTGTGAAGGTCTTCGGCAGCGGGCGGATCGCCTTGGATGCGATCTGCCAGTCGTGCACAAAGATCGATAGCTCGCCGCGACGCGAGGAGATGACTTTGCCCGAGAGGAACAGGTGGTCGCCAAGGTCGACATCAGCCTTGTAGCCGGTGAGGGAATCGACGCCGATTTCGCCCTCGGAAAGCATGCCCTGGATCGTGGTGCCGGCCCCGTCTTGCAGCGTGACGAAGCAGAGTTTTCCGGTGTTGCGCTGGTAGATCACGCGACCGGCGAGACCGACGACATCCTCAGTCTCTTCGCCAACTTCGAGGTGACCGTACTTCTCTCGCACATCTTTGATCGTGGTCGTCACGGGCACGGAGACGGGGTAAGCCTCCCGGCCCTGCGACAGGATGCGCTCGCGCTTTTCATGGCGCACGCGAATCTGCTCAGGCTGATCGGATACGTTAGATGCGGAAGTCTCGGTCATAACCTGATGGTATCGGGCAAGCGCGGGCTTGAGAAAACCCCACCCCTATACCCCTAGGGGGTATCTGCTAGCATGGGCTCATGGTTGAACTCGATACCACCGAGGCCCGCGCCGCCCGCAATCGTCTGGCGCGCGCGAACGGTCAGCTTGCTGCCGTGATCCGCATGATCGACGACGGCGAGGATTGTCGCGAGATTCTCACCCAACTTGCCGCATGTTCTCGAGCAATTGACCGTGCTGCCATCACGTTGCTATCGACCGGCATGAAGCAGTGCTACCTCGATAACGAGTCCGAAGAAACTCAAGCTGAGCTCGAAAAGCTCTTCCTCTCCTTCACTTAACCACCCACCTAGGGAGTATGACCTGTGACCAAGATCGTCGTGATCGGCGGTGTCGCGGGCGGCATGTCCGCGGCTGCTCGCGCCCGCAGACTGGATGAGAACGCCAGCATCATCGTTCTCGACAAAGGTCCGTACGTGTCATTTGCGAACTGCGGACTGCCCTACCACGTCTCCGGCGAGATTCCGTCGCGGGACAGTCTGCTGCTGCACACCCCGGACACGCTGAAGGCTCAGTTGAACCTCGATGTCCGGGTGAACAGCGAAGTCACGCGCATCGATCGTGAGGACAAGACCATCACGGTCAACGGGCCAGAAGGCACGTACTCGCTCGCGTACGACACGCTCATCTACTCCCCCGGATCCAAGGCTGCCACTCCCCCGGTCACGGGACTCGACCATGCCTCCGTCCACTGGCTTCGCACCGTGCCCGAAATGGACGGGCTCATTGCGCGCATCGAGGGCCGTTCCGAGTTTGATGCGGTCGTCGTCGGTGCGGGCTTCATCGGCCTGGAGGCCGTGGAAGCTCTCGCCCACCGTGGCGGCAACGTCACCCTCGTCGAGTTTGCTCCGCACGTCCTGCCCCCGCTCGATGCCGAGCAGGCGGAATGGGTCGATCGAGAGCTACGCAAGTACGGCGTTCGCGTTCTCACCTGCACCTCCGTGGACGCGATCAGCGATGCCGACGGCGCCGCGCGAGTCCGGCTATCCTCCGGGGAGGAGCTCACCGCTGACCTTGTTGTCATGTCGACGGGCGTCACCCCGGATACGGCGCTCGCCAAGGATGCCGGATTGGAGCTTGGGCCCCGAGACGCGATCGTCATCGATGGCTACCTCCGCACGAGTGATCCCCACATCTTCGCCATGGGTGACGCCGCCGCGATGCGCCAGGAGATCGGCGACGGAGACGTCATCGCCCCGGTTCCGCTGGCTGCTCCGGCGAATCGTCATGGGCGGCGCGCCGCAGACGCCGCGCTCCTCGGGATCGGCGCAGCGAGCGATCGCGTCGCCGATTCGCACAAGGCCCCTCGGGTGCTCGGTACCGCGATCGTGCGTGTCTTTGGCCTCACCGCGGCGATGACGGGAGCTAACCGCCGCACGCTTAATACCCAAGGCGTCGACCATGTGACCGTGCACGTCCATCCGGCCGATCACGCCGGCTACTTCCCGGGCGCGCAGCAGATGCACATCACGGCGCACTTTGCGAAGGAGACCGGCGAACTCCTCGGCGCCCAAATCGTCGGCGGAGCCGGCGTCGCGAACCGGATCAATGTGTTTGCTACCGCTCTGAAAGCCAAGATGACCGCGAACGACCTCGCTGATCTTGACCTCGCTTACGCGCCGCCGTTCGGCAGCGCCAAAGACCCGGTCAACATGACAGCATTCGTCGCCCAGAACATCCTTTTCGGCCAGATGCCGGTCTGGTACGCCGAAGACCTCGAAAAGGTCGCTCGCGAAGCGCTCGTTTTGGATGTGCGCTCCGCAGCAGAATGCGATAACGGCATGATTCCGGGGGCGCTCAATATTCCCCACACCGAGGTTCGGGACCGTATCGAGGAGATTCGCGAGGCCGCTAACGGGCGGTGGATCGCTGTCCACTGCGCCTCCGGCGTGCGTTCCTATCTCGCCACCCGAATCCTCGTCGGCAACGGACTGGACGCACGCAACCTGTCTGGCGGCGCGCTGACTCTCGGCGGCGTAGACCCGGATTGGGCGGGCAGCTAGCGGCGAACCGTAGCGGCGTACCCAACTACCGCCGTCACGACCACGATCAACCACACGACAGCGCTATTAGTCTGCGACATGATGACGTTTGTCGGCGACTGCGCATCTGGCGGCAATAACAACCCGATCGCCACGACTGCCACCCCAGGTGCCACCCAGGCGAACCCAGAACCCCACGCCCGAACCGAAATCATCGCAAGTCCCGTGTAGAACACGACGAGGCGAGGCAGTGCGAGGACGTTCGGTTCCTTGACATAAAGCGCGAGCCCCAATCCTAAAACTATGGCCAGGCCCATGACGATCGTCGTGTGCGCGATTCGGAGGTCGCTGCGAGTGTTCCCCATATAGTCCGCTTCGGATCTCTGTCCTAATGGCACCGCTAGCCCCATCCCTACGAGGACGAGAATGATGCGTCCTAACGGCGTGATACCGCTATCAATAAGGTTGACGATGCCCTCGCTCGCGTTGAGAAGGGCAACAGCACCTACAATCCCGAGCAGCACCATCACACTGGCGCCGAGCATGCCGCGACTCCGTGCATAAAGCCCGATCACGGCCGCAGATCCTTGGTCGCGCGCTCATATAGTGCGACGACTTCTTTGCGCTGTTCATCGTCAGGCAATTCGAGGATTCGGGCTGCCTCGTCAACCGCTTGGTGGGAGAAGAATGCGCTGGTGTTATCCGGATCTATCGCAAGAAGCAAATATGCCGCGAGAGCATCCCGGGCACCGTCACCTTCGGCGGAGTTGTCCTGATCGACGAAGACCATATTGGTCGTCGTCAGGACCAGATCGAGCGCGAGCGCACTCGTCTGACGGACCTTCAAATTGCTCAGTGGCATGGAGGTGCTGGCATCAGGTATCCCGTTGAGCCCTAATTCCTGGATTCTGCCGGGCAGTTCCATCGCGTCCGGCTTCACGGTGGTGAGACGATCAGCGAATTCTCGAAGCGTTGGTAATGCTCGCGTGTGCTCACGCCACACACAGATTTGCGGGCTGTCCCCTTCGCAGACCGGGTCTGGATTCCGCATCGGCGCGTCATTACGTACGTGGATCGCCGCCAGGACTGAGCCGCTCACGGACAGTAAAGCAAGGACCACGACACCCCCGTTCGCGGCTGGACGAAACGGCAGACCTAGTGCCAACACGGTCGTTACCAATGCGGCGATCGCCAAGGCCACAACCGGAAGAAGCGGTGTCCCATAGGCAGGGTGTGTATTGGAATATCGCGTGACATAGAGCGCGGCGATAAGGACCAAAACAAAGATGCCACCTACCCCAAGAGCGGGATGCCATGGGAGTTTCCCAGCCAGCTGCCCCAACGCCACGGCGAGGAAACTAAGCGCTAGGTAGCCCACGACCGGACGGTAAGAGGTGGCTGCTAATCCGTAGTTCACAACGGCCGTCGCGCCAAAGCTACCGAGAGCGAAAACGGCGGAGAGGCTAACGATTGTAATCCACGACGGAGCTACGGTTCGAGTGCTTTGGCGCAATCGCTGCACCAGGTTTTGTTCAATCCATTGGCAAGGGCCAGACTGCTCGTATCGAGCCGATTCATGTGCTTGAAGCGCGCCGAGGACGGGGGCGATGAACATCAGGGGTGAGAGCGCGTATGTCGCCGTAGCGGTCGACCAGCCGAGCCAGACATTGCTCGTCAGTCCGAGAATCGCTACCCCGACGAGGAGGAGAATCGGCAGTGCCAACCAGGAGATGTGGCGTCTAGCGATCATGATGCGACGACACCGGACTGGCTCACTAGTCGCGCGAACCCGCTTTCTGCTCGTGACATTCCGTCCAGCGAACCGTCAGCGCATGCTTCGAGGTCCGCAACCGACCCATCAAGAGCGATCTCCCCTCCTGCCAAAACGATGACCCGAGGGGAAAGGTGAACGACATCCTCAATCAGGTGGGTCGACAGGATTGTCGTGGGAGCAAGGCCCGCGCTGATCAGGCGCCGGACCTCAACACGCTGAACCGGATCCAGCCCTACCGTGGGCTCATCGAGCACCACAACATCTGGTGAACCGATCGTCGCAGCAGCTAGGCCGGCACGTTGCACCTGACCGCCGGAGACCTCTCCCATCTTCTTTTCGGCCAGGTCCGTAAGCGCTAATTCTGACAAGACGCGGTCAATATCCCGCGCAACTTCCGCTTTGGCCAGACTTCGCATCCAGCCGATATACCCAACAAACTCGCGGACCTTCATCCTTGGATCAAACGTCACGCGCTGCGGAAGATACCCAATCCTGCGGGAACGTTCTCGAGCAAACGAACGATCGTAAACATCGTGCTCGCCAAGCATGACGTTCCCGCCGCGGGGTTTTAGCTGACCGACGATCGTTCGCAGCAGCGTCGTTTTTCCCGCGCCGTTTTGTCCTAACAGGACCGTAATTCCCCGACCGCAACTCAAGCAAATGTCTGCGAATACCGCGGTGCGGGCAGAATAACCCTGGGCCAGATTGTTACACGTGAGCATTGGGAGTTCCCACACTATCCCGTTTTTACGGCCTTCCCGGATGCGATCGTGAACCAGCAGTTCCCCTGCCCCACCGTAGACACCTGCGCCCCTTTTCGGAGGTAGACGCTAGCTCCCCTTGCAGCCGGAGCATAGTCACAGTGAGCCCGCGCCTGATAGGTCCCAGTAACCGTGACGCCTCGCGACGCCGCAGTATTCAACCAAAACCTAGAAGCGTTAACGGTACTCACCTGAAAGTTAACACCGTTGACAGCCCCTCCGAACTGCCCAACCTTCATCGCAGCTACTGCCACGCCAGTCGACCCCACCAAACTAAGGCGATACACGCCAAAGACTTAATTGCCAGCTGCTTCATCATAGCTCCCCTCGCGTGACACCAGACTACCGTATAGGGACTGTCTGAATAATGGTGTGTGAGGGTCCGGCCTGATCCGAAAGGAGATGGCCGTGGCTGACACGACCACTGTCGTTGTTGACGACGAGATAATTGATCCCGTGACCGGGGAGATCATCGATCAGAAGGAACTCGCAGAACGCTTGCTCGCGCAGGCGAAGGAGCAGGGCGTGAGCTTGACGGGGCCGGGCGGCCTGCTCAGCCGGCTCAC
>NZ_MQVR01000094.1 GCF_001907295.1 Bowdeniella nasicola
AGGAACTTCTATCTTCACCCAAGGCCCGCCCCTCATTCATCACCAACACCCGGCAGTCAGAGACCGCGTCACGCACTCTGAAACCGGAAGAGCCGTTAAAGTCCACTCATCATCAGGGACCTCGATGCTTATCCCCAACACCCCTGCCCGATCGGCGCGCCCACACTCAACTCTGAAGAGCCTCTAAAATCATATCATCGTAATCACTAAATTTGACTCCGCTAATGACATTGTCGTCACGTGGTTTTCCGTCTTTCCATAGGCGTGTGACAGTCAGTACTGTATGCTGATTGTTTTCGTTGGCAGCATTGTGTGGATAATTGGCGGCCAGGCCGAATACTTCAGTTTCACAGGATGCGAGGGAGGTTAGCAACTGATAATGAGGCTTGTTCGAATTGGATGTGATAGCGCGAACGAGGTAACGCCCATCACCCACGAAGCCCTCATTGCTTAGCCAGAATGCCTTGTCCGTCCCTATTATGCGTACTCGGCCGGTAATGGAATCGCCGTTTTCGGCCGGATGTTTCTCGAATTGATGGTTCCAGCTGTACAGCCATTTTTCGTCAATAAGCGACAAGCCGTGCTCATCCCAGAGCGGGCGCGAGGTTGCAATCCGACCCATTTTGTACAGTTCGATCTTCCCGGCTGAGTCGACGACTCCGGCAAAGGTCTGCTTCGGCTTCAATGGGCCTTTGGCATACCTGTTATGCGAGAATTGTATAACTGTGGAAGCTGGCTCTAGGTCCGTCGTCCTTAAATTCGCGATGTCTGCTGGCGTGTTAGTGGTGCAGGCAGTTGTGAAGGTAAGGGTTGCGGTGAGCAGAGCGAATATTCTGAGGCTGTTTTTCAAATCGCGCGATTGCCTACTAGAAAATCTTATAGACATGCGTGCTCCTTGAGTATAAGATGTCGTGAGGGTATACGCCCGGGCCTCCATCGGAATCAAGATCAATGCCTGATCCGTCGTGGTATGCAACCCAAACTAACTGGGAACAGTTGATAGCGCCGTTCTTCGTTTTGTTAAATGCGAAATTAATGCGGTATGGCCGATTGCGTAGATGGTTATATGCGTAATTTGCGGCAGAATTGCGTTTACCCTGGGTGGTCCATACCGTCATGAGACGGGTACTTCCCCTTGATACCTCTACGTTCCCGATTTTGTCTTGGCGAGACAGTCCTTCACCGGGAGCGTGCACAACCGTCGATGTTGAGTTATATATGCCGACGTGTGCGTGATTATAGGTGAGTGTGCGAGCGGGGGTGTAGAAAATATCGCCCTTTTGGGTTGCATTTACGAGTTTCCGTGTGCCGCCGCCACCGCTGCGAATGTCGATGCTGTCTGCAGTTGCAGCGGAGTCGCCAATAGCTGCTTCTTCTTTGGCTGCCGCTTTCAACTCGCCAATGGCTTGGGCAAGGGCTTCTGCTCGCGTGATCCGGTTATCTTTTGCGTAATCCGCTGCGAGTTCCTTCAATAGGCTTCGATCGCCGCCGCCTTGTAATTCGATCACCCTCGTCAGCAGATGTTCCTCCGACGGATGTTCGTTGCTGGAGGCGGGGAGAGCTGGTGAGAAGAGGATCAGGACGCCGAGCGTGGCGGACAGGATTTTGTTGTGCATGGAGTGCTCCGTTGATTGAGATGAGCTGTGGGAAGCGACAGCAAGGATAGGCTAGGTGATTTCGATCATAGTCTTTCTGAGGGGGGAGCCAGAGGAGCGTGCGACAGTTTCAGTCGCCGCCTGTGGACAACAGTCAATGTCAGTGCCCACCTGAGACAATGGCAGCGATGTCCCTCCTTGCAGCACTCGACCCCGACCAACGCCGCGTCGCCGAACACCTGCGCGGCCCGCTGTGTGTGCTCGCCGGCGCCGGCACCGGCAAGACGCGCGCCATCACCTACCGCATTGCGCACGGCGTGAAGTCCGGCGTCTACCATCCGACCTCCGTCCTTGCGGTGACGTTCACCGCGCGCGCCGCCGGCGAAATGCGGGCCCGGCTGCGTGAACTCGGTGTCGCGGGCGTGCAAGCCCGCACCTTCCACGCCGCGGCGCTGCGCCAACTCAGCTATTTCTGGCCGCAGGCGGCGGGCGGCCCGCTGCCCAAGGTGGAAGAAAAGACGCTCGGCCTCGTCGCGGAGGCCGCAGGTCGGCTCGGCATCGAAACGGACCGCGCGCTGCTCTTCGATCTCAACGCCGAGATCAAGTGGGCGAAGGTCCAAATGATTTCGCCCGACGACTACCAGCGCCGCGCGCTCGGCGCGGGGCGCGCGGCAATCGCCGACCTCGACCACAGGACGATCGGCTCGCTCATGAGCGCCTATGAGGACGCCAAGGCCGAACGTGGCGTCATCGATTTCGAGGACATCCTCCTCATCCTCGTCGGACTCATGGTCGAAAAACCCGACGTGGTCCGCGAGATCCGTCGCCAATACCGCCACTTTGTCGTCGACGAATACCAGGATGTCTCCCCGCTACAGCAGCGCCTGCTCGAGCTATGGATGGGGGAGCGCGACGACCTGTGCGTCGTCGGCGATGTCTCCCAGACGATCTACTCGTTCGCGGGCGCGAGCCCCACGTTCCTCACGAGCTTTACCGACAAGTTCCCGGGGGCGGAAAAAATCCAGCTCGTGCGCGACTACCGCTCGACCCCACAGGTCGTCGACATCGCGAACCGCCTGCTGCGCACCGCCTCCGGTCGGCTGCCCGCGGGCGCCGTGAAACTCGAAGCTCAGCGCCCAAGCTCCGTGCCCGTCCAGTTCCACCATGCCGACGACGATGCCGCCGAAGCCGACGCCATCGCCAAGCAGATCACCGAACTGACCGACCTTGGCGTCCCGCTATCGGAAATCGCGATCCTCTACCGTACGAACGCGCAGTCTCAAGCCTTTGAAACGGCCCTGAATGCCGCCGACATCGGCTATCAGGTGCGCGGCGGTGAACGGTTCTTCTCCCGGCCGGAAATCCGGCGCGCGCTCGTCATGCTGCGCGGCGCGATGAACACGACCGATGAGGACATGCCGCAGGCCGTGCGCGGTGTTCTGTCGAACCTCGGCTGGGCGAACGCCGCCCCCGAGCAGGCCGGGGCGCTGCGCGAACGCTGGGATGCCCTCAACGCGCTCGTCACCCTCGCCGACGATCTGCACGCCTCGCGCGGCGCGAACCTTGCCGACTTCGTCGCCGAACTGCACGACCGTGCGTCCAACCAGCATGCGCCCACCGTTGAGGGCGTCACGCTCGCCTCGATCCACTCCTCCAAGGGCCTCGAATGGGACGCCGTCTTCCTCGCCGGCCTGTCCGAGGGCCTCATGCCGATCTCGATGGCGAAGACGCCGGAAGCCATCGAGGAAGAAAAACGCCTCCTGTACGTCGGCGTCACCCGCGCCCGCGAGCACCTGCGCCTGTCGTACTCCTCCTCGCGCTCCGGCTCGCGCTCCTCGCGCAGCGTCAGCCGCTTCCTCACCGGCATCTGGCCCGCGGAGGAGGGGCGCGAAAAACTGCGCCAACGCCGCGCCACGAAGGACAAGATCGACCCGCTCGCCGAACTCGACGACGACGCGCAAGTCCTCTTTGAACGACTGCGCCAATGGCGGGCCGATATCGCAGAAGAAACCTCCAAACCGGCGTTCACCATTCTGCACGACGCGACCCTCGTCGCGATCGCCCAGTCGCAGCCAAAAAATCTCCGCCAACTCGCCCTATTGCGCGGGATCGGCGCGACAAAACTCGACCGCTATGGAGGCGACATCCTCGCGCTGATCGACGGCGAGTAACTAAGTAGCGAGACACGCTAGTGGAGTTTGCGACATTTGCCTGATAGCGTGCAGCGCATGACTTGTGATAGCACTCACACCAGAGTGCCGTACGACGGCTTCTCTGCCCACGTGTCGGAGCAGCTCGAACGCGACCGCGCCACCGCCAAGCCTCCGCAGTCCGCCTTCGCTGGCGCGAGCGCGGAGCTTAGGGTCGAATTGCGCGAGATCGTCGACGAACTGCTCGAGGACCTCGACGGCCTCGCCGCCGACCTACACGCCCACCCCGAGACGGCGTTCGAAGAACACCGCTCCGTCGCGGCGCTTGCCACCCTGCTCGAATCGCGCGGCATCGCCGCCCACACCAACGTGTTCGACGTCGAGACGGCCGCCGTCGCCGACCTGCCCGGCGACCGCGAGGACGGGCCCGGCCGCCGCATCGCGATCCTCAGCGAATACGACGCGCTGCCCGGCATCGGCCACGCCTGCGGCCACAACGTCATCGCGGCCAGCGGCGTGGGCGCCTTCCTCGCCCTCGCGGCCCTGCGTGAGCGCCACCCCGACGCCGTCCCCGGCCGGGTGCGCTGGCTCGGCACCCCCGCTGAAGAGGGCCACACCGGCAAGGAATACATGGCTCGCGGCGGCGCCTTCGACGGCCTCGACGCGGCCATCATGATCCACCCCTACGGCTTCGACGTCACCGACCAGGTCTGGCTCGGCCGCCGCACCCTCACCGTGACGTTCCACGGCCGCCCCGCCCACGCGTCGGCCCAGCCCTTCATGGGGATCAACGCTCTCGACGCAGCAAACCTCGCCTACTCCGGCATCGGGCTGCTACGCCAACACATCCTTCCCGTCGACCGCATCCACGCGATGATGCCCGTCGGCGGGGACCGCGCCTCCATCATCGTTGCGGAAGCGCAACTGAAACTGTACGTGCGCTCCAAATATCCCGACACGCTGCGCGACCTTTCGCAGCGGATCGACGATATCTGCCGGGGCGCCGCACTCATGACCGGCTGCCGCGTCGAGATCGACTGGGACGAGCACCCGCCGTCCCTGCCCGTACGCAGCAACCGCGAACTGGAAGCACGCTATGCCGCCGCCATGGTCGAATGCGGCCGCGACATCCTGCCCGGGGGCGTGCTCACCGAGACCATCGCTGCCTCGACCGACTTCGGCAACGTTTCCTACCGCGTCCCGGGCATTCATCCCCTCGTCAAGATCTCAGCAGAGCACGTCGCCTTGCATACCGAAGAGTTTGCGCAGGCGGCAGCCTCCCCGGCCGCCACCAAGGCCATCGACGACGCGAGCTACGCGCTCGCGGCGACCGCTCTCGATTTCCTTGCCGACGACGAGTTAGCGGCCGCCGTGCGTGCCGACTTCGACGCCGCCGGCGGGGCCGTCGATGTCCCCTCATACTTCGACCCGAAGGACTGATCCATGACCGCACAATCGCCGCCGCGCGAAAAGCAATCGGCGTTCGACCGCTTCCTTACCACCGTCGAGCGCCTCGGCAATAAACTGCCCGAGCCCTTCACCCTCTTCCTCGGCCTGTTCCTCATCACGGGCGTCATCTCGACGATCTTCGCGTTCATGGACATGCGCGTGCAGGTCCCCGGCGCCGATAAGGAGACCGTGATCCGCGGCCTATTTACCGGCGAGGGCATGAGCTGGCTGACGACGACGATGGGCGAGAACTACATCGGCTTCCCGCCGCTCGTCACCGTGCTCCCGATCCTGTTGGCCGTCGGCGTCGCCGAAAAGACCGGCTTCCTCGCCGTGGCCGTGCGCAAGCTCTTCGGCGCCGCGCCCGGCTGGCTGCTGCCCTACGTCGTCGGATTCGTCGGCGTTGTCGGCTCGATCATGGCCGACTCGGCGTTCGTCGTCATCCCGCCGCTGGCCGCCCTCGTCTTCAAGGCCGTCGGTCGCCACCCCGTCGCGGGCCTCATCGGTGGCTTCGCCGCCGCGGGCGCGGGCTACTCCACCTCGATCGTGCCGACGTCGCTCGACGCGCTGTTCGCCGGCATCACGACCAAGGTCATGGAGTCGCTGCCGAACACGAGCTACGCGCCGGTGAATCCGATCTCGAACTACTACTTCAACATCGCTTCCTCGATCGTCCTCGCGATCATCGCCGGTTTCATCATCGATAAGGTCGTCGAGCCCCGCATCAACCGCCTTGGGATCTCGCGCGAGTACATCATTCCGGTGAAGGACAAGACCGAGCAGGTCGAGGTCAAGGTCCACGAGGAGACGCCGCGCCAGAGCCCCGCCAAGCGCGACAAGTCGCCCGGCTACGAAGAGGGCGAAGAAGTCTCCCTGGAGATCTCCGACAAGGAGCGTCGCGGCCTGACGATGGCCCTCATCGCGGGCGGCATCCTCACGGTCGTCATGCTGGTCTCGATCCTCGTGCCGAACTCGCCGTGGCGAAACGAAGAGGGCGCCTTCTTGCCGTCCTCGCCGCTGCTGAAGTCGATAGTCTTCATCGTCTTTGCCTACTTCATGCTCATGGGCGCGGTCTACGGCAAGATCGTTGGCCTCGTGAACTCCGTCGGCGATCTCGTCGGCTTCATGGTGCAAGCCTTAAAGGACGTCCTCGGCTTCCTCGTGCTCGCGTTCATCCTTGGCCAGTTCATCGCGCTGTTTAACTGGACCGGCATCGGCCAGCTCACGGCCGTCAAGGGTGCGGAGTTCCTAGAAAACATTGGCCTGACCGGCTTCCCGGCGATCCTCGCGTTCATCGTGCTCGCCTCGATGCTGAACCTGCTCATCATCTCCGGCTCCTCGATGTGGACGCTCATGGCCGCGGTCTTCGTGCCTATGTTCGCCCTCATCGGCTACGAGCCGGCGTTCGTGCAGGCCGCGTTCCGCGTCGGCGACTCCGCCACGCAGATCATCACGCCGCTGAACCCCTACATGATCGTCCTGCTCGCCATGATACGGCGCTATGAGCCCGAGGTGGGCTTCGGATCGGTCATGGCGCGCATGCTGCCGTTCGTCATCCCGTTCTGGGTGGCGTGGGCATCCTTGCTCGCGCTGTGGTTCTTCCTCGATCTACCGCTTGGACCCGGTAACGGCATCATGCTGCCGGCCTAAGGAAAACTTGCCCAGTAAATAACTGGACAGGTCAAAATCAGGACGCTTAGAGTGAGAAGCGTCCACGACCAGTCGATGGTCGCAACGTTTAGGAAAGGAGGCATCGCCATCATGTGGAATCTGATCTTCACGCCCGCGCTGACCTCCGTAGGGATCAGCTTTAGGTAGAGCTGCGTTCTCGAGCGTCTGCTCGAGTCCGGCCTTACCAAAGCCCTATGGGGTCGCGTTATCAGCCGACCCATTTTCCCTAGGCGCACGGCGCCTTCCCCTCAACGTTTGTGAAAGTGACCTCGACCGTGACGATCAGTTATTTACCGGGCGCGGCAGTCTGCGACGACCTTCAGCAGCTCAATCCGCCGTGCGCGTCGGCTCCGGAACTGTTTTTTGCTGAACGCATGCCCGAATTAAAGGCCGCCCAAGCCCTGTGCGCCGAGTGCCCGCTGCGCCAAGACTGCCTGAGCGCAGCCCAGCAGCGCGCCGAGCCGTGGGGCGTGTGGGGCGGCGAGATTTTCCACGACGGTGCCATCGTCGCGTTCAAGCGCGGCCGTGGCAGGCCGCCGAAGACCGAGTGCGAGAGTGCTTAAGGATCCGGCCGTTGACACGGGCAGGCGGGGTGGAACGCCCAGATGCGTCGCCCCGCCTGCAGGGTGCGGCGATCGATGACGACGGCATGCAACGGTGGTGCGCCCACGTCGTAGCCGTATGCCGCGATGACCTGGAAGGCAAGTGCGCCGACCATCATGCCCGTGCCTGCACTGAGCGCAGGCACGGGTTTTGTGCGTAGCTGGGCAGCGATGATGGCGCGGCGCGGGTCGCGCTCGGAACGGTAGGCCTCCTGGCAACCGGGGCAGGGAGTTTCGCCCGGGATGACGACCGGGGAAATCTCGACGGCGTTATCGCCGACGGTCAGGCACACGAACGGTTGATCCTCTCGCATCAGGGGCGCGGTGCGGGCCGGATCGGGCAGGTAGGGCGAGGTGAACAGGGCGACGGTGCGCTCCGGCAGCGTCGTTCCCAGACGAGCGCGCGCGACCTCGTGGCGCAGGTGAGCGCACTCGCGCGGCGTATTGACCGGCGTCGGTTGCGTATCGACCTCGCATCGCACGCCCGCGGCGATCAGCTGGCGGATCGTCGCCGCGCTCGTCGGCGCGGAGTCCAGGGCTAAAACCCCAAAGGGCGCGAGATTCGCCGCGGGCTCGACATGGCCAGCGGCGCGCAGCTCGTCTTGGAGCTGCGCGAAATGCTCGACCTCGTCCTCGGGCAGGAACGGGGCTCCGCTCGCGCCCTCCAGCATCCACTGCTCGAGCGCCGTGACGACCCGCAGCGGGACATCGCGCAGGATCGTCGGCGTAAGGAAGCCGTCGTCGTCACCGACCTGCAGGTCGGTGGAGTTGAGTCCCTCATAGTGGTGTAGCGGGGTGGTCGTGCTGGACAGCAGGGCGGTCACCGCGTGATCCTCGAGTTCATCTTCTACAACTC
>NZ_MQVR01000095.1 GCF_001907295.1 Bowdeniella nasicola
CAACTATCATCGGCCTCATACCGCCTGTGCAGATCAGCCACCGGCCAGCCGAGTCCACGAACGTGTAGACAACGTCATGACCTCATACATCTAGAGCTGAAGGGCGCGCCCGCACCCAGCGATCCGACCGTCGCGGCGCTCGCCGAACTGGGCACCGATACGGTCATCGAGGGCGCCGAGAGCGAAAGCTCGAGCGAGGAGTCGGGCCCGGCCACGCTCGGCAAGGGGGACGTCGACGTCGACGGTCCGCTTTCCGGTGGCCCGCTGACGCTGGTGACTGACGAGCCGTCCTCGCTTGCTGCTGCCGCTAACGCGATGGCCGCGGGCTCGCAGGTGCGAGTTGTCACGGGAGACTTCCGTGGCTCGAGCGATGCCATCGCCGATGTGAAGAAGGCCGACGCTGTGTTCGCCTTGGGCCAGAACATGCCTGCAACCGATGATTTCGCATGGCAGGTTGAGGTCGCGAAGTCCGGTAAAGAACTGCCCGGTGGCGGCCAGTTGATGTTTGCGAACAAGCGCTATGTCGCCCTGTACGGGACCCCGGTGACGGACTCGCTCGGCGTGCTGGGAGAGCAGGGCACCGAGGAGACGATCGAGCGAGCCAAGAAGCTCGCTGCAAAATACCAGGAGCTCACCGAGGACACGGTCGTGCCCGCGCTCGAAATCATCGTGACCGTCGCTTCCGGTAAGGCGGGCGATGACGGTAACTATTCCAACGAGTGGGATATCAAGCACTTCACGCCGCTTATCGAGGCCGCCGAGGCGGCCGGGCAGTACATCGTTATCGATTTCCAGCCGGGCCGCGCCGACTTCCTCACGCAGGTCAAGCAGTATGAGGAACTCCTGAAATACCCGCACGTGGGGATCGCGCTCGACCCCGAGTGGCGCCTTGGCCCGGATGAGAAACCGCTGACCCGAATCGGTCACGTCGAGATCGACGAGGTCAATCAGGTGATCGACTATGTCGCGGAGTTCACGAAAGAGCATAAGCTCCCGCAGAAGATGGTGATCCTCCACCAGTTCCAGGTGCAGATGCTGCGCGATCGGGCGAATGTGAAGACGGATCACCCGGAGGTGGCCGTGCTCATCCACGCCGATGGCCAGGGCAGCCAGCCGCAGAAAGATGACACGTGGCGGACCCTGCTAGCGGATGCGCCCGAGGGTGTGCATTGGGGCTGGAAGAATTTCATTGACGAGGACCGTCCCATGCTCACCCCCGAGCAGACGTACCGCATCGAGCCGCAGCCCGATTTCGTCAGCTACCAGTAGTTTTAGGAGCCGGAAAGGCCCTTTGCTGCCAGCCATTCCTTCGCGATGGTGGCAGCAGCGGCCTTTTCGTCGCCGGAGCTGCGGCCGTTCATCTCGATGAGATCCTCGGTCGTGAGCGCTGCCGACACCTTGTTGAGCACCCTCGGTGACCTCGGGAGTCATGGCTTCCTTACGCACGAACGGAACGACATTTTGTGCGGCGATGAGGTTCTCGGGATCTTCGAGCGTGACGAGTTCGTGCTCCTTGATCGACGGGGTCGTCGAGTAAATGTCGGCGACCTGGACCTTGCCATCGAGCAGCGCCTGCAGTGTCGCGGGGCCCCCACCGTCGTTGATCGGAACGAAGGAGACACCGGTGATGTTGTAGACCCGCTCCAGGCCCGGGATTCCGTAGGAGCGCTCCGCGAACTCCGGATTGGCGGCGAGCGAGAAGTCACCGAGTTTGCTCAAGTCGGCGATGGTCTTCAGCGAATGCTCGGCCGCCGTTTCCTTGGTGACGTTCAAGGAGTCCTTGTCCTCTGCGGGAGAAGTTTCCAGGACTCCGGTGCCTTCGGGCAGCGCGTCGGGCAGAGCGCCGGTAATCTCCTCGGGCGCCGTCAGCGTGGTTTTCGGGTCGTAGTAGCTCAGCAGGTTGCCGGTGTATTCGGGGACGAGATCGATCTCGCCGTTTTCCAGCGCGGGGGCATAGACCTCCCGGGCGCCGATCTGCATTGACCGGTTCACACTCACTCCTGCGTCCTCCAGCGCTTGGGCGTACAGCTCGGCGATAATCTCCGATTCTGGGAACTGGGCAGAACCGACGGTGATCGTCGTGTCGCCGCCGGCGGAAGTGGGCGCCGCACTCGTGCGGGTAGCATCGGCGGCATTGGGATCGGAACAGCCTGCGAGAGCAAGTCCTCCTGCGAGCAGGGTCGAGAGAATTACAGTGCGTCGCTTCATGGGTGTACCTCCAGGTCGATTTCCGGATCGAGCGAACGTTGGGTGGAGCGGGTGCGGGCCGCGGGATTGGCCTGCGAGGTGGCGTAAGCCTGTAGGCCGGCGAAGAGCAGATCGATGATGAAGGCAAGGGCGACAACGATGATGGAACCGGCGAGCACGCGGGGAAGGTCACGGACCGCGAGCCCATCGATGATGTAACGGCCGAGTCCGCCAAGGGGCACAAATGCCGCCACGGTCGCCGTCGCGATCACCTGAAGGACGGCGGAGCGGAGTCCGCCCACGATGAGGGGCGAGGCGAGGGGGAGCTCAACCTGCGTCAGGATTTGGGACTCAGTCATGCCCTGGGCACGCGATGCGTCGATAACGGCGCGCGACACCGATTCGATGCTTGAGTAGATGCCTGCGAGCAGGGGTGGAATGCACAAAATTGCGAGCGCCACGATCGGAGGGATCAGGCCAATTCCCAAGAGCAGGACGAGGAACGTGAGCAAGCCGAGCGTGGGGATTGCACGCAGTGCGCCGGTCAAGAGGACCGCGATATTCCGGCCGCGCGAGGTGTGGCCGATGTACAGGCCGAGCGGGACGGCGATGATCGCCGCGAGGCCGACCGCGAGCGCGGTATAGCCGAGGTGCTCCGCCAGGCGGATCGGCACACCGGTGCTGCCCGTCCAGTTTGCGGGATCGGTGAACCACTGCCAGGTGTCGGAAAGGATGCTCATGCGCGCACCTCCGCCTTCGCGGTCCACGGCATCAGCAGGCGACCGGCGAGGACCAGGAGTCGGTCGAAGACGAACGCGACGATGACGATGAGAACGATCCCGATGAGGATCTCTTCGATGAAGCGGCGTTGGAAGCCGTCGGTGAACAGCGACCCGAGATTCGAAATCCCGATGAGGGCCGCGATCGACAACAGCGAGACGGTCGAGACCGCGACGACGCGCAGCGAGGCCAAGATGACCGGGCCCGCGAGCGGTAGCGTTACCTGGAGTGCTCGTTGCAGCGGGGAATAACCGCACGCCTCAGCGGCGGCTCGGACATCCGTGGGGACCGCGTCGAGCGCGTCCGTCACGGAGCGCACCATGATCGCAAACGCATAGATCGTGAGCGCCACCAGAGCGTTGATGGGGGAGAGATAACCCTGTCCAAGGATCGTCGGCAGAATGACGAACAGAGGGAGCGAGGGAATCGTGTAGAGCAGCGACCCGGCTCCCAGCAGGAAACCGCGCAGGGGCTTGACCGAATGCGCGAGCCAGCCGATCGGCAGCGCGAGCGCGAGGCCAGCGAGGATCGGAATGGCCGACAGGTAGATGTGTCGCCACGTCAGCACACCGAGATACTCGGCGTTAGCTATCGCCCAGTTCATTGGTCCAGCACGCCCGCAATTCTGCCGTCCTCGGCGATCACGACGCGGGCCCCGTCCCGCTCTTCGATGCGCAGCCGGCGCTTGGCAGAGTCGAGTCCGACGAACTGCGCGACGAAATCGTCGGCCGGGTTCGCGAGGATCTGTGCGGGGCTACCGACCTGTGCGACCTCGCCACCGGTTTTCATGATGACGACCTGATCGGCGAGCGCGAATGCCTCGTCGATGTCGTGGGTGACGAACACGATCGTGGTGCCAAGCTCCTGGTGGAGGCGGCGGGTCTCGGCTTGGAGTTCGGCGCGAACGATGGGGTCAACAGCGCCGAAAGGCTCGTCCATGAGGAGGACCTCCGGGTCCGCGGCGAGCGCCCGCGCGACCCCGACTCGCTGCGCCTGGCCACCCGAGAGCTGGGACGGATACCGGCGGAACATTTCCTTCGCGATCCCGACCGTGTTTAGGACTTCTTCGGCCCGCTCATTGGCAGTTTTCTTATCCACGCCGCGCAGGCGCAGGACCGTTGCTGCATTATCGATCACGCGTCGATGCGGGAGCAGGCCCGATTGCTGCATGACATACCCGATGGAACGGCGTAGTTCGACGGCGGGCCGGTCGGCGACGTCCTTGCCGTTGATGAGGACGGCACCCGAGGTCGGGTCCACCATCCGGTTGATACAGCGCAGGAGCGTCGTCTTCCCAGAGCCCGACGAGCCGACGAGTGCGGTGAGGGAACCTTGCGGAATATGAAGGGAAAAGTCCCGAACAGCTTCGGTTCCGTCCGGGTACAGTTTGGTGACCGAATCGAAGTCGATCATGATGCTCCTGCCGGTGGCGGTCGGTAAACACCTATCGTCTCAACGCCACCTCAAGGCGGCAAGTGCTACTCAAACTGGTCGATCGTCAGCTTAATCGCGAGGGCGACGACGATGATGAGGAGTGCGGCGCGCACCAGGGCGGTCCCTTTAGCGAGCACGAGTCGGCTACCCAGCATCGAGCCCGCAATATTTGCCACCGCGAGCACGAGACCCAGAGTGAGCCAGATATGGCCCCCGAGGCCGAAGATCAGCAGCGCGCCCGCGTTCGTCGCGACGTTGACCACCTTCGCCGCGGCCGCCGACGTGAGGAACGAGGTCCCCAGGATCGACGTGAACGCGATGATGAGGAACATCCCGGTTCCGGGCCCGAACACACCGTCATAAAAGCCGATGACCGCGGCCGCGATCAGGCTGACCAGATACCAGCGGGTCGTCGCGCGTGGCAGCACCGCAGCATCTTTGCCGAACTCCGGTCGCAGCGCGACATACACCCCGACGGCGACGACGGCGACGATGATGACCGGGCGCATGACCGAGGGGTCAATCACCGTCGCGAGGAGAGCGCCTACCGCTGAGAGCACGAAGGCGGTTGCCATCGCGATGGCCACTGGACGCTTCGGGATGGGGATCTTTCGCAGATAGTTGATCGCCGCCGCGATCGTCCCGGCAAAAGCGGCGACCTTGTTCGTTCCGAGAGCCGTGGCAGGTGGCAGTGTCGGGATCGCCACGAGCATGGCCGGAATGAGGATGAGACCACCGCCCCCGACCACCGCGTCGATGAAACCCGCGAACAGGGACGCGCCAAGCAGCAAGGTGAGCGTGCCGGGATCGGGAAGAGACATGGGCGTGCGTGCTCCTAACGCGGCGCGGGTAGGCTGGGGGTGTGGCAACACTATCCCTTGACGAGGTCCTCGCGCTGTTTGAATCCGCCTATCCGCAACACCTTGCGGAAGGATGGGACGCCGTCGGGCTGATCTGTGGAGATCCCAGTGCCCCCATCGAACGCATCCACTTCGCGCTCGACCCGGTTGCCGCCACCGTCGATGAGGCGCTCGCGAGCGACGCCGACCTCCTCATCACGCACCACCCGCTGTTTTTGCGCGGAACATCCTCCGTCGCGGCCAACCACCCGAAGGGCAGCCTCATCCACCGCCTCATTAAGGGCGATTGCGCGCTGTATAACGCGCACACGAACGCTGATAGCGCGGCCGAAGGCACCGCCGTCGTGCTCGCCGAACTGCTGAAGCTGACCGACGTTAAACCCGTCGATCCACGCTCGGATGATCCGACCCTCGGCCTTGGCCGGTTCGGCACGCTGCCCGCGCCCATGAAGGCTCGCGAGCTCGGCCAACTGCTTGCGGACCTGCTGCCCGCCACGGCGCGCGGCGTCGCCCTCGGCGGCGATCCGGAACGCCAGGTGGCGTCCATCGCCGTGTGTCCCGGGGCGGGAGATTCCTACCTTGCCCGCGTGCGTGGACTTAGCGTCGATGCGATGCTCACCTCCGACCTGCGCCATCACCCCGCCTCCGAGGCCCTCGAGTTCAACGGCGGGCCCGTACTGTTCGAGACGGCCCACTATGCGAGCGAAAGTCCGTGGCTGACACGCGCCGCCGAAGTGCTGGCGCGCGCAAGTCGCGAGGCCGGAGCACAGCTCGATATCACCGTCTCCACTTTGTCGACCGACCCCTGGAATGCGATATACACCCGAAAGGACGCGCGATGACGAAAGCCGATCCCGCAGCCCAACGACACCTGCTAAGCCTCCAAGAGCAGGATCGCTTAATCGCAAAACTCGGGGCCGAACGTCGTAAGCTCCCCGTTCTTGCCACGCTTGATGACCTGCGCGAGACCGAGACTCGACTGCAGCGTGATCGGGTTGCCGCCTCGACCGCGGTTTCCGATGCACGCCGCGATGTGTCCTTCGCCGAAGGCGAGGTCCAGCTGGTGCGTATCCGGCGCGATAAGCAGCAGGCCGTCCTCGACTCGGGCGCGATCGGTGCGAAGGACCTGGGCAATCTGCAAAACGAACTGACGAACCTCGCCGCGCGACAGTCCGAACTAGAAGAAAACGAACTTGCCGCGATGGAGGCGTTAGAAGCGCGCGAAGCCGAACTCGCCGAGATCGAAACGCGACTCGCGACGATCGGCGACGAGATCGCGGCGGCCGAGGAGCAGGCGGGCACCGAAGGCGGCGAGATCGATAAGAAGCTCGCCAAGGCGAGCGCCGACCGCGAGACGATCGCGGAAAAGATCCCGGCCGAGGTCATCGAGCTGTACGAACAGGTCCGCGCTCGCACCGGCGCGCTTGCCGTCGTGGAGCTGCACGGCACCGTGACGAGCCCAATCACGCTGGATTTCTCGCTCGCCGAACTCGACGCGATCCGCTCTACCGCCCCCGATGAGGTGTACGTGTCCGACGAGCACGAATACATCATCGTGCGACCCTCGTGACCTGGATTATCCACACTGACGGCGGCTCGCGCGGAAATCCGGGCCCGGCCGCCCTCGGCTTTACGATCGAACGCGACGGCACGGAGTGCTACGCCTACGGCGAGTTCCTGCAAACCGTCACGAATAACGTCGCCGAATACACCGCCGTGCTGCGCGCACTGCAGACGTTTGCGGAACTCGCGCCGGCGGGCACGCCCGTCGAGATTAAGGCCGATTCGAAGCTCGTCGTTGAACAGCTAAGCGGCCGGTGGAAGATCAAGCACGCCGATATGCGCTCGCTCGCGCTCCAGGTGAAAAAGGTGTACGACCCGACGCTCGTGACCTATACCTGGGTCGCGCGCGAGGAGAACAAGCGCGCAGACGAGATGGTCAACAAGGCCATGGACGCTCGCGGCACCGTCGGGGGAGCGACGGACCAGGACGAGCCCGCCGACGAGGCGCCGCCGGCTGGGCCGTGCCGGTTCGTCGTGGTCGTCGCCCCGATCACCGATCGCACGCTCGCGATCCTCGACCGGCTCGCCGTCGGTCGCGACGAGCGTTTCCTTCCGGTCCGGATCAACCACCTGGCCGACGCGCCCAGCCAGAGCTCGGGCGTGCGGATCGCGCGCCATGTGCGAGCGGCAGGAGCCGAGGTCGCGATGGCCGAGGTCGCCGAGCTTTCGCTCGATGCGGCCGAGGGCGGAACGACGATCCTCTTCGGCCCCGACGCCGCGCACGTGCTGTCGCGTCTAGCCTCGTCGTCGGTCACCTTTGCGCCCGCAGCCGGTTCGGTCAGCGTCATCGACCATGACGCCGGTGCGTTCAGCGTGCGCGCGATCGGAGTCTTTGCCTAGTCACGGATGACGAGCGTGAGCTCGAACCTCTGATCCTTCAGCTCGACGAGTTCGACGCCAAGACCAGTCGCTTCGGCGAGGGCCGCGACCTGTTCGGGACTTGTCGGCGCCTCGGGGGCGGCAAGCACGTGGCGGGTGAGTTCGCCGCGGTAGTGCTTGGCCATATGCGAGACCACCGTGCGCCGCCCATCGCGCTCGCGCACCGCCCGCACCGAGACTGCGACGGCGTCTTTGGCAATGGGCCACATCCGCTGGTAGGGGCCGGAGCGGCAATCGAGGACCAGTCCGTCAGCGCTTGCGATCGGATCGAGCGCGTCGCGCAGGTGGGGCCGCCAATACGAGGCAACGTTGCCCACTCCGGGCAGGATCGCGCTCGCGGGCAGGCGGTAGGGGGCGATGGTATCGGAGGCTTGCACGACGCCGTAGCGGCCCGAAAAGATCCAGACTGACCGGCCCGGCGCCTCAGCGCGATCCGCGAGCGCGGCCGCCGCGTAGAGCACCCCGGTATAGACCTCATAGACGGGGCCGCCGAGCGGTGGCGAGGCGACGTTCCACTCCAGGTCGGCAGTTGAGTCCCTCATAGTGGTGTAGCGGGGTGGTCGTGCTGGACAGCAGGGCGGTCACCGCGTGATCCTCGAGTTCATCTTCTACAACT
>NZ_MQVR01000096.1 GCF_001907295.1 Bowdeniella nasicola
GGTAACCCCGATTCTTGAGGGCCTCGATCCCTATCGCACTCCCGACACGCCCACCCTCGAACCCATCACCCCACGCTCAGGTCCCAAGAGCCATTAAAACCATGGGCGAGCCCCGTCCGGGCGACGGCCGTCCCCAGCCCCCGACCCCAGGCCGCGCGTGGCCCGATCAGGTAGCCGAGCTCCCGCACACCCGGCTCGCTGCCGTGCAGATCGATATAGCCGACGAGCTCGCCGCCGCCCATCGCGGCACGCCGATGCAACTCAGCAGGCGGATTGGCGATGCTGGCGCGGAAGACGGCTTCGTGCTCCGCGAGCGTCCCATCGCTCCATTCGACGGCGAGCCGGAACTCGTCGTCGACGCCCCAGCTGGCAAGGACCGGCGCGTCAGCGCTGGTGAGCGGGCGCAGCCCGATGCGCGGTTCTGCCGCCGTTTCGTCGTCGGTCACTTTGCGTCTCCTTCGCTGCCGGTAGACAAACAGTACGCGACCATACCCGCAACCACACCCGCGGCCCGCTTAGCCGCGTGGCGTCGATGAGCGAATCGGCGGCCGCCTAGCCTGCCTCGGGCGAGCGCTGCGAAATCGCCGGAATTTGCTCGCGGGCGTCGCCCACGCGAGAGCTATGCCGCCTTCGGGCCGACGTACCCAGCCGAAGCTGTTCGCCTCGATGAGCGAGAAGACGATCGCGCACATGGCGAGCGATCGCGGCGTGTGCGTATCGCGCGTATTGGGCGCAAGCTTCAGCATGCCGACGAACGCAATCAGGGCGAATCCGCGTGATATGACAGACACGAGCCCCGAAACGGTCCGCGTCGCGGGCTAAACTGACATCCATTGGACTCACCATCCACCGGATCCACATCGAAGGAGGCGACAGTGCCGAAGATTGAGGCGTCGACGGTCGCCGAGCACCGAGCCATGCGCGAAGAACAGGTGCTGCAAAGCGCGGCCAACCTCCTCGTCGAGGGCGGACCGCAGGCACTCACACCAGCTGCCGTCGCGAAGCGCGCCAATATTTCGCGCACCGCCGTCTACCACTACTACCCCTCCAGCGCCGACCTCCTCATCGGCGCGCTCGAGCACCTCATGGCCGAGACCGTGCACGATCTGGAAGCGGCAATCGCTGACGCCGACGAGGGCCCGATGGCACAAATCGAGGCATACGTCCGCACGTCGCTGGCCTCTGCCGCGACCGGCTACTGTGCGGGCCTCATCGATGCCAGCGCGATCCCGGAGAGCCATCGCGGCCAGCTTCGCGTGTGGCATGAACGCCTGCTCGACCCGCTGCGCCGGATCGCCCACGACTGCAAGGCGCCCGACGCGACGCTCGCGGCCCAGCTCGTGCAGGGGATGATCGACGCGGCGGCGCGCGCGGTCGTCGACGGCGCCGACCTCGCCGAGGTCACGGAGACGACGCTCGTGCTGTTGCGGGCCGCGCTCGGCCGCCCCCACGGCATCCCCGCTTAATCGGCACGCTTCGCCACCTCACTAGAAGGGTGGTGGGCCGTGGATTTTTTGGTTGAATCTCCAGTCGGTGGCGAGTTGGAATCTCGGCGTCGAGGCGTCATAGTCCGCGTTGTTCGGGGACCCTTGAGTCGTTGCCGCGGCTGCCATGAGGTGCCTCCTTCCACGAACCGTTAGGTAATGCGCCTCATCGAGCTGACGAGTGCGTCGAGCAACTGGAAGCCAATCAACTACCAGATGCCGACCGCTCGTCAACCCTGCAGCGCAACCTGTGGACGCCAACCACACTGACACGCACCTTCGGACAACCACGGCCAACACTCTCGGGCCTTCGTATCCGGGCCCGAGGTCATGCACGTCGTCACATTCGGTGGGGGACAATGGACGCGCAGCCGACGTAAAGGAGCTTCCCTCGTGCCTACTCTCGCCGAGCTACTTTCCGCCTATCCGCCCGAAGTCGACGTCACTCCGCGACAGGTGCGCGAAGCCCGCACGGGACGCACCCGGCAACTGGTCGTGCTCGATGACCACGCGTCGGGAACCCAGTCCGTCGCAGGTTTGCCCGTCACGACCGCGTGGAGCCAAGAGGATCTCAAATGGGCGCTGGCGACCGGTGCGCCGGGCGTGCACGTGGTGACCGGGACGCGTGCGATGAGTGCGACGGAAACCGAGGATCGCGACTTCGACGTGACGCGAGCGGCGCTGGCAGCGGCCGATGAGCTGGGCGTCGACATCGACGTCGCGCTGCGCTCCGATTCGACGCTGCGTGGGCACTATCCGCTCGAGACTGACGTCGTCGCCTCCTGCCTCGCGGCCGATGCCGATCACCACATCGACGGGCTGATCGTGTGTCCGGCGTTCCCCGACGCGGGGCGCATCACCGTCGACTCCATCCATTACGTGCGTGGGGAGCGGGACATCTATCATCCGGCGGCGACGACGGAATATGCCGCCGATCCGGCGTTCGCGTTTGACACGTCGAGCATTCCGGAATGGATCGAGCAGCGCACGGGCGGACGGATCGCGGCGTCGACGGTTACGCGCATGACGTTGGCCCAGCTGCGTTCGGGCATCGACGCGGTGGCCGCGATTCTCATGGCGGCGCGCGGCGGGATGCCGATCGTCGTCGATGCCGCCAGTGATTCTGATTTGCGGGCGCTTGCCCTGGCGCTGTATCGCGCCGAAGAGAGCGGCAAGCGGTTCCTGTTCCGCGTGGCGCCGCCGTTTATCCGCGAATACTTGGGGCAGGATCGGCCGGCGACGCTGCGCGGGTCCGATATCGAGGCGCTGCGCGAAGGCGGCCGGGCCGAGGGCGCGAAGCACGGGCTGGTGCTCGTCGGCAAGCCCGCGGGCCTGACCGACCGGCAGCTGCGCGAATTGCGGCGGCGGCGCGGCCTGCGCGAGGTCGAAATCTCGTTGCCCGCGCTGCTCGATCACCGGCGCGATATGCATATCGACGAGGTCGTGGCGCGCGCGGCGCAGGGCCTCGACGCCGAACACGTCGTGCTGCGGCTCTCGCGCGACGGCTCCTCGGGGGATACGGACTATTCGCTCGACGGGCGGCTCGCGTCCGGGCTGCTGGCGATCGTGCGCAAGATCGTGGCCGAGCATCCGCTGCGGTTCGTCGTCTCGCGCGGCGGTGCAATTGCGACGACGGTGGCGCGGGCGCTCGGGGTTCGGCGCGCGTGGGTGCGCGGGCCGCTGCTGCCCGGGGCCGTGTCGCTGTGGCAGGCCGAGGGTGGTCCGGCCGACGGCGTGCCGTTCGCGGTGTATGCCGGGACGATTGGCGACGAGTACTCACTCACCGACGTCGTCGACCTGTGTGCGAACGTGCCGATTCCGCCGCGGCAGCCGAGGCTCGTTCCGCCGACCGTCGCGATCGCGCCGCGGGCACTTCAGGCACGCACGGCACCGGCTGTGGCCGATGCCGGGGAAGCGGACTCCACTCGCGCGGGCGCAGACGCAGGCGCGTCAGAGACCACCGAAGCAGCGAAGTCCAAAGATGCTCCCGCCGCATCGCATCTTGCCGTCATCGGGCTCGGCGCCACCGGCCTGCCGATCGCCGCCTGCCTCGCCGAGACCTTCAGCGTCGTCGGATTCGATATCGCTGAGGCCCGTCGGGAACTCGCGTGGCGTCACGGCGTCACGTCGGCCCTGTCCGCCCGCGAGGCCACCGATGGCGCTAACCTCGTCCTGCTTAACCTGCGGGACGCCGCCCAGGTCGCCGACGTCCTGTTCGGCGACGACGGCATCGCGGCCATCCTCGCGCCGGGCGCCATCGTCGTGTTGTGTTCCACCGTCGGCGTTGCCGAGGCACGCGAGATCGCGACGCGGCTCGCGGCCAGCGACATCCACCTCGTCGACGCGCCCGTCTCCGGCGGCCCAGATCGCGCCCGCCGCGGCGAACTCCTCATCGCCGTCGGCGCCGCCACCGACGCCCTCGCCGTCGCCGAAGAAACCCTGACCACGCTCGCGGCGCGCATCGTCCACGTCGGTACGACTCCGGGTGATGGCCAAGCGATGAAGATCGTCAACCAGCTGCTCGCCGGCGTCCAGGTCCTCGCGACGGCCGAGGCGCTGTCGCTGGCGCGCGCGCTCAACCTCGAGCGGGACGCCGTCGTCGATTTCCTGCGCCTATCCGATACCGCGTCGTTCGTCACGACGGAACGCGCGGAGCGGATGAAGGCCGCACATTCGGACACGACGACGGCCGCAGCGCCGGTCCACAACCCGCTCGCCGTCATGGTCAAAGACCTCGGGATCGTCGCATCGACCGCCTATCACAGTGGCGTCGGCGTGCCGCTCGCGGGCCTGACCGAGCAGATGTTTTTGCTCGGCCAGCGCGCCGGCTGGGGCGAGGCCGACGACTCCGTCATTATCCGGTTGACCGAACCCGAAGAACGTCACTAACGTCCCACAGGAGGTCCGCATGTTTCCCGACGACGACGCGGCAGACGCCGCCCAGGTGTTTGCTTTTCCCGGCGCGCAGCGCATGTGGCCGGCGCACCACATCGAGGCGGGGCCGTACCGCGCGACGATTTCGGGCGTCGGCGGCTCGCTCGCCGCGCTGACCTACGACGGCGAGGACCTCGTCGCTCCGGTGACGGTCGACGAAATTCGGCCGCAATTCCGCGGCGCCGTGCTCGCGCCGTGGCCGAATCGCGTCATCGACGGGCGCTGGAGCTTCGCAGGGGCCGACAATCAGCTGCCGATCAACGAGGTCGAGCGCGGGCACGCCCTGCACGGGCTCGTGACGTTCGCGCCGTTCACCGTCGTCGAGCAGGAAGAGAGCTTCATTAGCCTCGTCGCCGAAATCCCGGCGCAGCTCGGCTATCCGCACCACGTGCTCGTCGAGGTCACCTACCGATTGGACGCCGATTCCGGGCTGGATTGGGCGATCACGGCGCATGCGATGTCGGGGCCGACGCCGATCGGGCTGGGCATGCATCCGTACTTCACCGTGGGCGGGGCGCGCGTCGATGAGATGAGCGTCGAGCTGCCTTACGACGAGGTGTATTTGACGAGCGGGGAGCGGCTGCTGCCCGACGAGGTGATTCCCGTGGCCGACGCGCTCGCGGCCGGGCTGCCGGACCTCGACCTGTCGCGGCCGGTGTCCCTGGCGGGGCGGCATATCGATCATGCGTTCACGGGGCGGCGCGACGAGGTGGCCGTCATCGAGCTGCGCCGGAGTGCGGCTGGTGGCGACGAGGCTGCGGCACCGGGCGATGGCTCGTCGCTCGTGGGCGTGCGCGTCGTGACCGAAGCTCCGTGGGTTCAGCTGTTTACCGCCGACCGGCCCGACATCCCCGACTGGGACCGCGTCGGGCTCGCGATCGAGCCGCTCACGTGTGCGCCGGCGGCGTTCAATGATCTGACGCCTGATCCCGTGCGGGAGCGTTTCTTCCCCGCGGACGTGCTCGAGGCGGGCGAGTCGATCTCGCTCGCATGCGGCATCTCGGCGATCGTCTAGTGAGAGGGCGTCGATAGATGGCTATCTGGTAGTTGGACGGCATTCGGGTACTCTCGGTCCCCGCACGCGTACGAACCGTTGTACTTCTGAAGTTCGGCGCCTGTGAATGTTTGCCCTTCGGTGACGGTGAATCCGTCGACGGTGAAACTTACCTCGGGCGTGATCGCTCCAGTCGAACCCGGCGGCAGGATGAGAAGCGATTCTTCGCCCTCGTGCGTGACGATAGGGCACACCCACGAGCCGTTAACGTCTATTCGTTCCACCGTCGTGCGCATGGCTACCGAGTTCCAGGATCCCACGAACGCCTTGGTGGGCACGCGCACGTCTTCCGTGTCGGCGCAGGAGCACAGAAGCCCGACGGCGATAATCGCTGTGATGCTGGTTCGAATCATCGGTCTAACCTAACATTCGAGCGCCAGGCTGTGACACCGTCAAATTGGGTATATGAATAGCGGCATCTCCCTAGGTAATTCCGGTACTCGCCTTTTACAATGCCTTGAGCTGTAACACTCCCTGCCGTGGTTGTGGTGGCGTATAGTGGACCACCGGAGTCGCCGTCTCTCCAGCCGTTGCAGTCACTGTATCCATTGCGGTCGCCGTCATGATAAATGTGGGTCAGTTTTTCTGAGCGTACGCCCTCCACTGTCAGGTAACTATCTATGGCTTCGATAACATAGCGACAGATCTGTCCTGTTGTCCTGCCGCTAGAACAAACCTCCTGGCCAACTCTACGCTTAGTTATTCCCGTAATCTTATAGTTGGATGCCGTTGAAGAATTGGCAGGTCCGTTAAAAACGTTTGGAGCGTACGTGCTTCCGTAAAGGATCTTCCAATCTCCATACTTATATGCATTTCCTGGGTAGGCGGTTGTGTATTGGTTTCCTACAAACTTGCCTTGTGGCGTAGTGTACCTGCTGCCGGGGCAGTGTCCTGCCGTCAGCAATCCCTTAACGCCATCGAATGTGACAGGGATTCCAGTACTGCAAGAGGATCCCATTGCAACTATTTCCCCTCCCATGAAGTAGCGTGGATAGTCGTCGTACCGTCCAACAGAATCCTGTGCAGAGCGCACAGCGTCAAAGACAACGGGGGAGTCATCGAGGAATTCTCGGAAAGTCGAGCGAGCTTTGGTTAGAGCATCCGGTGAGACTCCGACGACAACTCGGTTTTGTGTCACATCAATGTAAGATGATAGGACATTATTTTCGCCTACCATAGCGGTGGCTTCCTGTTCAATCTCAAGTAGTTCTGTCTTCGAGTGTTCAACAGGAACAATGTTTACTAGCCGAGAATTGAGCTCGATGAGTTTGGCCACCTCGGGAGCTCGAGTGTCATAGTCCGTCGCGGCCGTGTAAATGTTGACCGTTTGACGATCAAAAGCAAGAGCTACGCCGGCAAAGACGTCATTGTGTCGATCGGTAAGTTCCCCGAGCTTTTCTATCAGCGAATCAACTTGGGGGGGTGCCTCACCGTACCATCGCCTGGGCTCGGGATGGTCTGTTGGTGTCTCTCCGGTGGGGGAAGGCGGGGGTCTGAATGTGGCCGAATTGTGTGAGATTCCCGAGGCCGTGGGCTGGGGAATCGCGAGAGCGGCAATAGCGAGTGACACCGAGAAGAGTTCGAGGATTCGACGGGTGATCGGGAAGATGCGGGACATCAGTGTACCTCACGTTCGCGAACTGGGCGACAGTTTCAACGTACCAGGCGAGTGGTCCCGCGACAAGATCCTTGATGGTGTGGGCGGATCCGCGTGTAGGGCGCGGCGACGAGCATCACCTCGATTTCCGGGCGGTAGGGGCGCTCCTCGCCGGAGGCCTCGACGTAGGCCCGCAAGAACCGCTCGAGTGCAGGACCGAACTCGGCGGCATCGCTCTGGTACGCTGCCGTACTCTCCTGCGCCGCCGTACTCTCCTGCGAGGGATCGTTGAGCGCCCGGCCGGACAGGGCGAGCAGCAGCATGTGGTCGACGCGGTCCTGGCCGACGACGCGCGGCATCACGAACGGCAGGTCGATGACCTGCGCGCCCAACCGCTCGTAAAATCGCAGCCGCGCGACCGGGTCGCCCGTCGCCGCAGATCCGGTATTAAACCGCGGATCCTCCACCTCGCCAACGACGAGCAGCGGGTCGAAGCGCTCCTGCCAGCGAGCGAGCGCCGAGCGCACCAGCTGGCCGCCCGTGCCGCGGCCGCGTCCGGCCTGGCCGACGACGAGCCACGTCAGCAAGATGACCTCGTGCGGGTCGCTCGGCCACGTGGCAATCGCCGCCCCGGCGAGCCGTTCGTCAGCGACGGCGACGACGACGTCCATCTCGCCGTTGCGCCACGCCTCGCGCAGCGCATCGGGCGACCCCAGCTCGGCGGGCGGGAAGGCGGGCACGAGCAAGTCGTCGATCACGGAGCCGAGCTCCGCCTCGTCGCGAACGGTCCGAATGACAAGGGCCGGATTTGGGGCCATAGCGCATGTCCTTTCTGGGCTCTTCACAATCCAGGGTGTAGGTAGCGTTGTTCGGGTTTGCGGCGTGGCGGCTGGTTGAAGGGGTCGAGGCCCTCCGAAGATGAAGGTTT
>NZ_MQVR01000097.1 GCF_001907295.1 Bowdeniella nasicola
CGCCGGGTCGTGGCTTTTCTTCGGTGACACCGTAGTCATTATCGGTGAAACTCCTTCTAGATCAGAGCCTCACACACAAACTTCCTGACACCCTGTATCAGCCCGGGTCAACGCACTCTAGAACCGGAAGAGCCGCTATATCGGCCACTTCAACCGCGCTGGCTGGCAGATCGCCGAAGCGCACGAGGTCGCCAAAGCCCGAGGTCTCACGCCGTTTGTCTCCTCCCATTCCCACTACAACCTCATCGATCGCAGAGCCGAGCTCGAAGTCGTGCCCGCGGCGATCAACTACAACCTCGGGATCTTCCCGTATTTCCCCCTCGCATCCGGCCTGCTCACCGGCAAATACACCGACGGGAAGGCGCCGCGAGGATCCCGCCTATCGCGAGGCGACAAACTCGCCCAGGCGGACCTTGAGCAGCTAAAGAAACTCCGCGAGCTCGCCCACGACATCGACGCGAGCAAATCGGCGATCGCGATCGCATGGCTCGCCTTGCGTCCCCAGGTCGCCTCCGTCATCGCCGGCGCGACGAAACCCGAACAGATCGAAGCCAATGCCGCGGCCCTCGACGTTGAACTGACCGTCGAGACGCTGCAGCGTCTCGACGAGATCTTCCCGTCTCCCGCCAAGGTTGCGCTGTTTTAACGAACGCATAGTTTTGTGCGTGACGACGGTGACGGTCGGGGCAAGACTTCAGTCCTCCGATCATTTACCTTCCAGTGGCACGATAGGTCCGTGAATACGATGAACAACGCGAGCGACCCCACCGAGGAACCACGATTCGAGGAGTTTTCGGACCTGCCGCCGCATGAGCGCCTCGCCCTGCAAAGCGGTGTCGTCATGCGACTCGGCCTCGCGCTGCTCGGATCGGGCGCGGGCGCGTTCCGCGTCAAGGACTCGATGTCGCGCCTCGCGCACGCCGTCGGGATCGAATCCCATCGCGGACAGGTGACGTTCACCGAAATCACGACGACCTCCTTCGCCAACGGCACGTTCCGCACCGAGATCGGTGAGACGCGCCGCGCGGGCGTCGACGCCGACAAGATCGACCGGCTGCGCGAATTCGTTCGCGGGCTACGCCCCGGCATGAGCGTGGAAGACGCCCACGCCGCGCTCGATGAGATCGAAAGCGCGCGTCCACTGTACGGAGCCGTGGCGAACATGCTCGCCGCCGCCTTCGCCTGTGCGGGATTCGCCTTCCTCAACAAGGGCGGCCTCGTCGAATGCCTCGTCGTCTTCTTCGCGGCCCTCGTCGGCCAGGCCACGCGTCGCCAGATGATGCACCGCCACATGAACCACTTCGGCGTGTGGATGCTGTGTGGCGCGCTCGGCACCCTGATCTACACGTCGTTCGTGACCGCACTGAACTGGTTCGGCTGGGTCGACCACAACCATCAGGCCGGCGTCATTTCCGCGATCCTGTTTCTCGTCCCCGGCTTCCCGCTCGTCACCGGCATTCTCGACCTCGTCCGCATGGACCTGCTCGCCGGCATCACGCGGCTGTCCTACGTGACGGTTCTGCTCGCATCCACCGGCATCGCGGTCTGGGCCGTGTCAGCCTCACTGCACTGGGATGTCAACCCCAGCGTCGGCCCCGAACTGAGCCCGGTCGTGTTGAACCTGCTGCGCATCCTCGCGTCGTTCATCGCATCCTTCGGCTTCGCGATGCTCTTTAATTCACCGCTCAAGGTCGCGTCCGCCGCGGCCGGAATCGCCGCCGTCACGAACACGGGTCGGCTGCTGTTGGTCGATCACACCGCGATCGTCAGCCAGGCAGCCGTCGGCCTCGCGGCGCTCTTTATCGGACTGCTCGCCTCACTGCTGTCGATCCTGTGGCGGTACTCGCGCGTGACGCTGTCCGTGCCCGCGGTCGTCATCATGATTCCGGGCGTGCCGCTGTACCGGGCGCTGACGGCGATGAGTAACGGCGAGGTCACCTCGGCGCTCGCCCAGGTGGTCCAGGTCGTCTTCGTCGTGTGCGCGATCGGTGTCGGGCTCGCGGTTTCCCGCATGATTACCGACCGCGGGTGGGCCTTTGATCAGGACACCACCCGCACGCGTCGGATCTTTACGGACGTCGCCGCCCGCTAACGGACTGGCCCCTAGAGGCCGCCAAGCACCTGGGCGATAAGGATCTTCACGATCATCGCTGCGGGGTAAACCATCGCGTAGCCGAGGGCGACGCGGGGGTCAGCGTTGGTGCGGTTATTCGAGAAGGCGAGCACGGCCGGCTGCGTCTGAGTGCCGCCAAGGACACCCGCGGTGCGGGTGCCACCGAGCTTGAAGCCCCAACGCATGACCGAGTAGATCCCGATGCCGACGAACGTCGTGATGACGAAGCCGAGGATGAAGATCTTCCACCAGGAGCCACCGGTGAACGCGTTGAGGATCTGGCCGCCCGCCGCGGTGCCCGCGTAGGCGAGGAAGATCAGTAGGCCGAGTTCGGAGATGACCTGGCACACGGTGTAGGGAATCGCGGTGACGACCTTGCCGATGCGCCCGATCTTGCCCATGACGAGGCCGACGAGCAGGGTGCCGGCGGCCGAGCCGATCGAGAACGTCGCTCCGGTGGGCGTGAGGATCGGCGCTTCGCCGATGAGGATGCCGAGCGCCATGCCAAGGCCGAGTGCGATCGGGTTGATGTCGGTCAGGCCGCGGGCCGAGTCACCGAAGTACTTCGAAATGCCCTTCATCCGGGACGTCGGGGCAACGACGCGCACCCGGTCGCCGAGCTGCAGGACGAGGTCGGGCGTGCCGACCATGTCGACGTCGCCGCGGCGCACTCGCGAGACCGTCGCGCCAAACTTATCTTCCAGCCCGAGTTCATGGATTTGATGGCCCGCGAGTTTCGGATCGGAGACGGTAATCCGCCGGAAGTCGAGGTATCGCCGGTCGGATAGTAGCGAGTGTGAGGAGTCGTGGCCGAGTTCGGCGGTCGCCTTCTGGACGACTTCTTCGGGGCCGACGACGGTCACGAGGTCGTCGCGGAAGAGCTGATCGCTCGGCAGCGGCGTCGTGATCGGGCCGACCTCGCCGCGACGCAGGCGGGAGAACTGCAGCGACGTGCCAAGGATTCGCTGCAGATCGGCGATCGCCGGCTTGTCATCGCGCTCGACGCGGATCGTGCGGTTACCGATCGGCGAGGGTGTGTCCTTGTCGTGCTTGCCGTAGTTCAGCGCGAGCTGCGCGAAGACGAGCATGCCGATGACGCCGTAGAGGTAAGAGATCGAGTAGCCAACGGTCGCGAGATCCGGCTGTCCCGAGGCCTTACCAGCGGAGGCCAGCGCCGGGGTGTTCGTGATCGCGCCGGCGAAGGTACCGGCGATGAGCGGGATATCCATCCCGAGTGCCTTGCCGACCAGCAGGGCGATACCGCCGCCGGCGACGAGGACGACGACCATGCCGAGGAGGGGGCCGGCAGCCGTGCGCATCATGTGGAAGAAGTTCGGACCGGAGTTAATACCGATCGCAAAGGCGAAGAGCGCGAGCCCCAAGATGCCTAGGTCGTGTTCGACCTTGAGCTCATAACCGTTCGCATAGCCCCACGCCGATAGCGCGATCGCCACGAAGAGTACCGCGGCGGCGCCCAGACCAATTCCGCGAATCTTGAGGTGGCCAAAGGCCATTCCGACGCCCAGGAGGATCATTAAAAGGAGGACTTGGTTTCCTGCCAGGACGGTAAAGATCGTCTGCATTGGCGTCCCTTCTAGGGTGGGGAAGCGCAGGGAGGGCGCCTCTACTCACGGATAGACAGGCACTAGTCTTCCATGTCTAAGTCCCATGATGTGGGACAGGTGTCCCGTGCGCCAGGTCACCTCGATAGCATGACGGCATGCGCATGGAGCTCGTTATTCTGTCCCTCGTCGTCGTACCACGGCGCGCGAGGTCAAAGTAACGTACCCGAAATAGCGCGCCCTTCACCCACAGGTGAAGGGTTTTTTAGTAGCAGCACGAGTGTCGCGGAGAAAACAATGACCCGAAGCACGGCCGCCGATGGCAGGCCTCCACAGGGCAAAGTGCCCCAGCAGTCCGAACGGATGACTGGTTCGCAAGCCGTCATTCGTGCTCTCGAAGAACTCGGCGTCGACACGGTCTTTGGCCTGCCAGGCGGCGCGATCCTGCCGACCTACGATCCGCTGTTCGCCTCGACCAAGCTGCGCCATATCCTCGTCCGCCACGAGCAGGGCGCGGGCCATGCCGCGGAAGGCTATGCCGCCGCCACCGGGCGTGTCGGAGTCTGTATTGCGACCTCGGGACCGGGCGCGACGAACCTCATCACCGCACTCGCGAACGCAAACATGGACTCGACTCCGATGGTCGCGATCACCGGCCAGGTCGCCGCGAACTTCATCGGCACCGATGCCTTCCAGGAAGCTGATATCGTCGGCGCGACGATGCCCGTCACCAAACACTCATTCCTCATCACGAAGCCCGAAGAGATCCCGGCGCGCATCGCCGAGGCGTTCTACATCGCCCGGACCGGGCGGCCCGGCCCCGTGCTCGTGGACATCACGAAGACCTCGCAGGTGGGGGAGTTGGACTTCTCCTGGCCCCCGCAGCGCTCGCTGCCCGGCTACAAGCCGATGGTCAAACCGCATCACCGACAGATCAAAGCCGCGGCCGCCGAACTGCAAGCGGCGCGCCGCCCCGTCCTGCTCGTCGGCGGCGGCACGATCCGTGCTGGTGCGAGCGCTAAGGTCTCCGCGCTCGCGGACCTCACCAACGCCGCGGTCGTCACGACGCTCATGGGACGCGGTGGCGTACCCGACACCCACCCGAATCACCTCGGCATGCCGGGCATGCACGGCTCGGTGCCCGCGGTCGCGGCGCTGCAGCGCGCGGACCTCATCGTCGCGCTCGGTGCCCGGTTCGATGACCGCGTCACCGGCGACCTCGAGACGTTCGCCCCGGGCGCGCGCGTCATCCACGCCGATATCGATCCCGCCGAAATCTCGAAAAACCGGCAGGCTGACGTCCCCATCGTCGGCGATATCAAGGATGTAGTCACCGACCTGTTGCCCGGGATCAAGCATCTGCACGACCGCGACGGCGCGCCCGACCTCACCTCGTGGTGGCGGCAGCTGAACGCGCTGCGCGAGAACTACCCGCTCGGCTGGACCGCGACCGATGACGGACTCATGGCGCCGCAGGAGGTCATCGCGAAGCTCGGCGAACTCGCCGGCCCGGATGCGATCTACTGCTCGGGCGTCGGCCAGCACCAGATGTGGGCGGCGCAGTTCATCCGCTACGACAACCCGAAGACCTGGCTGAACTCCGGGGGACTGGGCACGATGGGATACGCCATTCCCGCGGCCATGGGGGCGAAGGTCGGGATGCCCGAGAAGGAAGTGTGGGCGATCGACGGCGACGGCTGTTTCCAGATGACGAACCAGGAGCTCGCGACCTGCGCCCTGAACGACATCCCGATCAAGATCGCGCTCATTAACAACTCCTCGCTCGGCATGGTGCGCCAGTGGCAGACGCTGTTCTACGACGGCCGCTATTCGCACACCGACCTCGAAACCGGGCACGAAACCCGCACGATCCCGGACTTCGTGAAGCTCGCCGACGCCTATGGCTGCGTCGGCCTGCGCTGCACCCGTCCCGAGGACATTGAGGACACGATCCGCCAGGCGCAGGCGATCACCGACCGGCCTGTCGTGATCGACTTCGTGGTCTCCCGCGACGCGATGGTCTGGCCCATGGTGCCCGCGGGCGTATCGAACGACGAGATCCAATACGCGCGCGGCCTGACCCCGCAGTGGGAGGAAGAGTGATCATGGCTAAGCCGAACCATCGCCACACGCTGTCCGTGCTCGTCGAGAACAAGCCGGGCGTCCTCACCCGCGTCGCCGCGCTGTTTGCGCGCCGCGCCTTCAACATCCACTCCCTTGCGGTCGGCCCGACGGAAAACGATGCGATCTCTCGTATCACCGTCGTCGTCGATGCCGAGCGGCTGCCGCTCGAGCAGGTGACCAAGCAGCTGAATAAGCTCATCAACGTCATCAAGATCGTCGAGCTCGACGAGGTCGAATCGGTCCAGCGCGAGCTGTTGCTCGTGAAGGTCAAGGCCGATAACCGCTCGCGTACCGCCGTGCTGCAGGTCGTCGAACTCTTCCGCGCCCACGTCGTCGACGTCTCCCCGGAGGCGGTTATCGTCGAAGCAACGGGCGCAAGCCAAAAACTCGAAGCCCTGCTCACCGCTTTGGAGCCCTACGGCATCAAGGAGATCGTGCAGTCGGGCTCTGTTGGAATCGCGCGCGGCGCGAAATCTCTCGCTGATCGAACCTACGAACGCAACCGCCGCGGCAACTAGCGCCGCGACACGAAAGGATATGCCTCATGGCTGAAATGTTTTACGACGACGACGCGGACCTGAGCGTTATCCAGGGCAAGAAGGTTGCCATCATTGGATACGGCTCGCAGGGCCACGCCCACGCGCTCAACCTGCGGGATTCCGGGGCCGAGGTCGTGGTCGGCCTGCGCGAAGGCTCTTCGTCGCGCGCGAAGGCCGCCGAGCAGGGGCTTGCTGTCGCCACGATCGAGGACGCGGTTGCCCAGGCCGATGTCGTCATGATCCTCACTCCGGATCAGGCTCAACGCACGGTCTACGCCGAGCAGATCGAACCGAACCTGAAGTCCGATGCGGCGCTGTTCTTCGCGCACGGCTTCAACATTCGCTACGACTACATCAAGCCCGGCGCGGGTCACGACGTGTGCATGGTCGCCCCGAAGGGGCCCGGCCACACGGTGCGTCGCCAGTTCGAGGACGGCCGCGGCGTGCCCGCGATCATCGCCGTCGAGCAGGACGCGTCCGGCGAGGCGTGGGCGCTCGCGCTGTCGTATGCCAAGGCGATGGGTGCGCTGCGCGCCGGCGGGATTAAGACGACGTTCACCGAGGAGACCGAAACGGATCTCTTCGGCGAGCAGACCGTCTTGTGCGGCGGCGTCTCCAAGCTCATCCAGTACGGTTTTGAGACCCTGACCGAGGCCGGCTACCAGCCGGAGATCGCCTACTTCGAGGTGCTGCACGAGCTGAAGCTCATCGTCGACCTCATCAACGAAGGCGGCATCACCAAGCAGCGCTGGTCATGCTCGGACACGGCAGAATACGGCGACTACGTCTCCGGCCCGCGGGTTATCACCCCGGACGTGAAGGAGAACATGAAGGCCGTGCTCGCCGACATCCAGGACGGCAGCTTCGCCAAGCGCTTCATCGACGATCAGGACGCGGGCGCGCCCGAGTTCGAGCGGCTGCGCTCCGAGGGCCAGAACCACCCCGTGGAAAAGACCGGCCAGGAATTGCGCAAGCTGTTCGCCTGGCAGAAGAGCGACGAGGACTACCAGGACGGCTCCGCCGCCCGCTAACAGCGAGTCGATGCCGGACGGTGACCACCTGGTGACCGTCCGGCGTCAGTCTTCGCGCTAGAATATCGAGCAGTACGGAAGGAGCGTCGCGTGAACGATTCGGGACAGCAACTGGTCAAGTCCCTTGTAGTGGTGTAACGGCGTTTTCCTCTCGTTTGGGGTTTTAGCTTGCTAGTGCGGGCGTGTCGGTATCGGTCATGGTCGTG
>NZ_MQVR01000098.1 GCF_001907295.1 Bowdeniella nasicola
TGAGTTGTAGAAGATGAACTCGAGGATCACGCGGTGACCGCCCTGCTGTCCAGCACGACCACCCCGCTACACCACTATGAGGGACTCAACTACGCCGAGAACTACCACGCTCTCGAGGCGATGCTGTTCACATACCAGGGCCGGGTCGACTGCATCTATATTGATCCGCCCTACAACACTCGTGCGAATGACTGGAAGTACAACAACAACTACGTCGATCCGAGCGACAGCTACGCGCACTCGAAATGGCTCGCTTTCATGGAGCGCCGACTCAAAATTGCGAAGAAGCTTCTGAACCCTCGCGAATCCGTGCTTATTGTGACAATCGATGAAAAGGAGGTCCATCGGCTTGGCCTGCTCCTCGATCAGATCTTCAGTGGCTTCCCGCGCCAGATGGTGACTACGGTGATCGCCCCCGCCGGACAGGCTCGTGGCAGCCAGATGTACCGCGTGGAAGAGTACATCTTCTGCGTTTACATCGGATCCGCTGCCGCTACAGGGGGGATCGACAACATGCTCAGCACTCTCGAAGAACGCGACGCAGACGAGGAGACTCCGGAACCGACCGAGATTAAGGTCACATGGGAAAACCTCACCCGCCGGGGTACCGACGCGCGCCGAGTCGATCGCGAGCGGCAGTTTTTTCCGATCTTCATCGACCCTGAAGCGAAGCGGGTCGTTTCGATCGGTGAGCCACTGCTGCCTGTGACTGCGGACAGGAATACGGTGCAGGCACCTGATGGGACGATCGCCGTGTGGCCCATCCGAAGCGATGGTTCCGAAGGACGATGGCGAGTTGGGCGTGACGGTGTGCTCAAGCTGCATGAACGAGGACTTGTACGCGTCGGTCGCTTCAACAAGAAGCACGGGCGATGGTCAATGAACTACTTGCTCCGTGCAGACGTTCAGCGCCTTGATCGGGGCGAAATCGTGATCGACGGGTGGACGGAACAGGGCACGCCTGTCCTCAGGCGGCCCGTTACGGACGAGGTGAACAAGGTCCGTCCTAAGACGGTGTGGAACCGTGAGTCCCACAATGCTGGCAACTATGGAACCGCGCTGCTGCGAAAGTTCCTCCCAGGCCGGTCGTTCCCCTTTCCGAAGTCCCTGTACGCTGTCGAGGACACGCTCCGATTCTTTGTGGCGGACAAGCCGGATGCACTCGTGCTCGACTTCTTCGCAGGCTCCGGAACAACGGCTCACGCCGTTATGCGCCTGAACAAGCAGGACGGAGGCCAACGTCGATCTATCTCGGTGACGAACAATGAGGTGAACGACAATGAGGCCGCTCTGCTGGCCAAGGGTCTACGCGCTGGCGACGAGGAATGGGATTCTCAGGGAATCTGCGAACGTGTCACCAAGCCTCGAATCCAGGCGGCGGTGACCGGGTGCACCCCGGAAGGAGACCCGATCTCTGACGAGTACACCTTTACCGACGTGTTCCCCATGTCTGACGGCTTCGAGGAAAACGTCGAGTTCTTCACGCTCACCTACGAGAACCCAGCCCTGGTCGAACTCAACATGGCGTTCGAGCGGATCGCGCCGCTGCTGTGGATGCGGGCCGGATCCTATGGGCGTCGGATCGACGAGCGCACCGACACCTTCGAAGTTGCCGACACCTACGCGGTCCTGTTCAGCGTCGATGCATCCCGGTCGTTCCTCGCAGCGATCGAGAAAACCGAGGGCCTGAGGATTGCCTACATCGTGACCGACGACGAGACGCAGTACCAGGCCGTCGCCGGTCAGCTGCCGGATGGGGTGGAGTCGGTGCGGCTCTACGAGTCCTACCTGCGTACGTTCCAGATCAACACAGGGAGGGCCTGAGGGATGCGCTTCACGCTCAAGGACTACCAGACCGAAGCGGTCGGCAAGATCCTTACCACGCTCGGGTACGCGCGCGAGGACTGGCACAACCGGCAGCGCCGGACGGCGTTCGCGCTGTCGTCGACGACAGGTTCCGGCAAGACGGTGATCGCGGCGACCGTGATCGAAGCGCTGTTGCACGGCAGCGACGAGTTCGACGTCGAGCCTGACCCGTCGGCGGTCGTGCTGTGGGTGTCGAAGGACCCGGCGCTCAATGCGCAGACGAAGAGCCGCTTCATCGAGTGCGCCGATCGCATACCATCCGGCGACCTGGTGCTGCTCGACAAGACGTACTCCGAAGAGTCGCTGAGCACCGGGACGGTGTACTTCATCAATCCCGACAAGTTGGGGAAGAAGGCCGACTTCGTTAAGCATACGGACACCCGGCATTTCACGTTCTGGGAGATCCTCGCGAACACGATCAAGGACGAGGACAAGACCCTTTACATGGTGCTCGACGAGGCGCACGAGGGGATGAAGACACAGACGAGCGACGAGCAGACGATCGTGCAGAAGATCATCAGCGGCGACGGTGTCAGCCCGGCTGTGCCGATCGTGTGGGGCATCTCGGCGACCGTTAAGCGGTTCGACGAGGCGATGGCCAGGGCTGACGCGTTCACCAAGGAGAAGAACGTTGTCATCCACCCCCAGGTCGTGCAGGACTCCGGCCTGCTGAAGAACGCGCTGACCCTTGACATCCCCAACGAAGCCGGCGATTTCTCGACCACCATGGTCCGTGACGCGACCCTCGATTTTGTCGAGGTTTGTGAGACGTGGGACGCGTACTGCGGCGAGCAGGGCATTGACCCTGTCGTGCCACTGCTCGTGGCACAGATCCCGAACAAGAGCGCGGGGGAGCGCGACACCGAGAAAGGCCGCCGCGAGGAGGACGAGACCATTCATCTCGTCCTCGAGACGATCCGCAAGCACTGGCCAGACATGCCCGCGGACTGCGTGGCCCACGTCCTCGGAGACCGCGCGACGATCGAGGTAGGAGCGTACGAGATACCGAAGGTCGCGCCGCAGGAAGTCGAGCACGACCACCGCATCCGCGTGCTCCTGGCCAAGGACGCGGTCTCCACCGGCTGGGACTGCCCACGCGCCGAAGTCCTCGTCTCGTTGCGCTCCGCCCACGACGACACCTATGTCACGCAGTTGCTCGGACGCATGGTCCGCACGCCGCTGGCCCAGGAGACCAGCGTCGAGCGGCTGAACACTGCATCATGCTACCTGCCCTACTTCGACAAGGAGACGGCGAAGATTGTCGCCGAGGAGATCATGGGCATGCGCGCGCCGCGTTCGGGCGAGCGCGGCGCGGCCATCAACAAGGTCATGCTCAAGCCGGTCAAGCTGCAGCGCAACTACGATGTGCCCGACGAGGTGTTTCAGCTCGTCCGAGACCTGCCGTCGTTCCGGAAGCCTACTGCCGCACCGCGTCCTATCAAGCGGCTCTTGAAAGCGGCGCAGGCGCTCGCCCAGGACGAGCTGGTGGCCAACGCCGACCGCCTCGCTCACGAGGCGATGTTCTCGGTGCTCGACAACATCACTGAGGCAAACTCCGGCGAGATCGACAAGCAGACAAAACTGATTATGACCGCGGACATCCGCCGAATCTTGGTGGAGCGAGGCAAGTACGAGGCGACGGACTCGCTCGACACGCGGGATAGCGACGCGGCAACGGTCGATGATGCTCTGCGGCACCTCAGAAGCATCCTCACCGCTTCGGTGGTCAATCGTTACCTCGGCCGGAATATGCAGGCGGCGATCAATGAGGGGGTCGAGGCCGGTGATCCGACAGGCGTCGATATCACGCTGATTCGGGCGCGCGTGGCTGCTCTGGCGTTCATTGACGTAGACGTGCAGAAGTCCGTGGAGGACGCGGCGGACTCACTCACGCGTCTTTGGCTGACGACCAATGCGAGCGACATCGCAAGACTGCCCGACTCGCGGAAGCCGTCCTACGAGGCGATCCAGAACATGGCGCGGGAGCCGGAACGAGATGGCGTCGAGATCAAGACTGACGAGCGCGTCGACTCCGTCGACACGGATATGAAGCCCCTGCCCACAGAGAAGAAGCACTTGCTCTCGACGTCGACTGGCGACTACCCGCTTGAGCAGAAGATGGCAAGGAATCGCTGGGAGCGTGCGACGATCCAGTACGAGCAAAGCTTCGGCACGCTCGAGGGCTGGTACCGAAACCCCTCGTCCGCTGGGAGGAACTCCCTGCGGATCGCGCACAAGTCCGGCGACACATGGAAGTCTGTGCAGCCCGACTTCGTATTCGTCCACAGAACCAGCGAAGGCCTCCTACCATCGATCGTCGATCCCCACGGTGTGCACCTGGGAGATTCGGGCCCGAAGCTCAAGGCGCTGGCCGAGTACGCCGACGAGCACGGAGATAGATTCGACCGCATCATTGCAGTCGGGGTCGAGAAGGACGACGCTCTCGTCGGTCTGGATCTGAAGAGCTCGAAGATCCGCCGCGCGGTCTATGAAGCTCAGCCGGACAGTGACTCAATTAAGCAACTTTATGCGGCATACGGGACTAATTACACCCGCATTCCAGAAGATATTTGAGGGAGGCCATTCATGAAACTGTCGAAATTCCGGGTCCGAAAGTTTCGCAACATCATCGACACAAGCGAGATCGACGTCGATGACGCGGTCACGTGCTTAGTCGGGATGAACGAGTCAGGTAAGACAGCGGTACTCTCCGCTCTTCACCGACTGAACCCGATTGACGGCGAAGACTTCGATGAGCAGCGTGACTACCCTCGCTGGCTTTTGTCCAAAGACCGGCGCGAGGGCGTCATCGATGACGCTACTCCGATCTCTGCTACCTTCACCTTGGAGACGGCCGATATTGAACTCCTTGAGGCTGAAGTCGGAGCAGGCGTCTTCACCGCCCGGGAGATTACTGTTTCTCGCAAGTACAACACCGACGTGACGACGTGGAACATCCCGCTCGACACGAAACGCGCGGTCCAGAATCTGTTGTCGAGCCTGGAGCTTCGGAAGAAGACGTCAGATCAGTTCAAGGACGTCTCTGATTTTGACGGAATCGAAGCGATCTGCGCGCAGCTTGTCTCCGACGAGACTGATAAGCAGCACGAGAAGACTGCGGTTGAGATCGCCAGTATTCGGGAGGCGGTTGCTGCCCTCCCAGGTAAGGACGTCTGGGCTGTGGCCGTGGCCGTGCTCAAGAGTAGGCTTCCCAAGTTCTTCTACTTCTCCGACTACTCGCAGCTGGACGGCCGTATCGACATTAATCACCTCGCCGAAAAGGACGAGCAGGTCGGCTCCTCAGCCGATCAGACTGCACGCGCTCTTCTGCGACTCGCCAGTACGACACCGACAGCGATGGCGAGCAGCGACTACGAGGACCGCAAGTCGGAGCTCGAAGCGGTTGGGCACGAGCTGACCGAGCAAGTGTTTGAGTTCTGGAAGCAGAACGACAACCTCCAGGTCGAGTTCGACATCGACCGTCAGATTAAGACGATCAACCCTCAGAAGCACACGGTTGAGAAGACTTACCTCGACATCCGAGTCAAGGACACGCGCCACTCCTTCACCAACAACTTCGCCCAGAGATCCTCGGGGTTCCGGTGGTTCTTCTCCTTTCTTGCGGCCTTCACCGAGTTCGAGAGCCGCAAGGAGCCCGTGGTCGTCCTGCTTGACGAGCCGGGGCTGACGCTGCACGCCCGTGCTCAGGCGGATTTCGTCCGGTTCATCAACGAGCGGCTGGCGACGGCCGTCCAGGTCCTCTACACGACGCACAGCCCCTTCATGGTCGAGACCGACAGGATCGACCGCGTCCGGATCGTCGAAGACGGCGGGCCTAAGATTGGTTCAACAGTCACCCGTGAGGCGCTTACGGTCGGGGAAGGCAGCCTCTTTCCACTGCAAGCGGCGCTAGGCTACGACGTAGCGCAGCACCTCTTCATCGGCTCGTGGAACCTCCTTGTCGAGGGGCCGAGCGACTACATCTACCTCGACACGATCAGCAGGATTCTCATCGATCGCGGTCGTACTGGGCTGGACGAACGCTGGCGAGTGTTGCCCGCAGGCGGAGCGTCCAACATCCCGGCTTTCGTCGCGCTCATGGGGCAGAGCTTGGACGTTACCGTGCTCGTTGACGCGGGCACCGAAGGTGCTGATCGGTTGCAGAAGGCGGTGGACGCCTCCCGACTCCAGCGCGACCGGATCATCCAGGTGAGCGAGGTGACTAGTCGGCGGCACTCCGACATCGAGGACTTGTTCGAGGAGGACGAGTATCTCGCTCTTTATAACGCGGCCTTCGGAACTTCGGTGTCGTTAAGCGATCTCGGGCACGGCGACCGCATCGTGAAGCGTCTCACCGACCTCAGTGGAGGAGCCTATGACCATTACCGTCCGGCCGATGTGCTCTTACGTGACACGGAAATGCGGGACAGCCTTGGTGACGTCACGCTCGATCGGTTCGAGACATTAATCAGACGAATCAACGGTACCGGTCACTGACAGCTGTGAGGCTTGAGCTGTCCAGTGGCGAGGTGCACAGAGGACGTCGGCTCTAGCAAGTGCCGAACATCGCTTACGTCTAGGCTCTAGTCTGGATACATGAACGTGCCATCGACTGCATCACGCAAGGCAGCCATCTACCTACGAATATCCCTCGACCGCGAGATGGACGGGCTCGCCATTTAGCGTCAATGCGAGGATTGCGAATGTCTCGCTGAGCGCGAAGGTTGGACTGTTGTGGAGACGTACATCGACCAGTCACTCAGCGCCACGGACGCCACTAAGTCTCGACCTGATTATGACCGCATGGTCTCCGACTATAAAGCAGGTGCATTCGACGCGATCGTGTGCTGGGACCTCGACCGACTGACACGTCAGCCACGGCAGATGGAGGACTGGGTTGACGCCGCCCGGTCCCGAGGGCTTCTGCTTAAGTCCGTGTCCGGTGACGTGGACCTGACGAACGAAAACGGACTGCTGATCGCCGGGATCAAAATCCAGGTGGCGCGCGCAGAGGTTGTGCGCAAGGGCAAGCGACAGTCCAAGGCGCAGCAGCAACGGGCCAGGATGGGCCGTGCCCCGAAGGGTATGCGACCGCTTGGGTACGCAGTTAACGGCGACGTGATCGAGCACGAGGCCGACGCAGTTAGAGCAATCTATGCACTATTCAGCAGAGCAGAACATCCCGAATCGCTGCGCTCGCTTGCCCGAGCGCTCAGCGGCACCGAGGTCATTAAGGGCTTGCCCGCGCTCCCAAAACACACTCATACGGTGTCGTTGGAGCGCGAGCAAGCCCGGAAGGTCCGAGCGGAGGAGGAAAACCGGTTGTACGAGCCGCGAGATCCAAAGCCCGACGGCCCGTGGTCACCTTCGACCGTGCTCGGCATTCTCCGCAACCCGCGGTATGCAGCCATGTCGACTTACACGCCGAAGGAGTACCAAAAGGACGGTAACCGTCGTCGTACCTGGGTCAAGTCCCTTGTAGTGGTGTAACGGCGTTTTCCTCTCGTTTGGGGTTTTAGCTTGCTAGTGCGGGCGTGTCGGTATCGGTCATGGTCGT
>NZ_MQVR01000099.1 GCF_001907295.1 Bowdeniella nasicola
GACCATGACCGATACCGACACGCCCGCACTAGCAAGCTAAAACCCCAAACGAGAGGAAAACGCCGTTACACCACTACAAGGGACTTGACCTCGGGCAGGGTGTAAACAGCCATGAATTCTCCTGTTCATCGTTCTGCGTCGCCGGATGCGGAGCAGACGTTCACCCTTCTAATCTATGGCCTAAAGTCCTAGATTGCGACCCGTTCAGCCAATGGCGAGCGGCCGGATTCCGCCTACTTTAGGGGGAATCCGGCCGCTTACTGATGTTAGGCCGAGGAACGCTTAGGTATGCGCGTCCTCGCGGCTCGTCAGGGCTCGCGTGACGGCGTCGCGCTCGTCCGGGTTGAGCTTCGCAACCGACGTGGAAGCAATCTCAGCGTGTTCCTCGTGTGCTGCCGCAAGCTCAGCCGGCGTGACGGGACGGATGCGGTCTTCGTAGAAGAAGCGCGACAAGCGCTGGCGACGACGATCGGCCTTGTAACCCTTGCGCGGGATACCGTTCGCGTCGAGCTCCGGTTCGATCTCGAGGGGAGCCTTGTCCTCAAACGACACGAGCTTCCAACGCTCGTAGGGATCGAGGGGACGATGCACCTCCATCATCGCGCCATTTTCGAGCTGTACGACGCGACCGGTTTCGTGGCCGTGCAGCACGAGCTCGCGGTCGCGACGCTGCAGCGCCAGGCAGATCCGCTTCGTCAAGTAGAACGCGAGGACGGGGCCGGCGAAGAAGAACACTCGCAGCACCCAGGTGATGAAGTTCAGATCGAGCCCCAGGTGGGTGGCGACGAGGTCGTTGGAGCCGGCAACTGCGAGGATCAGGAACGCCGTAATGATCGCGACGCCAACACCGGTACGGGTGGGGACGTTGCGGGGGCGATCCAGGAGGTGGTGCTCACCGGTGTCCTTCGTGGCAGCCTTCTCAATGAACGGCCAGGCGCCAAGGACAGTGAACAGGATGCCGGGAACGACCACGCCGGGAACGAGGATGTTCAGCGAAAGCGTGTAGCCTCCGATGACGATCTCGGTCTGTCCCGGCATGAGGCGCAGCGCGCCTTCCAGGAAAAGCATGTACCAGTCAGGCTGGGCGCCAGCCGAGACCGGTGACGGGTCGTAGGGGCCGTAGTTCCACACGTTGTTGATCGACAGGAACGCGCCCATGAGCGCGATGACGCCGAACACGATGAAGAAGAAGCCACCGGCCTTCGCGGCGTACACCGGCAGGACCGGGAAACCCACGACGTTCTTGTTGGTGCGGCCCGGGCCGGGGTACTGCGTGTGCTTGTGCACGACGACCATCATGAGGTGGACGGACACGAGCGCGAGGATCAGTCCGGGTATCAGCAGAATGTGTGCCGTGAACAGGCGCGGGATGATGACCTTTCCGGGGAACTCACCGCCGAACAGGCCGTAGGAGATGTAGGAACCAAGGACCGGGATCGACTTGGCGACACCATCGGCAATACGCAGGCCGTTACCGGAGAGCACATCGTCGGGCAGGGAGTAGCCCGTGAAGCCCGCGCCCAGGCCGAGGATCAGGAGCGTGAATCCCACGACCCAGTTCAGCTCACGCGGACGACGGAACGCGCCCGTGAAGAACACGCGGAACATGTGGGCCGTAATGGCGGCCATGAACAGCAGCGCACCCCAGTGGTGCATCTGGCGCATCAACAGGCCACCGTGGACCTCAAACGAGATCTCCAGGGTCGACTTGAACGCCTCCGACATCTCCACGCCCTGCATCGAGGCCGGGAGCTGGTCGGTGGGATAGTGGACCTCTGCCATCGAGGGCACGAAGTAGATCGCGAGGAAGACACCCGTGAGCACAAGCACGATGAAGCTGTACAGGGCGACTTCGCCAAGCAGGAACGACCAGTGGTCGGGGAAGAGCTTGCGAGCAAACTCCTTGACCGCCTTCGCGGCACCGGTGCGGGAGTCGAGGAAGTCAGCGGTTTGCGCTGCCTTCGACGGTTTGCGCGGTTTCATCTGCGCTGCGGAAGTTGATTGAGTCGTCACTTCAGGCGCTCCCAGTAGCTCGGTCCGACAGGTTCATGGAAGTCCGAGGTCGCAATCAGGTAACCCTCGTCGTCGACCGTAATCGGCAGCTGCGGCAGCGCTCGCTTGGCAGGTCCGAAGACCACCTTCGCGCCATCCCTCATATCGAAGGTCGACTGGTGGCACGGGCACAGCAGGTGGCGCGTCTGCTGCTCGTACAGGGCCACGGGGCAGCCCACGTGGGTGCAGATCTTCGAGTACGCGACGATGCCGTCATAGGACCAGTCCTTGCGGTCCTCTTCCTCGATGAGCTCGCTCGGGTCGATCCGGACCAGGAGCACAACGGCCTTGGCCTTTTCTTCCATGAAGTGCTCTTCGCCGGGCAGCTTGCCGAGCTCGTGAGGAATGACGTGGAAGACCGAGCCGATGGTGACATCGGCAGCGCGGATCGGCTCATCTTCGGGATCGCGGGCCAGGCGGCGACCCTGCGCACCGGCGGGGCGGTTCGCCCACGCGGTGTGGCGGAACTTGGAGATGTTCCAATCCGAGGACAGGTTGCCGATAAGCGGCACCGCGAACGGCAGCGGAGCAAGCAGCAGGGCGGAGGCCAGCGCGCCCTTGAGCAGCGGGCGGCGCTCAATGCGGGCGTCAGCGGTAACTTCGGAAAGGAGCTGGGCGGCTTCTTCCTTCGTCTTGTCATCCGAGGGGATCGGGTGGCGCTCTTCGACCATTTCCGCATCGTTCATAAGGGCCTTGGCCCAGTGAACGGCGGCGACGCCGATGAGGAGCATGGCGAGGCCGAGGCCGGCACCGATCGACAGCGTCGAGTAGCGCACGGCGCTGGCGCCTTCGCTCGGGTTGAACATGAAGTAGCCGACGATGCCAGCGATGGCTGCGACCATCGACAGGACGAGCAGTCCAACGACCTGGAGCTCGACACGCTTGGCGGCCTTGTCGTCGAGGTCGGACAGGCGCTCCTTATGCGGCGGCAGGCCGGGGTTTTCGAAGCGTTCCGGGTGAGCCTGGGGCTCGGCTACCTCGGAGTTGGTCGCATCTGAGAGGAAATCGGGGTGGTGAATGCTCACGAGGATTTAGCTCCAATCCAAACTGCGAGACCGATGAGGGAACCGAGGCCAACGACCCAGACCCACACGCCTTCCGAGACGGGGCCAAGGGAGCCGAGGGATAGGCCGCCCGGTGAAGGATCACGCTGCTCCATGAGGTAGGCGATGATGTCGCGCTTGCCTTCGGGAGTCACGGAGGCTTCGTTGAAAACCGGCATGGACTGGGGACCGGTGAGCATGGCTTCGTAAATCTGACGCGGGGTCACCTCATACAGCGCGGGCGCATACTTACCGTGCGAGAGGGCACCGCCGGCGCCGACGGCATTGTGGCACATGGCGCAGTTGGTCCTAAACAGCTGCATCCCCTTAGCGGCGTCACCCTTGGCGGGATCGACCTGGTCGTCAGTGGGGATATGCGGGCCGGGGCCAAGGGAACCGACGAACGCGGACATGGCCGCGATCTCTTCTTCGTTGAACGTCGGGGTCTTCACCGGCGCCTGCGGGCCGTTGGCCGCCATCGGCATGCGGCCGGAGGACAGCTGGAAGTCAGCGGAGGCGGCGCCCACACCGATCAGCGAGGGGCCGATGTCCGTGCCCTGACCCATGTTGCCGTGGCAGGTGGAACAGTTGGACTGGAAAAGGGCTTCGCCCTTCTTCACCTCTGCGGCCGAGCCAGCTTCGGCGTCGGCGGACGGGGTAAACACCGCGTATACCCAACCGGTAAGAAGCAGCGCGAGGAGTAAGAGGATGAGGGGAGCCCGCTTGCTCCGCCGTCCTGCTGCAAGAGCCTTCACAATATAGGTCCTTGTCGGTAGTAGGGGCGGTTACTTAATGACGTAGATGATGAAGAACAGTACGATCCACACGACGTCCACGAAGTGCCAGTAGTACGAGCACACGATGGAGGTGGTCGCCTCGTGGTGGGTAAAGCGCTTCGCGACAAAGGTGCGTCCCAGTACGAAGAGGAACGCGATAAGGCCGCCGATCACGTGCAGGCCGTGGAAGCCGGTCGTGATGAAGAAGACGGACGCATAGGGGTTCGCGCCGATATGCAGGCCCTCGTGCACGAGTTCTGCATATTCGTAGACCTGGCCACCGATGAAGATCGCGCCCATGACGTAGGTCAGGGTGAACCATTCGATGACGCCCCACTTGCTGACGTTCCATAATGCGCCGGTACGCGCCCGCTGGAACTTCTCTGCTGCCCGCACGCCCATCTGGCACGTGATCGAGGACAGCACCAGTATCGTGGTGTTGCCCAAGGCGAACGGGAAGTTCAGCATTGCGGTATTCGCCGGCCAAATCTCGCTCGATGCAGATCGGTGCGAGAAGTACATGGCGAAGAGTCCAGCGAAGAACATAAGTTCGCTGGACAACCAAACAATGGTGCCGACCGCTAGGGTGTTCGGTCGGTTCACCTCGACACGGGGTTTGCGCATGGCGACTGATGATGACGACACGGTGTCATTATGTCCCATCTCGGGCTCATTCCACACATTTTGTTCCGGTGTGTGGGTCGAAAGGCCTAAAACCCGGCGTATTTGACACCGGCTTTTCTTGGTGTGACCTTGGTCGCGTGAGCGCGGCCGTGGGACCGAAGTACCTCTTGAGTCGCAACCGCGATTAGCATGGGGTCAGACCGACCGAGGAGGACATTTCCATGGATGAGCAGCAGCCCGAATACATCGATGTCTTGATCTATAGCGATGACTCGACGACGCGTGCCGATGTCATCGGTGCCGTGGGCCGCCGCGCGGCTCGAGGCCTTCCCATGATTCGCTGGGATGAGACGGCGACTGCTGCAGCCGTGCAATCGAAGGTTGCTGAGAACGACTACGCGTTCTTGGTCCTCGACGGTGAAGCCGCAAAGGTCGGCGGCATGGGGCTGTGCAAGGAGCTCAAGCAGGAAGTGTTCAACTGCCCGCCGATCCTCGTCCTCATTGGTCGCCCGCAGGACACCTGGCTTGCCCACTGGTCGGAAGCCGATGACATCCTTGCCGCCCCGCTGAACCCGCGTGACGTGCAAGAAAAGATCGCTGAGATCCAACGCAAGCTATGACCGAGCAGGCCCGGACCTGGCCGGATCTCCTGGCAGCGATCATTGCGGGGCGCGACCTCGGCTATGACGAAACCTGTTGGGCAATGGATCGCATCATGTCCGATGAGGTCAATCCGGCCACGCTGGGGGCTTTCCTCGTTGGCCTAGCCACCAAGGGCGAGTCCGTCGCGGAACTGCGTGCACTTGCCGACACGATGCTCGGGCACGCCAATCCCATCGATATCCCCGAAGGCGCTGTCGACATTGTGGGCACCGGGGGAGATCGAGCCAAGACCGTCAATATTTCGACGATGGCTTCGCTCGTCATCGCGGGCGCCGGGGTGCGCGTCGCGAAGCACGGCAATCGTGCGTCCTCCTCGGCATCGGGCTCCGCGGATGTGTTGGAGGCGCTAGGCGTCGACCTCACCATGGGGCTCGAGAAGGTCGCTCGGGGCTTTGAACAGGTCGGAATCTGTTTCCTCTTCGCGAACCTCTTTCACCCGTCGATGCGCTTTGCGGCCCCGACCAGGCGAGAGCTAGCAGTCGGGACAGCGTTTAACGTGCTCGGCCCGCTCACGAACCCTGCACGGCCACGGGCGTGCGCCATTGGCGTGTCGAATGCGAAGCATGCCCCGCTCGTCGCGGGGGTGCTCGCCGAACGCGGCACCAGTGCCGTGGTCTTCCGGGGCAGCAATGGCCTCGATGAACTGACGTCGACCGCAATCAATCAGGTGTGGCGCGTGCGCGATGGCGAGGTGCACTACGCCGAGCTCGATGCGACCGACCTCGGCCTCGAGCCGTCGACGGTTGCTGATCTGCGCGGCGATGACGCGCAGTACAACGCGAACGTCGCCCGTCGGGTCATGTCGGGCAGCGACGACATCGTGGCTCAGACCGTCGCGCTGAATGCTGCCGCTGCACTCGTGGCGGCCGAAGGCGGGAGCGGGACTATCACGGAGGAATTGACGCCGCAGTTCGCGCGGGCGATGCAGGTTTTGCGTGATGGCCGCGCAAACGACGTGCTACACCGCTGGATTGAGTTCTCCGCTTCTTAATCGCCGAGTCCGAGCGAGAATGCCTCTTCGAGGTCGCCCTTGGAGTAGGTCTGGAACGCGATATAGGTGCGCGTATTGATGACACCGTCGATCTTTGAGAGTCGATCGGCGACGACCCCCGCGAGTTCCTCGTGTGCGCTGACGCGTGCGATCGCAATGAGATCGATATCGCCGGTAACGGAGAAGACCTCGGAAATTCCCTCGAGCTCGGCCGCTTCCTTCGCGACCTCCGGAATCCGGTTAGCTTCCGCATCGATCAGGACAATAGCGGTAATCATGGGCTTCTCCTCAGGGCGGTAGTGGGCTCGGGCTCTATTGTCTCTCATCAGCTACGCGCTGGCGTATTCCTCGACGTCATAAAGGGAAGCGAGCTCGAATGCGGGGGAGAGCGCTGAGCCGATGGGGCTTGCGAAGGGGGCGAGAGATTCGCTGATGTGTCCGAGCCTCGTTCCGTCCTGTTCGCACCAGGAGGCAATCAGTGCGGTTTCTTCCGCGCTGGCGCGCTCGGCGTAATGCGCGGGCACGGGGACATCTTCGGCGAGTTCTCGAGCGTCTTGCAGATAGGGTGCCACTGCACTGCCTCGCGGCAGGCGGACGGATGCGGCAAGGCGCCCATAACGCACGAGTGCGAGTTCCCAGCTGCCATCGCCATTGGGACGAGCTGCGACGATCTCGGGCGTCAGGAGATAGGGCAGCAGCCGATCAAATTGTCGGGCACCGCGCTGCGCTGCCGCGAGCCGGTCACGTTCCGCGCCCGCCTCCTCGAAACGTTCGGCAGCGGCAAGCTGTGCGATCCGGTCCCGGCACGTGGCGAGCACCGGAGTGAAGTCCCCGGCAAGGGCGCACCGAGCGCGGTCGACGGCGGCGCGGTAGGCGTCGGTGGCGTCGGGATCGACGCAGGGCGCGCTACAGGTGCCGAGTTCTTTCGCGAGGCACGCGGTGGCGTTCGTCGCGGGTCGCACCGGCAGCCTCGTCGTACACGAGCGAATCCCGGTTGCGCGCTGCAGGGCGGCTAGCTGTAGTTCCCCGTGAGGTTGTGAACGCGTTCTGATGGAGTAAGACCACCGATCCCGGTATGGGGTCTGTGATGATTGTAGTGATGAAGC